>NZ_CP104381.1:3169526-3486479 GCF_030582395.1 Ralstonia pickettii
GGCGTGGGAAAAAGACATCGACCGCGTGCGCGCCAATGCGGTGCTCGACGGCAAGATCGATATCACGGAAGAAGGCGAAGCGATTCCGCACGGCCTTGGCGTGGCGGCACCTGCAGCCCATACGCTGCCGCATGCCTGAAGCGGCTCGACTGCCGGACGGCGGTAAAATCGGTGCCATGACTGAAACCACCGCCGCCGACATCTCCTCCGAAGGCATTGCCGATGACATCGCCCAGGCGATCGTCGCGCATCGGCTGCCGCCGGGCACCAAGCTGCGCGAAGAGGCGCTGGCGCGGGTCTACCACGTCAGCCGCACGAAGATTCGCGCGGCGCTGCTGATGCTGGCCAAGGACAAGCTGATCCGCATGGAGCCGGACCGCGGCGCCTTCGTCGCCAAACCCGACGAGACCGAGGCGCGCGAGGTCTTTGCAGTGCGCCGCGTGCTGGAGGTGGCGCTGGTGCGCGAGTTCATCGCGAAGGCGACGCCGGCCGATTACAAGCGGTTGGAAAAGCACCTGGCCGAAGAGCACAAGGTGGCGGCCAGCGGCGACTTGTCTGACGTCCCGCGCCGCAATCGCCTGATGGCCGACTTTCACCTGCTGATGGCCGACGTGGTCGGGAACAGCGTGCTCAAGGAAATGCTGTACGAGCTTTCCGCCCGCAGCTCAGTGATCACGATGATGTACCAGTCCACGTACGATGCCGTACGTTCGTCCGATGAACACACCGCTTTCCTGGAAGCCGCCAAGCGCGGTGATGTGGAAGGCGCCATCGCCCTGATGGAAGAGCACATGGCGCACACCGAGGCGTCACTCAAGTTCGAATCGCCGGGCGGCCGGGCGACGGATCTCGTAGCCGCCCTCCTCGCCTGACCGCGCGTGCCGACTTACACGCTGCGGGCGCCGGTTTCGGCCGAGCTGGACATCAAGAAAAGCCGCTTTATCGGATTGGCCGTTCCGGTGGAAGACCGGGCCGCCGCCATGGACGTCATTGCACGCCTGCGCGCGGAGCACCCCGCTGCCACTCACGTCTGCTGGGCGCTCCTTGCGGGCGGCCAGTCCGGCATGTCCGATGACGGCGAGCCCTCCGGCACCGCCGGTCGCCCCATCCTGGAAGTGCTGCGCCATCACGATCTGGACGCCACGCTGGGCGCCGTGGTGCGCTACTTCGGCGGGGTCAAGCTCGGCGCGGGCGGCCTTGTGCGCGCCTACACCGATGCCATTGCCACTGCGCTCATGCACGCCGAACGCGTGGAGCGCATCGCCAGCACCACGCTGACCCTCGCCACCGATTACGCCGATGAGGCGCGCATCCGCCGCTGGATCGACGATGGCGCCTACACGCTCGTCGATGCTGCGTACGATGCGGGCGTCACGCTGACGGTGCGGTTGCCGGTGACGGACGAGGCGGCTGCACGGAACACGCTGCGCGATCTGACGCAAGGGCGTGTGGCGATTAGCTAGGCTTATCGCTGCGGAGCGGCGGGCGCGGAGCCTGGGCAACACGGGTTCCGGCAGTCCGGCTGGAAAACGACGTAGGCGGCTGTCGGCATGTGGGGAGCGGCCCCCTCGCGCTCCACGGCACGCAGATGTGTATCGGCTTCGGACGACTCGACTTTGTCGCCCTCGATTCCGACGGCGTCCAGCACGGCCTGGAGGCTTTTGAGGCGCAGCACAGCCAGCTCTGGGTCGGGAGCAGGCTCGGACGCCTCCTGCAGGCGCACCCGGTACTTGCCGCCGCTGCGAAAATCGTCTTTGAGCTGCGAATCCCATTCCGCCAGTTTCAGGATTTCGGTGGTCGGCAGCGCAGACTCGCCAGGCGAGAACACCAGCGGATGCTCAAGCCCGGTCAGATCGCAGGCCACGGCCGAGGTGCTGAGCATGAGCGCGCCGACAACTGCAGTTCTGGGTAGCATCTTCAGTCTCCGGCATTGAGGGCGCCACCGCGATGCGCCTGATGACAAGTGTAGGAACCGTCATCCATTTCCGCACGCTCAACCCGTTCGCGACCAATACCCCGCCTGCCCGTACACGGTCTTCAGATGCTCGATAAAGAACCGGATCTTTGCCGGCACCGGCCGCTGCTGCGGGTACACGGCGAGGATGTCGTAGTCGGGCAGCGCGTAGTCGCCCAGCACCGTCATCAGCGCCCCGGATTCCAGCTCGGGCTGGATCTCCCACGTTGAGCGCCAGCCCAGGCCGAGGCCTTCGCCCATCCAGCGGTGCAGCAGTTCACCATCGTTGCAGTCGAGGTTTCCGTTCACCTTTACGGTGACGGCCTTGCCGTTCTGCTGGAAATACCAGCCGCGCTGCTGGCCGCCCTGCAGGTTGAAGGCGAGGCAATTGTGGCGCGCGAGATCATCCAGCGTGCGAGGCACGCCGTGCTTGGAGAAGTACGCGGGCGTGCCGCACACGACGCGCTTGTTCGACGCCAGGCGAATCGCCACGAAGTTCGGATCGATCGCGCCGCCAATACGGATGCCTACGTCGTAGCCTTCGCGCACGAGGTCGACCACCCGGTCGGTCAGGTTGAACGAAATGCGCACGTCGGGGTTGGCACGCAGAAAGTCCGGCGCATGCGGTGCAACGTGCTTGCGGCCAAAGGCGGCCGGCGCCGAAACGATCAGGTGCCCGGTCGCCTTGTGGCGGCCTTCCGCAACCAGCAGCTCCGCGCGGTCCAGCTCGCCCAGCGCCTTCTTGCACTGTTCCATGAAGACCGCGCCTTGCTCCGTCACCGCAATGCGGCGCGTCGACCGGTGCAGCAGCTTCACGCCCAGGCGGGCTTCCAGCGCGTTGATGCGGCGTCCGATCATGACGGGCGTCACGTCCTGCGTGAGCGCGGCAGCGGCCATGCTGCCGTGTTCCACCACGGCGATGAACGCTTCGATCTGCTTGAGCTTGTCCATTCCATCATTCCAGTTCGCAATGTCTGACCATTTTAGTGAGCATTGCGTACCTGGATTGCGACTTTCTGGCGCATATCACCTATGACGAATGGCAAAAATGGCGGACGGCCATGTGATCGATGCAAGCGCGTCAGGCCGGTTTTTTGCGTCGCACAAAAACAGCTTCAAATGGCCGCAGCATGCGCCTTTTCGGCAGTTTGCGTGCCTCCATATTGGTGCAGCACGCAAAACCATTCGGTATTTTGGGTTAGCAATCAACTGACGAAAGCTGCGTTTATCCATATCGGCATGCGGGAATAGGATCAGTTCCAACGTATTCCCACCTTCCCCTTCCTGGAGACACCCCCATGCCGAAGATGAGAGCGATTGATGCCGCAGTTGCGGTGATGGAAAAAGAAGGCATCACCACCGCCTTCGGCGTGCCCGGTGCCGCCATCAACCCGTTGTACTCGGCCCTGCGCAAGGCTGGCAACATTGACCACGTGCTGGCCCGCCACGTTGAAGGCGCCTCGCACATGGCCGAGGGCTACACGCGTGCCGAACCCGGCAACATCGGTGTATGCATCGGCACGTCGGGCCCTGCAGGCACCGACATGATCACCGGCCTGTACTCGGCCTGGGCAGACTCGATTCCCATCCTGTGCATCACCGGCCAGGCCCCCCGCGCCCGCCTCTACAAGGAAGACTTCCAGGCCGTCGACATCGAGTCGATCGCCAAGCCGGTCACCAAGTGGGCCGTCACCGTGCGTGAGCCGGCGCTGGTGCCGCGCGTGTTCCAGCAGGCGTTCCACCTGATGCGCTCGGGTCGTCCGGGCCCGGTGCTGATCGACCTGCCGTTCGACGTGCAAGTCGCCGAGATTGAATTTGACCCCGACACGTACAGCCCGCTGCCGGTCTACAAGCCCGCGGCCACGCGTGCCCAAGCCGAGCGTGCCATCGAGATGCTGTGCCAGGCCGAGCGCCCGCTGCTGGTGTGCGGCGGCGGCGTGATCAACGCCGATGCGGCCAAGCTGATGGTCGAGTTTGCCGAGCTGGTGAACGTGCCCGTCGTCCCGACCCTGATGGGCTGGGGCGTGCTCGCCGACGACCACCCGCTCAACGCCGGCATGGTCGGCCTGCAGACGTCGCACCGCTACGGCAACGCCACGCTGCTGGCTTCGGACTTCGTGTTCGGCATCGGCAACCGCTGGGCCAATCGTCACACGGGCAGCGTCGACGTCTACACCAAGGGCCGCAAGTTCATTCACGTCGATATCGAACCGACCCAGATCGGCCGCGTGTTCGGCCCGGACCTGGGCATCGTCTCGGACGCCAAGGCGGCACTGGAGAAGTTCATTGAAGTCGCGCGTGAGCTGAAGGCCGCCGGCAAGCTGCCGTGCCGCAAGAGTTGGAACGCCGACGTTCAGAAGCGCAAGCGCACGATGCTGCGTCGTTCGGACTTCGACAACGTGCCCATCAAGCCGCAGCGCGTGTACCGCGAGATGAACCAGTACTTCCCGCAGAAGGGGGAAAACTCGGTGCGTTACGTGAGCACGATCGGCCTGTCGCAGATCGCTGCCGCGCAGTTCCTGTCGGTCAACCAGCCGCGCCACTGGATCAACTGCGGCCAGGCAGGCCCGCTGGGCTGGACCATTCCCGCCGCCATCGGCGTGAAGGTGGCTTCGCCCAACAGCGACGTGGTCGCCATCTCGGGTGACTACGACTTCCAGTTCATGATCGAAGAGATGGCGGTGGCCGCGCAGTTCAAGGTGCCGTACATCCACGTGGTGGTGAACAACTCGTACCTGGGCCTGATCCGCCAGGCACAGCGCAACTTCGACATGGACTACTGCGTCCAGCTCGCCTTCGACAACGTCAATGCGCCCGAGCTGAACGGCTACGGCGTCGACCACGTGAAGGTGGTCGAAGGCCTGGGTTGCAAGGCGATCCGCGTATTCAAGCCCGAAGACATCGAACCCGCCTTTGCGCAGGCCCGCCTGCTGATGGCCGAGTTCTCGGTGCCGGTGATGGTGGAGGTGATTCTCGAGCGCGTGACCAACATCGCGATGGGCACCGAGATCGACAACGTGGTCGAGTTTGAAGATGTGCTCGACCTGGAAGACACCCTCACGGAAGCCGAAGGCGTCACCGCATAAAGACGGCGCGTCCCTCCCTCACCGTCCGATACAAGGAGAAACCATGACAAAGCTGGCAGCCAACCTGACCATGCTCTTCAACGAGCAGGCCTTCCTTGACCGCTTCGAAGCCGCCGCCCGTGCGGGCTTCCGCGGCGTGGAGTTCCTGTTTCCCTACGCGTTCCACGCCGACCAGATTGCCGATCGCCTGAACCGCTTCCAGCTCGACCTGGTCCTGCACAACCTGCCGGCCGGCAACTGGGACGGCGGCGAGCGCGGCATCGCCATCCTGCCGGACCGCGTGGGCGAGTTTCAAGACGGCGTGGGCGATGCCATCAAGTACGCCAAGGTTCTCGGCGTGAAACAGCTCAATTGCCTGGTGGGCATTCGCCCCGAAGGCGTGAGCGAAGACGCCGCACGCAAGACGCTGGTGGACAACCTCAAGTTTGCGGCGAAGGCACTGAAGGCCGAGAAGATCGATCTGCTGATCGAGCCGATCAACACGTTTGATATTCCCGGCTTCTATCTGAACCGCACGCAACAGGCGCTGGATCTGATTACAGACGTGGATGCGTCCAACCTGTACGTGCAGTACGACATCTATCACATGCAACGGATGGAAGGCGAAGTGGCGAACACGCTGAAGCGCCATCTGGACAAGATCAAGCATGTGCAGTTGGCGGACAACCCTGGGCGCAATGAGCCGGGGACTGGGGAGATCAACTATCAGTTCTTGTTCCGTTGGTTGGATGAGATTGGGTACACGGGGTGGGTTGGGTGTGAGTACAAGCCCAAGGCAGGGACCGTTGAAGGCCTTGGCTGGCGGGCTGCTCACAACGTTGCTTGATTTTTTGTTTGCCTTGTTCCGGCGGGGCGGTTCATCCCTTGTTTCATCCCCTGCCGGGGCTGACTCACTTTCTTTGTCTTGCCAAAGAAAGTAAGCAAAGAAAGGCGCGCCCGAGATGGCGAAAGACTCCTTGAATTTCTGTCGCAGAGAGGGAGTGCAGGCAACTCGCTTCGCTCAAACAGGCCTGCACTCTTTTTCCTCTCTGCAACAGAAATTCAAGGCGCCATCTAGGGCAGGAACGTCAACGGCCAAACCATCGGCCACGACTGCAGCACGAACCAGCAGCACAACGCGAAGCAAAGCGAGCAACACCGCAACGAACAAGAGCCACCTAGGTCAGCACACAGATTGTGTGGCCGTACCTTGCCTTAGATGGCGCCTTGAATTTGTGTAAGCGGGCGGAACAAAGATGGGGAACTGTCTGAGCGCAGCGAGTTTTCCCCGTCTCCGCCCGGTTACACAAATTCAAGGAAGGGGTCGCCATCTCGGGCGCGCCTTTCTTTGCTTACTTTCTTTGGCAAGACAAAGAAAGTGAGTCGCCCCCGGCAGGGGGTGAAAGAGAGATGAACCACCAAGGTTCAAACAAGCAAACCACCAACACATCCAAACCAAGGAGATCCCTCACCATGGCAACCGCAACTCTGAACCTCGGTTTCATCGGCCTCGGCATCATGGGCGCCCCCATGGCAGGTCACCTGCGCGCAGCAGGCCACACGCTGTTCGTGCACGACGTCAACCCGGCACCCGCCGCGCTGGTGGAAGCCGGCGTGACGGTCTGCACGAGCGCGGAAGAAGTCGCCAAGCGTGCCGACATCATCTTCATCATGGTGCCGGACACCCCGCACGTTGAAGCCGTGCTGTTCAGCGAGAAGGGCGTCGCCAAGGCGCTGAAGGACGCCGGCAAGGATGCTGCAGCCGGCAAGATCGTGGTCGACATGAGTTCGATCTCGCCGATTGCGACGAAGGACTTTGCTGCCCGCATCAACAAGACCGGCGCGCAATACCTGGACGCTCCGGTGTCGGGTGGCGAAGTGGGCGCGAAGGCCGCATCGCTGACGATCATGGTGGGCGGTGAGCAGGCTGCGTTCGACCGCGTTGCTCCGCTGTTCAACCTGATGGGCAAGAACATCACGCTGGTCGGCGGCAACGGTGACGGCCAGACCACCAAGGTGGCCAACCAGATCATCGTGGCACTGAACATCCAGGCCGTGTCGGAAGCGCTGCTGTTCGCATCGAAGGCGGGTGCCGATCCCGCAAAGGTACGTCAGGCACTGATGGGCGGCTTCGCTGCGTCGCGCATTCTTGAAGTGCACGGCGAGCGCATGGTGAAGCGCACGTTCGACCCGGGCTTCCGCATCGAGCTGCACCAGAAGGACTTGAACCTGGCCCTGCAGGGCGCCAAGACGCTGGGCGTGGCCCTGCCGAACACGGCCACCGCGCAGGAGCTGTTCAACACCTGCGCCGCCAACGGCATGGGCAAGCAAGATCATTCGGCCCTGTGCCGCGCGATCGAGATCATGTCGAACCACGACATCGCCTGAATGCGCGTGTAAGTTGTGTGCACTGTCGCGGCCCTCGGGCGGCGGCAGTCTTTTTGCTGTCTCCCCGCTTTCTGCCATGCACCACGACCAGTCTGCCCAGGCCGCCCTGCGCGCTGCCCTGCCCAATCCGTCGCCGCGCGCGTTGCTGCACGGCCTGTTTGATACTGCGGTGGCTGCGGTCAGCGCTGCGCAATGCCTGCCGGCATTCCTGCCTGAACCGCCGCGTGGCCGCACCATCGTCATCGGCGCCGGCAAGGGCGCAGCGGCCATGGCCGAGGCGGTGGAGCAGCACTGGAAGGGCGAGCTGTCTGGCCTGGTCGTCACGCGTTACGGGCACGGCCGCGCGCCTGGCATGCAAGGCCGTATCGAAGTGGTGGAAGCCTCGCACCCGGTGCCCGATGCAGCCGGCCAACGCGCTGCGCAACGTATGGTCGGCCTGCTCGAAGGTTTGACGGAAGACGACCTCGTGCTGTGCCTGATCTCGGGCGGTGGCTCGGCCCTTCTGGCTGCACCGGCGGAGGGCCTGACGCTGGCCGACAAGCAGTCCGTCAACCGCGCGCTGCTCAAAAGCGGCGCGAGCATCGGCGAGATGAACTGCGTGCGCAAGCACCTGTCGTCGATCAAGGGCGGGCGCCTGGCGCTGGCATGCGCACCGGCACGCGTCGAGACGCTGCTGATCTCCGATATTCCAGGCGACGACCCGACGCTCATCGCCAGCGGCCCGACGCTGCCCGACGCCACCACCTGCGCGGATGCGCTGGCCGTGATCGACAAGTACGGCATCGACGTGCCCGAAGCGGTGCGCCGTCATCTGGAAACCGGCGCGGGCGAGACGCCCAAACCCGGCGATGCACGTTTCGAAGGCCATCGCAGTCACGTCATCGCGACGGCTCAGCACGCACTGGAGGCGGCGGCCGCACAGGCACGCGCACTCGGTTATGAGGCCCACATCCTGTCGGACAGCATTGAAGGCGAAGCACGCGATGTGGCAGAAGTCCACGCCGGCATCGTGCGGCAGATCGTGGCGCGCAATCAGCCGTTCACCAAGCCGTGCGTGATTCTGTCGGGTGGTGAAACCACGGTGACGGTGCGCGGCAATGGGCGCGGCGGACGCAATGCCGAGTTCTTGCTGGCGCTGGGCGTGGCGTTGGATGGTTTGCCGGGTGTGCATGCGATTGCTTGCGATACCGATGGCATCGATGGGTCTGAAGACAACGCTGGTGCGATCTTGACGCCGGATAGTCTGGCGCGTGCTGAAGCGCTTGGGTTGCGGGCTAAGCAACTGCTCGACAACAACGATGGGTATGGGTTTTTTGATGCGCTTGGGGATTTGATTGTGACTGGGCCTACGCGGACGAATGTGAATGATTTTCGGGCGATTTTGATTACTGGCTAATTTTGGGCGAGGGGTGGATTGGGGGTTTTAGTTTTGTGGTTCATCCCTTGTTTCATCCCCTGCCGGGGCTGACTCACTTTTCTTTGTCTTGCCAAAGAAAAGTAAGCAAAAGAAAGGCGCGCCCGAGATGGCGAAAGACTCCTTGAATTTATGTCGCAGGGAGGGAGGAGAGGCAAACTCGCTTCGCTCAAACAGGCCTGCACTCTTTTTCCTCCCTGCAACAGAAATTCAAGGCGCCATCTAGGGCTCCAACGGCCAAACAATCGGAGCACGACTGCAGCAGGAACCAGCAGCACAACGCGAAGCAAACCGAGCAGCAACAGCAACAGCAACAAACAAGAGCCTCCAGGTGAGCACACAGATTGTGTGGCCGTACCCTGCCCTAGATGGCGCCTTGAATTTGTGTAAGCGGGCGGAACAAAGACGGGGAACTGTCTGAGCGCAGCGAGTTTTCCCCGTCTCCGCCCGGTTACACAAATTCAAGGAAGGGGTCGCCATCTCGGGCGCGCCTTTCTTTGCTTACTTTCTTTGGCAAGACAAAGAAAGTGAGTCGCCCCCGGCAGGGGGTGAAAGGGAGATGGACCATCAAGGTCCGCAAACGCAGCAAGCAATAGCCAGCCACCGGAGCCATCAACGATGCGCCGCTTCCGCAACACCAAAATCCTCGCCACCCTCGGCCCCGCCAGCAGCGACAAAGACACCATCCGCGCCCTCTTCGACGCCGGCGCAGACGTCTTCCGCCTGAACTTCAGCCACGGCTCGCACGAAGACCACCGCAACCGCTACGACACCGTGCGCGAGGTGGAGGCCGAGACCGGCCGCCCGATCGGCATCCTCGCTGACATGCAAGGCCCGAAGCTGCGCATTGGCACCTTTGCCGACGGCCGCGTCGTGCTCAAGAACGGTGACCGCTTTGTGCTCGATCGCGATCCGACGCCGGGTGATGTCACGCGTGTGCACTTGCCGCACCCCGAGCTGTACGCCGCGACCGCGCCGGGCCAGTCGCTGTTGCTGGACGACGGCAAGATCCGCCTGGCAGTCGAAGCGGCTGATCCGACGGCCATCGTCACGCGCGTGGTCGATGGCGGCCCGCTGTCGGACCGCAAGGGCGTGAATGTGCCGGATGCCGTGATTCCCATTCCCGCGCTTACCGAGAAGGATCTGCGCGACCTGGACTTCGCCTTGTCGCTGGGCGTCGATTGGATCGCCCTGTCGTTCGTGCAGCGCGCCGAAGACGTGATCGCCGCGCGCGAGATCATTGGCGACCGCGCGGGCCTGCTCTCCAAGATCGAGAAGCCCGCAGCGCTGCTGCATCTGGAAGACATCGTGCAGGCATCCGACGCCCTGATGGTGGCGCGTGGTGATCTGGGCGTGGAACTGCCGCCCGAACGCGTGCCCGGCGTGCAGAAGCGCATCCTGCGCATGGCGCGCCAGCATGGCAAGCCGGTGGTGGTGGCCACGCAGATGCTGGAATCGATGATCGAAGCGCCGGTGCCGACGCGCGCCGAAGCCTCCGACGTGGCCAGCGCCGTGTACGACGGCACCGATGCCGTGATGCTGTCGGCCGAGTCGGCCAGCGGCAAGCATCCGGTAGCAGCGGTCAGCATCATGAACCGCATCATTGCCGAGACCGAGCGCGACCCGCTGTACCGCAACCTGATCGACGCGCAGCATCAACCGCCGCTGCCCACACGCCAGGACGCCATCTGCGCAGCCCTGCGCGACGTCACGCACATCCTGGGCGCAGTGGCCACCGTCACGTACACGTCCAGCGGCAAGACGAGCCTGCGCGCCGCGCGCGAGCGGCCGCTGGCGCCCATCGTCAGCATCACGCCGCGCCTCGATACGGCGCGCCGGCTGGCGATCGCTTGGGGCGTGCACAGCACGGTCAGCCCCGATGTGAGCAATGTCGACGAGATGGTGGACGCGGCGTGCCGGGCCGCCGCGCGTGAAGGCTTTGCCGTGTCGGGCGACCAGATCGCCATCACGGCGGGCATGCCGTTCGGCCAGGCCGGTTCGACCAACCTGCTGCGCCTGGCGGAAATCTGGCCGCAGACCGTTGCATCCGCCCAGATGGAAACGCGCGCCGAGCAGTTCGAAGCCGCGACGGCCTGACGCTGCGTCAGACCACCTTGGAGTAGCGCGGAACGAAGGCGACGGGCTTGCCTTCTGCGTGCGCCGTGCGCTCCGTGCCTGCATCGCGAAGGTGTGCATCGAACACCATCGCGATGCGGCGCACGAGCAGGCGCCCTTGCGGCGTGATGACGATACGCTCGTCGCCCACCTTCACCAGCCCGGCGTCTTCCAACGGCGCCAACGCCTGCAGCTCGCTCGCAAAGCTGCGCTTGAAGTCCAGCCCGTGGCGCGCGCCAAATACGCGCATGTCCAAGGCAAATCCGCACATCAGCTCGCCGATCAATGCGCGGCGCACGTGGTCGTCCGGCGTGAGCGACATGCCGCGCAGCACGGCCAGTTCGCCGGCATCGATGCGCGCGTAGTACGCGTCGAGATCCCTCTCGTTCTGCGCATACACATCGCCGACGCGGCTGATGGCCGACACGCCAAACGCCAGCATGTCGCAATCGGCGTGCGTGGAATACCCCTGGAAGTTGCGCTGCAGCCGCCCTTCACGCTGCGCGATGGCTAGCGCATCATCAGGCCGCGCGAAGTGGTCCATGCCGATATAGACATAGCCCTCGGCAACGAGGCGCTCGACCGTCATCGCGAGCAAATCGAGCTTTTCGTCGGCGGTCGGCAGCGCAAGCACGTCGATACGGCGCTGCGGCTTGAACAGATGCGGCAGATGCGCGTAGCTGTAGACGGACAGCCGGTCGGGCGCCATCTCCAGCACGCGATCGAGCGTGGCGTTGAAGGTCTCGGTGCGCTGATGCGGCAAGCCGTAGATCAGGTCGAAGCTGATCGATTCGAACCGCAGCCGACGTGCGGTGTCGACCACGCGGCGCGTCTCTTCCACGCTCTGGATGCGGCGGATGGCGCGTTGAACTTCGGGGTCGAAGTCCTGGATGCCTAGGCTTGCGCGGTTAAAGCCGATCTCGGCGAGGACTTCCAGCGTGCCTTCGTCAGCGTGGCGCGGGTCGAGTTCGACGGAAATTTCGGCGTCGCCCGTCAGCGCAAAATGCTCGCGCGTGGCGGCCATCACGGCGCGCATCTCATCGTGCGCAAGAAACGTCGGTGTGCCGCCGCCCCAATGCAGCTGCGTCACGCGGCGCAGTGGGCCGATCTGGTCGGCCACCATCGCCATCTCGCGCGCAAGGGTGTCAACGTAGCGGGCACTGCGCGAGCGATCCTTCGTGACCACTTTGTTGCAGCCGCAGTAGTAGCAAAGATTCGCGCAGAACGGCAGGTGCATGTACAGCGACAGCGGCGCATGCAACGCTGGCGCGATCGCGGCGCGGCGGTGCAAGGCGTCGAGATAGTCGGCGTTGCCGAACCGATTGTGGAAGCGGTCCGCCGTCGGATATGAGGTGTAGCGCGGGCCGTGCGTATCAAAGCGCTGTGCGAGCGCGCGCACCTGCGGTGCCGACCAGCGGAAGGCGGAGTCGGGGGCGGCAGACGGAGGGTCGACCGGCTTGGCGAACGGAAACATGGGGCGGTTCTGGTGGGGCGATGGTTCATCCTAAAACCGCGATGGGGGTGCCGCGTTGATATGTGTCAACGTGCGTCCACACCTGTTCAAACGCGCCTCACCCTCCGTTGGGAGGGCCCCAACTTCACCGATCTGTCATGTTCTGCCCCCTAACATCGGCGATCGGCGCCAAGGCCTCGTCGCCAGTCGTGCGCCCGGCCGTCAAAACAACACAACAGCACAGGCCGTCGACTCGTCTTTTGGGGGAAGCACCATGTGGCAGAGACTGGCACGCCGCTGCGCGTGCGCACTGGCCTGCGCGGCCGTCGCGTTGGCGGCGCATGCACAAGGCACGTCGTTCGTCGTGGGGCAACTGATCGAGCGCGGCGCAGACCAGGCCGACTATGCGCGCGACTTCATGGCGGGCGCCAAGGTGGCTTTCGATGCAGCCAACCAGAGCGGCGGCATCAAGGGCCGGCGCATCAGCCTCGTCCGGCGGGAGGTGGCGCTCAACGAAGCCATCCCGCAGGCCGTTGACATGATCGAACGCGACCATGTCGAGTTGCTCTTTGGCGTAAGCGAGCGCTTGCTGCCGGTGCTGGCAGCGTCTCCCGAGATCGCACGGCGCAATGTGCCATTGCTCGCCCCGCTCTCAGGTGCGACGTCGACCGCCGACAACGTTTTGTTCATCCGTCCCGATTACGACCACGAAATCGTCGCCGCACACAACCGGCTGCGGCAGTTCGGCATGCGGCGAATTGCACTCGTCACGGCAGCGGGCTTCGATCCGCAACTCGGGGTGCGCCTGCGTGGCTCGATCGGCAAGGGAAATGCTGCCGAAACGCTGGACCTTTACACACTCACCGGAGACCCGGCCGAGCTTGCGGCCCGCATCGCGCCGACAAAGCCCACAGCGGTGTTCGTCGCCGGCGACACGCTCACCTACGCCACCGTCGGACGTGCGCTCGCGCAGCAGGGCTGGTATGGCTTTCTGGTCGGGCTGTCGTCCGTCAACCCTCAAGTGGCGCGCGAAATCCTGGGCTCGGGCTACAGCGGCGGCATGCTGCTCGCCCAGACGGTGCCAAACCCGGCCAGCGGCGTCACCAAGGTCGCGCGCGAGCATATGGCGCGGATGAAGCAGTTTCTGGATGAGCCGCCTTCCGCCGCGACGCTATCGGGGTATATCGCCGCGGTGTATTTGGTTCAGGCGATGAATGCCGCGGGCGGCAAGGTGACCGGCGTGGAACTGCGGCGCGCGTTGCAGACGCGCGTTGATGTGGGCGGGTTCACGCTGGATTTCACGCGTGGGAATCGGGGGAGCGAATTTGTTGATCTGAATTACATTCAGGGAGCGGGGAATTGATTTCTTTGGAGTTGGTGGTTTATCCCCCTTTCGTTCCCTGCCGGGACCGACTCACTTTTCTTTGTCTTGCCAAAGAAAAGTAAGCAAAAGACAGGCGCGCCCGAGATGGCGACTTCCCCTTGAATTTGTGTGACCGTGCGGGGAAGGAGGCAAACTCGCTACGCTCAGACAGCCTCCTTCCTTGATCCGCCCGCTCACAAAAATTCAAGGCGCCATCAAGGGCTCAACGTCAAAAGAGAAAGGCCAACCCATCGCGCGGTTGGCCTTTGTCGTTTGGGCTTGTGCCCAGAGGGGGTGGCTTTGTCCTTTGACTTTCCTGCCCTAGATGGCGCCTTCAATTTTCGTAAGCGGGCGGAAAAAAGGCGGGGAACTGTCTGAGCGCAGCGAGTTTTCCCCGCCTCCGCCCGGTTACGGAAATTGAAGGAATCTTTCGCCATCTCGGGCGCGCCTTTCTTTGCTTACTTTCTTTGGCAAGACAAAGAAAGTGAGTCAGCCCCGGCAGGGGATGAAACAAGGGATGCACCAAAACCAAAAACAAAAACCCAAAACCCAAAACCGACTCACGAAGCCACAGGTTTCTTAGCCGCCAACAACCCCTTCAACGCCCCCAACCGATCCTTCGGCGACATCGCCGGCATGGTGTCCTCCGGCGTCGGCCCGGCATCCTCTCCAAGCTTCATCTCAGCGATATAGCGTGACGGCTCGCACACCACCGTCTCCCGCGCCCGCTTGCGCTTCTTGCACCAGCTGATATGCAGGCTGCGCTGCGCCCGCGTGATGCCCACATACATCAACCGCCGTTCCTCTTCGATCTTCTCGTCGGTCAACTCATCGTCTTCGCGGCAGTGCGGCAAGATGCCCTCTTCCACGCCGACCAGGAACACATGCGGATACTCCAGCCCCTTGCTCGCGTGCAGCGTGGACAGGCGCACCGCATCCGGATCCTCTTCCTTCCCTTCGAGCATGCTGATCAGCGCGATGGTCTGCGTGAGTTCCAGCAGGTTCTTGCCGGTGTCCATCAAGCCATCGGCATTGTCGAAGCCCGTGGCTTCTTCGTCGTCATCCTTTTCGGGCTTGGTGCCCTTGCGCTTGAGCCAGTCGAGAAACTCCAGCACGTTGGTCCACTTGTTCTGGGCCTGGCGCTCGTCGTAGGTGTCGTACAGGTAGGCCTCGTAATGGATGCCTTCCATCATCTCGTCGAGCAGCGTGGCGGCGGGCTCCTTGGCGGCGCGGTCCGACAGCCGCACGATGAATTCGCAGAACACGCGCAGCGGCTCCAGCTGGCGCGGCGCGAGCTGCGCTTCGATGCCGCCCATCATCGCCGCCTCGAACAGCGACACCTTGGCCTGCCCGGCAAACGAACCCAGCACTTCGAGCGTCGCATTGCCCACACCGCGCTTGGGCGTGGTGATGGCGCGAATGAAGGCGGGGTCGTCATCCGCGTTGGCAATCAGGCGCAGATACGCGCACAGATCCTTGATCTCGGCCTTGTCGAAAAAGCTTTGCCCGCCCGAGAGCACGTACGGAATGCGCTCGCGGCGCAGGATCTGCTCGAACAGGCGCGCCTGGAAGTTGCCGCGATACAGGATCGCGTAATCCCGAAACTGCGCGCGGCGCTCGAACTTGTGGGCAGAGAGCTTGAAGACGACGCTTTCGGCTTCGTGCTCCTCGTCGTTGGCGCTGGTGACGTTGATCGCGTCGCCCATGCCGTGCTCGCTCCACAGCGTCTTCTCGAACAGCTTCGGATTCTGTGCGATGACCGCGTTGGCGGCATTCAGAATGCGCACCGTGGAGCGGTAGTTCTGCTCCAGCTTGATGACCTTCAGGTTGGGGAAATCCGTCTGCAGCAGCTTGAGGTTGTCGAGCGTGGCGCCACGCCAGCCGTAGATGGCCTGATCGTCGTCGCCCACCGCCGTAAAGGCCGGCGCACGCAGGTGCGAGCCGCCCGCCAGCAGCTTCAGCAGCTGATACTGGCAGGCGTTGGTGTCCTGGTATTCATCGACCAGGAAGTAGCGCAGACGGTTCTGCCACTTCAGGCGCACCTCTTCATTGCGCGCGAACAGCTCGGCGGGAATACGGATCAGGTCGTCGAAGTCCACCGCCTGATACGCGTGCAGCGTCGCCACGTAGTTGCGATAGACGAGCGCCGCCTGGTGGTCATCGACGTTGTTGTTGGCGAGCGCCTCGGCAATCGCCGTGTCCGGGTCGACGAGACCGTTCTTCCATAGCGAGATCGTGCTCTGCACGCGGCGGATCAACTGCTTGTCGGTGGTCGCGAGCTGCTCCTGGATCATGCCGAAGCAATCGTCCGAATCCATGATCGAGAAACGTGGCTTGAGGCCGACATGCTCGGCTTCCGCCCGGAGGATCTGCACGCCCAGCGAGTGAAACGTACAGACCGTCAACTGCTTGATGGGAATGCGCTTGCCGTCTTCGCGCGTCTTGCCGTCCATCAGCTTGGCCACGCGCTCCTGCATTTCCTTGGCCGCCTTGTTGGTGAACGTCACCGCGGCGATGTGCTTGGGCTCGAAGCCCTTGTCGAGAATCAGGTGCGCGATCTTCTGCGTGATCACGCGCGTCTTGCCCGAGCCCGCCCCGGCCAGCACCAGGCATGGGCCGTCGAGGTAATGCACACCTTCGGATTGGGCAGCATTGAGCCCGTGGGCGAGACCGGAAGACATGGGAACAGGCGGAAGAAAAAGCAGGCGGGAACGACAGCGGAGGGCGATGGTAGCACGGCGCCTTTGCATCGATTGAGCCGATGAAAAGCCGTTTGCCGGGGCGCCGTCGGAGGTGCCAATACCGCACCGCACGCGTTTGCGCCCCTCGCTTTGCTTCCGGCCGTTACACCGCTTACGCCCCGTTACACGATGACGGTCAGCCCGGAGCCAAAACGTGCCGTTATGGACAGGACAGCGGCTGAATCGGTCAGCCGCCCACCGGAGGAAGAAACCATGAACCGCATCGTCAAGATCCTGGCTGTAACCGCCGTCGCCCTGTCCGCCACCACCGGCGCCTTCGCCCAGACGCAATGGCAAAAGAACCACCCGCGCCGCGCCGAGGTCAACCACCGCCTCGCCAACCAGAACAAGCGCATCCACAATGAAGTGAAGGAAGGCGAAATCACGAAGGGCCAGGCGCGCCAGCTGCACAAGGAAGACCGCCAGATTCGCCAGGAAGAGCGCGACATGGCGGCCCAAAACGGTGGGCACATCACCAAACAGGAGCAGCGCACGCTGAACCAGCAGGAAAACCAGGTCAGCCGCCAAATCGGCAAGTAAGTCAAAGCAAGACCAGCCACACCCGAACAAGGCGCTCCCGCCCGCGCCCCGACGGTGTGGCCGTTGTCTTTGGCCTTTGACGGTCCTGCCCTAGATGGCGCCTTCAATTTTCGTAAGCGGGCGGAAAAAAGACGGGGAACTGTCTGAGCGCAGCGAGTTTTCCCCGTCTCCGCCCGGTTACGGAAATTGAAGGAGCCTTTCGCCATCTCGGGCGCGCATTTCTTTGCTTACTTTCTTTGGGCAAGACCAAAGAAAGTGAGTCAGCCCCGGCAGGGGATGAAACAAGGGATGCACCACAAGCACAAAAAATCCAGCCCTCCCCCCAACCCGAAACCGCCAAGTCCACCCCAATTGACAATCCCATCCCCCTTCCGTAAATTCCGCCCATCCATCCGGGAGAGCGTGCCCGCCGTACACGGCAAGGCGCCGCCGAAGGGGTAGCACCCGAAAACTCTCAGGCATCCAGGACCGGGCGGATCGGCGGACATGCGTCCGACCGCACTCTGGAGAGCTGGCGCCGCACGACCACTGCGGGCGCCCACCGAAGGGGCTCACGAACGGCGCGCACCGCTATGCGCCCCGCTTCGCAATCTCTCAGGTACCAAGGACAGAGGGGCCATCTGCGCAGCTTGTTGATCTTCATGGCGTCACCATGAGGCATCAGGCTGCGCGGGTGGCCTTTTTGCTTTTCTGGTCCCGAATAACGCGCCGCGCCCGGCCACAGTGGCGGCGCCTCTGCCGAGAGATTCCATGACGCTCCAACACACGCCGCTCAATGCCATCCACCGCTCGCTGGGCGCCCGCATGGTCGACTTTGGCGGCTGGGACATGCCCGTCAACTACGGCTCCCAGATCGAAGAACATCACGCGGTGCGCCAGGACGCCGGCGTCTTCGACGTCTCGCACATGTGCGTGGTCGACCTCACCGGGGCGCGTGTGCGCGACTTCCTGCGTGGGCTGCTCGCCAACAACGTCGACAAGCTCCAGACGCCCGGCAAGGCGCTCTACAGTTGCATGCTGAACCCCAAGGGCGGCGTGATCGACGACCTGATCGTCTACTTCTTCCGCGAAGACTGGTTCCGCCTGGTCGTCAACGCCGGCACCGCACCGACGGACCTGGAATGGATCGTCGCGCAGAACGCGGCCGCCGGCACCGACGTGACCATCACGCCGCGCCGCTCCGACAACAACGCGGGCGCCGAGCCGCTGGGCATTCTGGCCGTGCAAGGCCCGAATGCGCGCGCCAAGACCTACGCCGCGCTGCCCGGCACGCAGGCCGTGGGCGAGGCGCTCAAGCCGTTCAACGCGGGCTTTGTCACCGTGGAAAACGTGGGCGAGATCATGGTGGCGCGCACCGGCTACACCGGCGAAGACGGTTTCGAACTGGTCGTGCCGGCCGCGCAGATCGCAGGCGTGTGGGAACGCCTGCTGCAGGCCGGCGTGCGCCCGGCAGGCCTGGGCGCGCGCGACACGCTGCGCCTGGAGGCCGGCATGAACCTCTACGGCCAGGATATGGACGAGCACGTTTCGCCGCTCGACGCCGGCCTCGCTTGGACGGTCGACCTGCAAAGCGAACGCGACTTCACAGGCAAGGCCGCGCTGCAGGCTGGCGGCCAACGCGAACAGTTCGTCGGCCTGATCCTGCGCGACAAGGGCGGCGTGCTGCGCGCCCACCAAAAGGTCATCACGGCCGCCGGTGACGGTGAAATCACCAGCGGCACGTTCAGCCCGAGCCTGTCGCTCTCCATCGCACTGGCGCGCCTGCCCAAGGACGTGGCCATCGGCACCGACGTACAGGTCGAAATTCGCGACCGCAAGTTGACCGCGACTGTGGTTAAACTGCCGTTCGTGCGCAATGGCAAGGCGCTGGTCAGCTGAACACCGAATTTGCATCCCCCAATACCCATTTTCCGGAGAACCCTTTCATGAGCAACGTCCCCGCCGATCTGAAGTACACCGAACACGACGAGTGGATCCGCGTTGAAGCCGACGGCACGCTGACCATCGGCATTACCGACTTCGCGCAGGAACAGCTCGGCGACATCGTCTTCCTGGAGCTGCCGGAAGCCGGCCGCGCCGTCGCCAAGGACGAAGCGATTGCCGTGGTGGAGTCGGTCAAGGCCGCTTCCGACATCTTCGCCCCGGTGGCCGGCGAGGTCGTCGCCAACAACGCCGATGCCGCCGGCGCGCCGGAATCCGTGAACGCAGGCGCCTACGAGGCGTGGCTGTTCAAGATCAAGCCGACCAACGCCGACGATGTGAACGCCCTGATGTCGGCTGCTGATTACGAAGTAAAGATCGGCTAATCCGGTCCTCCGGCCGGTGCGCGCGCCCTGACCTGCGCTGCGCATCGGCCATTGCTTGCATCGCCTGAATTTCGAGCCCTTGCCATGAACGCTCCGCACCCCGCTTCCTCGGCGCTTGCCGCCGAACGCCCGACGTTGGCTGACCTGGAGGCGCGCGACGCCTTCTCGCTCCGTCACATCGGCCCGTCTGCCGACGAGCAGACCGCCATGCTGGCCACGCTGGGCTACCCCAGCCGCGCCGCGCTGATCGACGCCGTGATCCCGCCGGCCATCCGCCGCCAGGACGGCATGCCGCTGGGAGAATTCACGCAGCCGCTGACCGAAGAAGCGGCGCTTGCCAAGCTGCGCGGCATCGCCGGGCAGAACCGCGTGGTCAAGAGCCTGATCGGCCAGGGCTACTACGGCACGCACACGCCGGGCGTCATCCTGCGCAACATCCTCGAAAACCCCGCCTGGTACACGGCCTACACGCCGTATCAGCCGGAAATCTCGCAGGGCCGCCTGGAAGCGATGCTGAATTTCCAGCAGATGGTGATCGACCTGACCGCCATGGACATCGCCAATGCGTCCATGCTGGACGAAGCGACCGCCGCTGCCGAAGCCATGACGCTGCTGCAGCGCATTGGCAAATCGAAGTCGACCGTGTTCTTCGTGGCCGACGACGTGCTGCCGCAAACGCTGGAAGTCGTGCGCACGCGCGCCGAGCCGATCGGCGTGCAAGTGGTGACCGGCCCGGCGGCCGACGCTGCCAAGCACGACGCGTTCGGTGTGCTGCTGCAATACCCGGGCGCCAACGGTGCGCTGCTGGGCGATCTGGCGACGTACCAGGCGCTGACCGATGCCGTGCACGCCGCCGGCGGTCTGGTCGTGGCCGCCGCCGACCTGCTGGCGCTCACGCTGCTGGCCGCGCCGGGCGAATGGGGTGCCGACGTCGTGATCGGCAACACGCAGCGTTTTGGCGTGCCGTTCGGCTTCGGCGGCCCGCACGCCGGTTACATGGCCGTGCGCGATGCGTTCAAGCGCTCGATGCCCGGCCGCCTGGTCGGCGTGACGATCGATGCGCAAGGCAATCCGGCCTACCGCCTCGCGCTGCAAACGCGCGAGCAGCACATCCGCCGCGAGAAAGCCACCTCGAACATCTGTACTGCGCAGGTGCTGCTGGGCGTGATGGCGTCGATGTACGCCGTCTACCACGGCCCGCAAGGCCTGAAGCGCATCGCGCAGCGCGTACACCGCCTGACCGCCACGCTGGCAGCCGGCCTGCGTGCGATCGGCTACACGCTGGAATCCGACGCGTTCTTCGACACGCTGACCGTCGCCACTGGCCCGCGCACCGCGAACCTGCACATCGCAGCACAGGCGCACGGCATCAACCTGCGCCAGATCGACGATGCGCGACTGGGCATCTCGCTGGACGAGACGGTCACACGCGCGGACGTCGTTGCGCTGTGGGACATCTTCGCGCATGCCGCCCACGCTGCCGCACCGGACTTCGACCAGACCGAAGCGGGCGTCGCCGATGCGTATCCGGCCTCGCTCATCCGCCAGAGCGCGTACCTGACGCACCCGGTGTTCAACGCACACCATTCCGAGCACGAAATGCTGCGCTACCTGCGCAGCCTGGCCGACAAGGATCTCGCGCTCGACCGCACGATGATCCCGCTGGGCTCGTGCACCATGAAGCTCAATGCCACCGCAGAAATGCTGCCGGTGACGTGGCCCGAGTTCTCGAACATCCACCCGTTCGCGCCGGCCGACCAGACCGTCGGCTACCGCGAGATGATCGACCAGCTCGAGCAGATGCTCTGCGCCGCCACCGGCTACGCCGCCGTGAGCCTGCAGCCGAATGCCGGCTCGCAGGGCGAATACGCCGGGCTGCTGATCATCCACGCCTACCACGCCAGCCGTGGCGAAGCGCACCGCAACGTGTGCCTGATCCCGTCGTCGGCGCACGGTACGAACCCCGCATCGGCGCAGATGGCCGGCATGCAGGTGGTCGTCGTGGCGTGCGATGAGCGCGGCAACGTCGATCTGGCCGACCTGGAGAAGAAGGCGGCCGAGCACAGCAAAAACCTCGCGGCGATCATGATCACCTACCCGTCCACGCACGGCGTGTTCGAGGAAGGCGTCAAGCGCGTCTGCGAGATCGTGCACAGCCACGGCGGTCAGGTCTACGTGGACGGCGCGAACATGAACGCCATGGTCGGCACGGCCGCACCGGGCCACTTCGGCGGCGACGTCTCGCACCTGAACCTGCACAAGACGTTCTGCATTCCGCACGGCGGCGGCGGCCCGGGCGTCGGTCCGGTGGCCGTGGGCGCGCACCTCGCGCCGTTCCTGCCCGGCCGCGCGGCGTCGGGGGAAGACGCGAGCCAGAACATCGGCAACGTGTCGGCCGCAGCCTTCGGCTCGGCCTCGATCCTGCCGATCTCGTGGATGTACATCGCGATGATGGGCGCCGCGGGCCTGACGGCCGCCACCGAGACGGCCATCCTGTCGGCCAACTACGTGGCCAAGCGTCTCGCGCCGTACTACCCGGTGCTGTACACGGGCGCGCACGGCCTGGTGGCGCACGAGTGCATTCTCGACATCCGCCCGCTGCAGAAGGAATCTGGCATCAGCAACGAAGACATCGCCAAGCGCCTGATGGACTTCGGCTTCCACGCGCCGACGATGAGCTTCCCGGTGCCGGGCACGCTGATGATCGAGCCGACCGAAAGCGAGCCCAAGGTGGAACTCGACCGCTTCATCGACGCGATGATCGCCATCCGTGGCGAAGTCGACAAGGTGATCTCGGGCGAATTCGACCGCGAAGACAATCCGCTCAAGCACGCACCGCACACCGCAGCCGTGGTGATGGCCGATGACTGGTCGCACAAGTACACGCGTGAGCAGGCCGCCTACCCGGTAGCATCGCTGCGCGCGCGCAAGTACTGGCCGCCGGTCGGCCGCGCCGACAACGTCTACGGCGACCGCAACCTGTTCTGCGCCTGCGTACCGATGAGCGAGTACGCGCAGGATTGATGCCCCTCGAAGTGAGATGAACGCGGCGGCGGGGCGGCATGCTCCGCCGCCGTGTCACATGTAACGTGGCGCAATCCCTGTAACCTGCTCTCACAACCGCTGTTTTCAGCGTGCCTCGCCGTTTATGGTGACGACAGTTCACCCGAGCGACGAGACCCTGCCATGCCGATGCTTCAACCTGCCCCGCTGTTCCGCCTGCTTGCCTGTGCTGCCGCTGTCGCGGTAAGCGGCGCGTGCTCGCCGATACAGGCGGGGGCTGCGGCATCGGGATACGCCGGCGCGCACAACGCGACCAGGCCGGCTCGCGATTGGTGCAGCGTTTCGCCTGCGGTGTCCGGCGAACCTGCTGCAGGAAAGCTGATCGCCCGCGCTACCCAGCATCTCGAGCAGACACCGCACCCACTGCCCCGCCTGCATACCGAAGGCACGCTGCCGCACCAGGGCATCTACGACGAATCGGTAGCGGCCGCGCGTGACTTTCCGGTCATGCGCGACGCAGCAATGGCATGGCGCCTCACCGGCGACACGCGGTTCGCCGAGCAGGTCGACATCTTTCTGCACGCCTGGGTCGGCACGTATGTACCGAGCTTCAACCCGATCGACGAGACAAAGTTCGATGCGCTGATCCAGGCGTACACGCTGGCGCGCGACGGCTTGACGCCCGGCACACGCGCAGAGACGCAACGCTTCCTGCGCACGCTGGCCGAGGGCTATATCGCCCGCACCGAGTCGGCGCGCCAGCCGCTGTCCCACACGTGGGTAAATAATTGGCAGAGCCATCGCATCAAGCTGATGGCAATGTCCGCTGCCGCGCTGGGTGACCACGCTTTGCTCGCGCAGGTCCATCGCCTGTTCCTGCAACAGCTCGCCAATAACGTGCGTCCGGACGGGTCGGTAGAAGACTTTGAGGACCGCGACGCACTCCACTACGTGGTCTACGACCTCGAGCCGCTGACGATGGCCGCGATTGCCGTGCAGCCTTTCGGCCAGCAGTGGCTACATGAACGCGCAGCCAACGGCGCCACGCTCGCCGCCGCCGTGGATTGGCTCGTGCCGTATGCCGACGGCAGCCGCACGCACGAGGAATACGTCCACTCGCACGTTGCCTTCGACAGGAAGCGAGCCGATGCGGGCCTGCCCGGCTTCTCCGGCATGTGGGAGCCGAAAAGCGCCGGAACACTGTATTGGCAGGCTGCGCGACTGGACCCGAAATACCGCACGCTGGCCGAACGGCTCGCCGCGAGCGCGCCCGACTGG
The DNA here is from genome assembly GCF_030582395.1 of Ralstonia pickettii. NCBI lineage: Bacteria > Pseudomonadati > Pseudomonadota > Betaproteobacteria > Burkholderiales > Burkholderiaceae > Ralstonia > Ralstonia pickettii. The sequence continues at coordinate 3,193,147 of NZ_CP104381.1, forward strand.
CTGGCGCTGTGCACAGCCCGTTGACTGGCGAGGCGTTGTCCTGACAGCGCCGTACACAACAACCTGGCGCACGTGGCCACAAGCCGCTTGCCCCCTTTAACGCCCCCGGAGCCTTACCCCATGGCTGTTTCTGTTTTCGACCTCTTCAAGATCGGCATTGGCCCGTCCAGCTCGCACACCGTCGGGCCGATGCGCGCCGCGCTGATGTTCGCCTCGGGCCTCGAAGCCGATGGGCTGATGCCGCAAGTCGCCAGCGTGCGCGTGGAGCTGTACGGCTCGCTCGGCGCCACCGGCAAGGGCCACGGCACCGATCGCGGCGTCATCCTCGGCCTGATGGGCGAGGCGCCGGACACGATCGACCCAGACACCATCGACGCCAAGCTCGCGGCGCTGCGCGCCTCACAGTCGCTGTCGCTGCTGGGCCGTCACGCGGTGCGCTTTACCGAGAAGGAGCACATCGCCTTCTACCGCCGCGAGGCGATGGCCGAGCATCCGAACGGCATGAAGTTCCACGCCTTCGATGCAGCAGGCGAGCGCCTGCGCGAAGCGCGCTATCTGTCGGTCGGCGGCGGCTTTGTCGTCACCGCTGGCGCACCGAACACGCAGGTGCTGGCCGCACATGACCAATTGCCGCATCCGTTCCGCAGCGGCAAAGAACTGCTGGCGATGTGCGAATCGACGGGCAAATCCATCGCCCGGCTGATGCTCGAAAACGAACTGACATGGCGCAGCGAAGCCGAAGTGCGAGCCGGCCTGCTCAACATCTGGCACGTGATGCAGGCGTGCGTCGCGCGCGGCTGCCGCACGGAAGGTGAACTGCCGGGCCCCTTCCATGTGCGCCGCCGCGCGGCCGAGTTGTATTCGCGGCTCACGGTGCAGGCAGAACGCACGCTGTCCGACCCGCTGTCGGTGATCGACTGGGTGAACCTGTATGCGATTGCCGTGAACGAAGAGAACGCCGCAGGCGGGCGCGTCGTCACGGCACCGACCAACGGCGCAGCCGGGATCATCCCGGCCGTGATGCATTACTACGACCGCTTCGTTCCCGGCGCGACCGACAACGGCATCGTGGATTTTCTGCTCACTGCTGGCGCGATCGGCATGCTTTACAAGATGAATGCGTCGATCTCGGGCGCGGAAGTGGGCTGCCAGGGCGAAGTCGGTGTGGCGTGTTCAATGGCGGCGGGCGCACTCGCTGCGGTGCTCGGCGGCTCGCCCGCGCAGGTGGAAAACGCTGCTGAGATTGGCATGGAGCACAACCTGGGGCTGACATGCGACCCGGTCGGCGGGCTGGTGCAGATTCCGTGTATTGAGCGCAATGCGATGGCGTCGGTGAAGGCGGTGAATGCGGCGCGCATGGCGTTGCGTGGGGACGGCACGCATTATGTTTCGCTGGACTCCGTGATCAAGACGATGCGCGAGACGGGGGCGGATATGAAGACGAAGTACAAGGAGACCGCCCGCGGGGGGTTGGCGGTGAATATTGTGGAGTGTTGATATTTGGTTTGGGTTTTGGTTTTTGCGTTGGTGGTCCGCCCCCCTTTCGTTCCCTGCCGGGACCGACTCACTTTTCTTTGTCTTGCCAAAGAAAAGTAAGCAAAAGAAAGGCGCGCCCGAGATGGCGACTTCCCCTTGAATTTGTATGACCGTGCGGGGAAGGAGGCAAACTCGCTTCGCTCAGACAGGCCTCCTTCCTTTTTCCGCCCGCTCACAAAAATTCAAGGCGCCATCAAGGGCTCAACGTCAAAAGAGAAAGGCCAACCCATCGCGCGGTTGGCCTTTTCGTTTGGACTTGCGCCCTGAGGGTGTGGCTTTGTCCTTTGACTTTCCTGCCCTAGATGGCGCCTTCAATTTTCGTAAGCGGGCGGAAAAAAGGCGGGGAACTGTCTGAGCGTAGCGAGTTTTCCCCGCCTCCGCACGGTTACGGAAATTGAAGGAATCTTTCGCCATCTCGGGCGCGCATTTCTTTGCTTACTTTCTTTGGGCAAGACCAAAGAAAGTGAGTCAGCCCCGGCAGGGGATGAAACAAGGGATGCACCAAAAACAAAAAATCTAGAGGACACCCCAAAAAAATCCACCGCGCCACCGCCCCCGTCCACTTCTATAATCCGCGCCACAAGAACCTTCTTTGGAGACCCGCAGGATGCAATCCCTCCATCCTCCCAAGCACCTTCCGGCAGCGACCCTGCCGGAGCTAACGCTGCGCGGCATGATCCTCGGCGCGATCATCACCGTGATCTTTACCGCTTCAAACGTCTACCTGGGCCTAAAAGTCGGCCTGACGTTCTCTTCGGCAATTCCGGCAGCGGTGATTTCCATGGCAGTGCTGCGCATGCTCGGCGGCACGAACATCCTTGAGAACAACATGGTGCAGACGCAGGCGTCGGCGGCCGGGACGCTGTCTTCGATCATCTTCATTCTGCCCGGGCTGGTGATGATCGGGCACTGGCAAGGCTTCCCATTTTGGCAAACGTTTGGAGTCTGCATGGCGGGCGGCATGCTCGGCGTGGTGTTCACGATTCCGCTGCGCCACGCGATGGTGGTGCAAAGCGACCTGCCCTACCCCGAAGGCGTGGCGGCGGCAGAAATTCTGCGCGTGGGCAGTGGCGAGCCAGCGGACGGTGAAGCCGCTGCCGATGACAACGCTGTTCCCGCCGCCACCGGCATGCGCGATCTGGCAGCGGGTGGCATCGTCGCGGCCATCGTGGCGTTTGCCACCAGCGGCCTGCGCTTGCTCGGCGAAGGTGCGAGCTGGTGGTTCGCTGCGGGCGCCGCGGTGGTGCGCTTGCCCATGGGTTTTTCGACTGCGCTGCTGGGCGCGGGCTATCTGATCGGCCTGGTGGCGGGGCTGGCCATGCTGGTGGGCCTGGTGATCGCCTGGGGCATCGCCGTGCCGTATCTGACGTCCATCACGCCGATGCCGGCGGGCAAGGCGCTCTCGGCGTTTGGCACGGATGTGTGGCGCACGCAGGTCCGTTTTATCGGCGCTGGCGTGATTGCGGTGGCGGCCGTGTGGACGCTGGGCACGCTGATCGGCCCGGTGGTGCACGGCGTGAAGCGCTCGTTTGGCAGCCTGCGCCCGAAGGCTGATGGCGCGCTGCGCACCGAGCAGGACATGGCGCCGCGCTGGATTCTGCTGGTCACGCTGGCGATGGTCGTGGTACTGGTGATCACCTTCGCCGCATTTCTGGCGCCGACCATGCTGTCGGCCGGCTCGCGCTGGACGCTGATCACGTTCGCGGTGATTTTTGCGGTGGTGTTCGGCTTTCTGGTGGCGGCGGCGTGCGGCTACATGGCCGGGCTGATCGGTTCGTCGTCGAGCCCGATTTCGGGCATCGGCATCATCGCCATCACCTTGGTGTCGCTGCTGCTGTTGGCCATCGGCGCGGACAACGGCATCGTGGGCTCGCCCGAGGCGAGCAAGCTGGGCATTGCGCTGGCGATCTTCACAACGTCGGCCGTGGTGGCCGTGGCGACCATCTCCAACGATAACCTGCAGGATCTGAAGACCGGCTGGCTGGTCGGGGCCACGCCGTGGCGCCAGCAGGTGGCGCTGCTGATCGGCTGCGTGGCGGGTGCCGCGGTCATCTCGCCGGTGCTGGAGCTGCTGTATAACGCGTATGGCTTTCCGGGTGCGCTGCCACGTGCCGGCATGGATGCGGCGCAGGCGCTGTCGGCTCCGCAGGCGACGCTCATGACGGCCATCGCCACCGGCATCTTCACGCACCAGCTGCAGTGGAACATGGTGATTGCGGGCATCGTCATCGGCGTGCTGCTGATCGCCGTCGACTGGGCGCTCAAGCAACGCGGCGGCGTTGCGCGGCTGCCGGTCCTGGCAGTGGGCATCGGCATCTATCTGCCGCCGACGGTCAGCACGGTGCTGGTGGCCGGTGCGGTGCTGGCGTGGATCATCGAAAAGATTCTTGCCAAGCGCGCGCAGGCGGCCGGCGTGCCGTACGAGCGCTATGCCGAGGTGCCGAACCGCCACGGCGTGCTACTGGCGTCGGGCCTGATCGTGGGCGAAAGTCTGGTGGGTGTGCTGATGGCGGCAGTGATCGGCAGCACGGGCAAGGATGCGCCGCTGGCCATCGTGGGGGCGTCGTTTGAAGGCACGGCGCAATGGCTTGGGCTGATCGTCTTCGCCTTGGTATGCTGGGCCTTCGCGCGCCGCGTACTGGCGGTGCGTCCGACTCATTGACCCCATCACGCAACATGCTGCTCCGCGACGCAACGCAGGCCGACCTTCCGGCCATCCTCGCCATCTACAACGACGTGATCGCCAACTCCAACGCGATCTACACCGAAACACCCGTCACGCTGGAAGACCGCACCGCGTGGCTGGCCTTGCGTGCAACGCAGGGTTATCCGGTGCTGGTCGCCGACGATGATGGGCAGGTGGCAGGCGTTGCATCGTTTGGGGATTTCCGGCCCTACCCGGGCTTTCGCACCACCGTCGAGCACTCGGTGCACATACACCGCGACTGGCGTGGCAAGGGGCTGGGCAGTCGGCTGGTCGAGGCGCTGTGCGAACGTGCCGCTGCCCTGGGCAAGCACCTGATGGTGGGCGCCATCGACGGTGCCAATGCGGGCTCGATTCGCCTGCATGAAAAGCTCGGCTTCAAGGAAGTGGGCCGCATGCCCGAGGCGGCCATCAAGCACGGCCAGTGGCTCGACCTCGTGTTCATGCAGCGCTGGCTGGAAGCGCCGGGAACGGTCCGAAGCGACTGACCGTTCTTCGATGATGCGTCAGGCGGGCTGCGTTGCCGCCTGTGTCCAGCGCCCGCAACCGCGTCGCACGGTCTCGTGCAGGTTGCGGGTTTCACGTTGCGCCGCGCGGATCCATTCGGCATCGGCGTCGCGCGCCTCAACCACCTCCCGCACCATATCCAGCGCACCTTCGGACGACAGCGCCTCGGCATGCGCCGACAGCAGCTTGCTTGTTTCCAGGATGTGATCGGCGAGCGCGCCGCGGTTGCCCGTGGCCGGGTCGACGTATTCGCCCGCCAGCCCAAACCGGCATGCCTGGAAGCGATTGAAGGTGTAGACGAGGTAATCGTCTTCTACGGGCATGAACGGGCGATCGAGCAGCAGCCAGCGGCCCAGCGCCTGGATATAGGCGGCGATGGCGGCGGCGCGTTCGACGGTCAGCGGGGTGTCCATCACGCGGACTTCGATCGTGCCGAATTCGGGCTTGGGGCGGATGTCCCAGTAGAAGTCCTTCATGCTTTCGATCACGCCGGTGGCGTGCATCTTGTCGAAGTACGCGATGAAGGCGTCCCACGTCAGCACGAACGGCGCGCGGCCCGACATCGGGAAGGCGCTGACCGAATTCATGCGCGCTGAAGCGAACCCGGTATCCACGCCTTGCACGAACGGCGACGACGATGCCAGCGCAATGAAGTGCGGCACGTAGCGCGACATGGCGTGCAGCAGGTACAGCGCATCGTCGGGATTCGGGCAGCCCAGGTGCACGTGCTGCCCGAATACCGTGAACTGCTTGGCGAGATAACCGTACAGATCCGAGATGTACTGATAGCGCGGGGATTGTGAAATCTGGCGCTGGCTCCACTCCTGGAACGGGTGGGTCCCTCCGCCGCAGATGCCGATGTTCAGCGCCGTGGCGGCTTCGGCCATGCGGTCGCGCATCTCGCGCAACTGCCAGAGCGCCTCGTCGTGGCTGTGGCAGATGCCCGTGGAGATCTCGATCATCGAATCGGTGATCTCCGGCTTGATGTCGCCGGGGTATTCCTTGCCCTTGAGCATGCGCAGCAAGTCTGGCGACGCCGAGGCGAGGTCGTAATCATGGCGATTGACGAGCTGCAGTTCCAGTTCGACGCCAAACGTAAGCGCCTCGGATTTCGAGAAAGGTTCGAGGGACATGGAGGCCTCTTAGCGATGTTCGTTGTCTTGCCGCACCTCGCCCGCCCAGCGCAGGGATCGTGCAGTCAGGATCGGCGCAGCAATCTGCTGGATCGCCAGCGTGCACAGGATGATGGCCACCAGCGGCCCCCCGGTTTGCGGGTACAGCGCTGCCGTGTCGTGCATCAGCAACCAGGACAGTCCCGACATGGGGCCAAGCGCCAGGCCTAGCGCAACGCTCTGCCGCATCGACAGCCCCGAGAACGAGCCCAGCGCCGTCGTGGCCGCCAGCTTGGCAATGAAGCGCGAGAGCACCAGCGCCACCGCCGCCACACCACCGATGACCCAGTCCGACGCCTTGAGCGGCAAGCCGAGCGAGACGATCATCACCACAATCAGGATGCTGCCCGCGCTGCCGAAGTGCGAGGGCCACACGCGCGGGTGATCGTCTTGATGCTTGAACACCACGCCTGCCAGCAGCAGCGTGAGCGGTACCGACAGCTTGAGCAGCTTGGCCATCGCCAGCGCAAACAACACCAGGCCCACCAGCACCAGGAACGCGTAGTGATCGTCACCCGCCATGCGGTGATACAGCGCATGGCCCGCCTTGCCGACCACCCAGGCAAGAAGCACGGAACCTGCCAGCAGGTAGAGCGGGTGGATCAGCGCCGCAGCCCAGTGGCCGTACTCGCTATGCAGCCAGCCGGCGGTGAGGGGCACCAGCACGCTCGCGTAGATGCTGTTGAGCGCGCCCAGTGAGAGCAAGCGCTCCGTCACCTGGCCTTCTGCTCGCAGTTCGTTCTTGAGTTGCAGGAGCACCGTGGGGGACGTGGCCACCGCGATGGCGCCGGCGGCGACTGCCACCGGTGTCGCCACGCCAAACAGCTGCAGTACCCAGGTGACCAGGCCCCAGGTCAGCAGACTTTCAAAGCCGCTTGTGAGCAACAGCCAACGATTGGCGCGCAGCCACTCGAACGACAAGCGGTGCCCCAACTCGAACAGCGCCAACGCCAGCGCCATCTCGATCAGGATGTGGGTCTGCTCGAGCATGTCGGCGTCGATGAGCGGGCGGCCGAGCACGCCGGCCACCAAGCCCGCCACCGCGTAGCCGACGATGCGCGGCAGCTTGAGCGCCGCGCGCGCAAACTCGCCGCACAACGCCGCACCAACCAGCGCCAGCCCGATCCAGAAAAGGCCGCCGGGAGCGGGCGGCCACGAAGGGAAGAGATCGTGAAGTCCTGTCATGGGCGACATGGTACCCGAAGCCCCCATCCGGGAAAGTCAGCCAAGCACTGACACGCGTTAGAGCCGCGTTACACGATATTTAATAATAGATCGGTGATTTTCGACACAAAAAGCGACAACTCTGTGTTTGGAACCTGAGACCGCCGGCAAAGAAAAACCGCCCCGGAGGGCGGTTTTCATACTGCAAATGGCTGAGAGCCGGTCGGATTACTTGCCGCCGACGCTCTCCAGCGGCGTCCACTTGCCGCCGGTGACCTTGTAGACGGTGATGCCGCCGTCCTTCAGGTCGCCCTTGTCGTCATAGGCGTAGTGCTTCGCGGTCACGCCTTGCGTGTTCGTGGCAGCCAGGATCGGCAGGTACTTGGCCGGGTCGGACGAACCGGCAGCCACCATCGCCTTCATCAGGGCCATCGCGCCGTCGTAGGCGTACGGCGAGTACGTCTGCACCGGCGTGCCGAAACGCTTCTCATAGCGGGCCTTGTAGCCAGCGCCGCCCGGCATCTGCTCCAGCGGCAGACCGGCCAGCGATGCCACCATGCCTTCCGCGGCTTGCGGGCCGGCCAGCTTGATGAAGTCGTCGGTCTTGGACATTTCGCCCGACATCAGCGTGGACTTCATGCCCAGCTCGCGCATCTGCTTGAGCAGCGGGGCCGATTGGCCTTCGGCGCCACCGTAGAACACGGCGTCCGGGTTCTTGCTCTTGATCTGCGTGAGGATCGCCTTGAAGTCGCTGGCCTTGTCGTTCGTGAATTCGCGACGCACGATGGTGGCGCCGGCAGCCTTGGCAGCCTTCTCGAACTCGTCGGCCAGACCCTGGCCGTAGGCCGTGCGGTCATCCACGATGGCGATGTTCTTGTAGCCCAGCTTCTTGACGGCGAACGTGCCGACCACCGAACCCTGCTGGGTGTCGGAAGTCATCATGCGGAACGTCGTCTTGTAGCCCTGCTTGGTGTATTCCGGCGCGGTTGCCATGGCGATCTGCGCGATGCCGGCTTGGTTGTACACGCGCGACGCAGGGATGCTGGTACCCGAATTGAAGTGGCCGAGCATGCCCTTGATGCCGCTGTCCACCAGCTTCTGGGCGACTGCCGTACCGGTCTTCGGGTCAGCCTGGTCGTCTTCTGCCATGAGCTGGAACTTGACTTCCTTGCCGGCGATCTTCGGGTGCGTGGCATTGAACTCTTCGATGGCCAGGGTCGCGCCGTTCTTCATGTCCGTGCCGTATTGCGCTTGCGGACCCGACATCGGGGCAGCAAAGCCCAGCTTGATGACTTCCTGGGCCGATGCGGCCGTCATTGCACCACCCGCCAGCGCGCACAGTGCTGCCGCCACCCACAGTTGCTTCAATTTCATTTGTGCGTCTCCTAGTTCAAACGCAATTTGGATCAATAGCGCGACGGGATCACCGTCGCCCTCCTCCCGCTTCGCATCCCATCCGCACCCGTCGTGCGCATGGAACCGCGAATCCTGCTCATGCTCCCCGTCAGCCGATGGTCATCAGGCTGGCGTTGCCACCCGCGGCGGCCGTATTGACCGACAGCGAACGCTCGATCAGCAGGCGCTCCAGCGCCAGCCCTTCCCCGCCATGCGGCAGGCCTTGCACCCCCACGATCGGGCCGGCACGCCGTGCCAGTCCTTCGCAGATGGCGCGCAGATGGTCCGAATCGCCGTGATGCAGCACCGCATCAAACGCCGCTTCGTCGGTCGAGCCGACCACACGGACGCGCGATTGTACTGCCGCCGGCAAGCCCCGAAGTACTGCTTCGATGGCAGGGTTTTCCTGCACAACGGCCAGGCTGCCGACAGCCAGGATGGCGGCGAGCTGGCGCAGCCAATCCACCGGATCGGCCGCCACGCACAGCACGGCTTCGCGCGGCAACAGCGTGTAGGTGTTGCGCTCGCCGGTCGGGCCGGGCAGCGTGGCGGTGGCGCCCGTGGCCGAGGCTGCAGCCAGGCGCTCGCACAGCGAGGCCAGTTCCGGCGATTGCTTGCGAGCCCATTCCGTCAGCGCATCGAACGGCGCCAGCAGCGCGCGGCGCGCATCGGTATCGACCTCCGTACCCGCGCCTGCGGTCAGTTGCAGCGCGGTGCGCATGGCGTCCTGCGGGCACGTCGACAGCAGGCGCAGCAGATACAGCGGGCCGCCGGCCTTCGGGCCCGTACCCGACAGGCCCTCGCCACCGAACGGCTGCACGCCCACCACGGCGCCGACGATATTGCGGTTCACATACAGGTTGCCCACGTGCGCGCGGTCCACCACGTGCGCGATGGTCTCGTCGATACGCGTGTGGATGCCCAGCGTCAGCCCGTAGCCCGTACCGTTGATCTGCTCGATCAGCTTCGTCAAACCGGTGTTGTCCGCCGAACGCTTCCAGCGCACCACGTGCAGCACGGGACCGAAGATCTCACGCGTCAGGTCCGACAGGCTGTCGAGTTCGATCACCGTCGGCGGCACGAAGGTACCGTGCGCACACGCAGCCGGCACCGGTGCCTGATGCACGCGCCGGCCCTTGGCACGCATCGCTTCGATGTGGCCGACGATGTTGTCGCGCGCTTCAGCGTCGATCACGGGGCCGACATCGGTGGCGAGGCGATCCGGATTGCCCATCGCCAGTTCGGCCATGCCGCCCTTGAGCATCGCGAGCACGCGGTCAGCAACGTCGTCCTGCAGGCACAGCACACGCAGCGCCGAGCAACGCTGGCCCGCCGAATCAAACGCGGACGACAGCACATCGGCCACCACCTGCTCGGCCAGCGCGGACGAATCGACGATCATCGCGTTCTGGCCACCGGTCTCGGCAATCAGCGGGATCGGCGCGCCGTTGGCATCAAGGCGGCCGGCCAGCGTGCGCTGCAGGATGCGCGCGACTTCGGTGGAGCCGGTGAACATCACGCCCTTGGTGCGCACGTCCTTCACCAACGCGGCGCCGACGGTCTCCCCGCGGCCCGGCAGCAGTTGCACGGCACCGGCCGGCACGCCGGCTTCGCGCAGGATGCGCACGGCTTGCGCCGCGATCAGCGGGGTCTGCTCAGCGGGCTTGGCGAGGACCGGGTTGCCTGCAGCCAGCGCAGCGCTCACCTGGCCGGTGAAGATTGCCAGCGGGAAGTTCCACGGGCTGATACAGACCACCGGGCCCAGCGGGCGATGCGTGTCATTCGAGAACCCGCCACGCACCTGCGCCGCGTAATAGCGCAGGAAATCGATGGCTTCGCGCACTTCGGCAATCGCGTTGGACAGCGTCTTGCCCGCCTCGCGAATGATCAGCCCCATCAGGTGCTGCATCTCGCCTTCCATGAGGTCTGCTGCGCGATCGAGCAGTGCGGCCCGTGCCTCGGGCGGCGTGGCTTGCCAGATCGGGGCGGCAGCGGCGGCGGCCGACAACGCGGCATCCACATCGGCTTCGGTGGCTTCGGTCACGTGGCCGACCACGTCACGCAGGTCCGACGGATTGCGCACCGGCTGCCGAAGTTGCGATGGGCCCCCCACGTAAGGCGCATCGCCGATGGTCGGCTCGGCCGTCCAGACGGTGCTGGTGCCGGCAAGAAGGGCGGACGACAACGACGCCAGGCGCTGCTCGTTCGCCAGGTCGATGCCCGACGAGTTTGCGCGAACGTCACCGTAAAGGGCGCGCGGCAGCGGAATCTTCGGATGCGGCAGGCCGAGCGTCCCTTCATCGGCGTGCATCTTTTCCACCACCGCCACCGGGTCGGCGACGAGGTCGTCCAGAGGAATCGACTCGTCCGCGATGCGGTTCACGAACGAGGTGTTGGCGCCGTTTTCCAGCAGACGGCGCACGAGGTAGGCCAGCAGCGTTTCATGCGTACCGACCGGCGCGTAGATGCGGCACGGGCGGTTCAGCTTGCCCGGCTTGTTTCCGACGACCTGCTCGTACAGCGGCTCGCCCATGCCGTGCAGGCACTGGAATTCATATTGGCCGGGATAGTAGTTCTGGCCGGCCATGTGGTAAATGGCCGCGAGCGTGTGCGCATTGTGCGTGGCGAACTGCGGGAAGATCGCTTCCGGCGCGGCCAGCAGCTTGCGCGCGCAGGCCAGATACGACACGTCGGTGTAGACCTTGCGCGTGTAGACGGGGTAGCCCTCCAGGCCGTCGACCTGGGCGCGCTTGATCTCGCTGTCCCAATACGCGCCCTTCACCAGGCGGATCATCAGGCGATGCTTGCTGCGACGGGCCAGGTCGATGATGTAGTCGAGCACGAACGGGCAGCGCTTCTGGTAGCCCTGCACCACGAAGCCGATGCCATTCCAGCCAGCCAGCTCGGGCGCAAAGCACAGGCGCTCCAGCAGGTCGAGCGACAGCTCCAGGCGGTCGGCCTCTTCAGCATCGATGTTGATGCCGATGTCGTATTCGCGGGCCAGCATCGCCAGCGCCTTCACGCGCGGATACAGCTCGTTGATGGTGCGGTCGTATTGCGCGCGGCTGTAGCGCGGGTGCAGCGCCGACAGCTTGATCGAGATGCCCGGCCCTTCGTAGATGCCGCGCCCGCCCGAGGCTTGTCCGATCGCGCGGATCGCCTGCTCGTACGACGCGAGGTAGCGCTGTGCGTCTTCCTCCGTCATCGCGGCCTCGCCGAGCATGTCGTAGGAATAGCGGAAGCCCTCGGCCTCGAACTTGCGCGCGTTGGCCAGTGCTTCAGATATGGTTTCGCCGGTGACGAACTGCTCGCCCATCAGGCGCATCGCCATATCCACACCCTTGCGGATCAGCGGCTCGCCGCTCTTGCCGATGATGCGCGTGAGCGCCTTCGACAGCCCGGCTTCGTTATGCGTGGCGACCAGCTTGCCCGTCAGCAGCAGGCCCCAGGTGGCGGCGTTCACGAACAGCGACGGGCTCTGGCCCAGGTGCGAATGCCAGTTGCCGTTGCTGATCTTGTCGCGGATGAGCGCGTCGCGCGTGGCCTTGTCGGGAATGCGCAGCAGCGCCTCGGCCAGGCACATCAGCGCCACGCCTTCTTGGCTCGACAGCGAAAATTCCTGGATGAGACCCTGCACCAGACCTTCGCGGCCGGTGCCGACCTTTTGCGTGCGGAGCTTGCCGGCGAGGTCTCGTGCGAGTTGCTTGGCTTCCGAGGCGAGCGCGCCCGGCAGGCGGGCCTGCTCCAGCAGCATCGGAATGGCTTCGGTTTCCGGCCGACGGTAGGCGGCGGTGATGGCAGCGCGCAGGACCGACTGCGGTTGCACGCTTTGCGCAAATTCGAGGAACGGTTGCACCGCGGGCTCGTCACCCTCGTGCACGTCCGAGACGGCTGCGGCGGCGGACGGGAGGCCATCCGCCGCCGTGCCGTTTGCATCAGTTGGCAGCTGCCCCCGCTCCACTTGGTCCAGATACGTGAAGATCGCCTGCTTGATCAGCCAATGCGGCGTGCGGTCAATGGACTGCGCAACGCGCTTGAGGCGTTCACGCGAAGCATCGTCCAGTTTGACCCCGAGGGTGGTTGTAGCCATGTGGGTTCCTATCCAGAGCTGCCATTGCCTGGCTTGTGGCCGGCAAATTGGGCGGATCATACGCCCGGGAGTCTTGAAGGTGCAACCTAGTGAAACCCCTTGGTTCGAAATGGGTAGATGGTGGTGCAACCGCAGAGGCGGATGGGGGACTTTCGGGCGACTTTTATTGTTTTGGTGGGCGGGTGTTTTGCTTTTGGTGCATCCCTTGTTTCATCCCCTGCCGGGGCTGACTCACTTTCTTTGGTCTTGCCCAAAGAAAGTAAGCAAAGAAATGCGCGCCCGAGATGGCGAAAGATTCCTTGAATTTATGTCGCAGGGAGGGAGGGGAGGCAAACTCGCTTCGCTCAGACAGGCCTCCCCTCTTTTTCCTCCCTGCAACAGAAATTCAAGGCGCCATCTAGGGCAGGAAAGTCAAAGGACAAAAGCCGAACCATCTGAGCGCCAGCCCAAACGACAAAGGCCAACCGCGATGGGTTGGCCTTTCTCTTTTGACGTTGAGCCCTTGATGGCGCCTTGAATTTTCGTAAGCGGGCGGAAAAAAGGTGGGGAACTGTCTGAGCGAAGCGAGTTTTCCCCACCTCCGCCCGGTTACGCAAATTCAAGGAATCTTTCGCCATCTCGGGCGCGCCTTTCTTTTGCTTACTTTTCTTTGGCAAGACAAAGAAAAGTGAGTCGGTCCCGGCAGGGACCGAAAGGGAGATGGACCACCAGCCCCTCAAGTCCTCAAGTCCAAGTCCAAGTCCTCAAATCCTCAAAGGATCGATCTCCAACTGCCACCGCACCCCCTTCACGGTCTTGCCGATCCCCGCAAACCCCTCAGTCCAAGCCGTCAAAAGCTTCTGCAAAGCCGCCCGAGAACCCGATTCCACCAGCAACTGCGCGCGCTCGCGGTTGGCCAGCCGCACCATCGTCATCGGCACCGGGTCATGCAAGAACACTGGCGCGCCCAATTCAGCAGCCAAGGATTCACCTGCCGAGCGCGCAGCACTCAAGAATTCAAGCGCCCGCGCGACTTCCTTGTGCTCGGCGGTGAGCAGGGCTTGATAGGCAAACGGCGGCAGCCCGGCTTGCTTGCGTTCCCGCAGCAACTGGCGCGCGAAACCATCGTAATCATGTCGAACCAGCGCCTGCAGCGCCGGGGCATCCGGATACCGCGTCTGAATCAGCACCTCGCCCGCCAGGCCCGCACGGCCCGCGCGGCCTGCCACCTGCATCAGCGAGGCAAAGAGATGCTCTCCGGCCCGGAAGTCGTGCGAAAACAGCGAGGAATCGGGCGCGACCACGCCGACCAGCGTCACGCGCTGGAAGTCGTGCCCCTTGGCGACCATCTGCGTGCCGATCAGGATGTCGACGCTGCCTTCGTGCACGGTGTCGAACAGCGCTTCGGCGCTGCCCTTGCGGCGGGTGGAATCGGCGTCGATGCGGGCGACGCGGGCCTGTGGGAACAGCTCGCCGAGCGTCTCTTCGATGCGCTGGGTGCCACGCCCGAGCGGGGCGATGTCGACGTTGCCGCAGTCCGGGCAATGATGCGGGATGCGCGATTCGTACCCGCAGTGGTGGCAGCGCAGGCGCCGCTCGGGCTTGTGCAGCACCAGGTACGCCGAGCAGCGCGGACAGCCCGAGAGCCAGCCGCACGCGTCGCACGAGAGCACGGGCGCGTAGCCGCGGCGGTTGAGGAACAGCAGGCTCTGTTCGCCGCGCGCCAGGCGATCGGCAATCGCGTCGACGAGTGGTTTGGACAGGCCATCGCGAATCTGGCGCCCGGCGCGGCGCTCCAGATTCAGGTCGATGAGCGACACGCGCGGCAGCACTGCTTCGGCCTGCGCGCGCCGCGAGAGCGTCAGGCGCGTGGTGGGCGTCTGCTCGGCGCGCCACCACGTTTCCAGGGACGGCGTGGCCGAGCCCAGCACCACGGGGATGTTGCGCTGCTTGGCACGCCAGAGCGCCAGATCCCGTGCGGAATAGCGCAGGCCTTCCTGCTGCTTGTACGACGTGTCGTGTTCTTCGTCGACGAGGATGAGCGCGAGGTTGGGCAACGACGCCAGCATCGCCAGCCGCGTGCCGAGCACGATGCGCGCCTCACCGCGATGCGCGGCGAGCCAGTTCAACGCGCGCGGCTGTTCGGCCAGGCCGCTGTGCAGCGCCGCCATGGGCACGCCCGGAAAACGTGCGGCGATGCGTGCTTCCAGCTGCGGCGTCAGGTTGATCTCGGGCACCAGCATCAGCACCTGGGCCGCAGGGTCCCGCGCCAGCGCATCGGCGATGGCGTGCAGGTAGACCTCGGTCTTGCCGCTGCCGGTCACGCCGTACAACAGGAACGGGCTGAAGGAGCCAGCCGCGCCAGCTTGGGCAATGGCTGCCACGGCGGCGGCCTGCTCATCGTTCAAGGGGGGCGCGACGGAAGGCGCCGGGAGTTCGAGCGGTTGCGGCAGCAGCGCCTTCGGCCGCAGTTCTGCGCGCAGCCAGCCGACGGTGGCCCAATCGCGCAGCTTGGCAACGGCTTGCCCGTGCAGCTCGACGGCCGCGCTGGTGGATAACTCGCCATCGCCTGTCAGCGCTTCGGCCAATCGCATGGCGCCGGACGCACGTTTCGGAATGCTGTCCAGCAACGCTGCCCGGGCCGGTTCAAACATCACGTAGACGGTCTCGGTGGCCTGCCGGGCGAGGTTGTCCCAACTGCCGGGCGTGCGCCACAGCGGCGGGAGCGCCGGCAACGTCACCTCACCGAGCGCACGGTGGTAGTAACCGGCCGCAAATTCAGCGAGCGCCCGCCATTCGGCGTCGAGGGGCGGCACCCAGTCCAGCACCCGCTCCACATCGCGCAGCTTTTCCTGGGGGACGTCGGTAGTCACCGCAGTGTCGACCACCAACGCCACCACTCGCCGATTGCCGAAGGGCACGACCACCAATTGCCCCGGCAGCACAGACTGCGCACACCGGTAATCGAACACGGCGTCGAGCGGCGTATCGATCACCACCCGCGCAATGGCGGCCGACACGTTGGCATCGGAGATCGCGGCGTCGACGGAGGGGGCGGTCATGCGTAGCGCGGAGGGTTGAATTGCAAACAGATTGTTGCGATGCAGCGGCGGATCCTGCACCTGGAAAATGCGTCTTGCCCATCTCACCTTGCCTGCACAGCCATTGGTGCGCTCGGTTCAATGTTCAAGTATCACTTGAGGTTTGTGTCTTGGCGCCCTGATCGGCGACCGTTTTCCGGGCTATCCACACGGCCTGTGGATAACTTTGTTGAAAAGTCGGCGGCTGCGCCCGCAAATGCCGATAGATACGCCGTTTTTCTAGCTTGCACGATTTACGCGCACGCGGCTTTCTTTCAGAAAAATCAAACACTTATGCGTTGCGTGCACACAGCCACCCCTGTTGCGCCGCGGAAAGAACCGGCCGCGACAGCTTTGTGCATAAGTCAAGTCTTGACAGTCGGCTTACGCACCAGAAAGCGCGAAATAAATCGCTTGACACCCCTTTCGGGCCAGATGGGGCCACCGGCACGCGAGTAGTCACTCACCCCGACTGCACCAAAGCGGCGAAGATACCACCCGTGCCCCCAACTTCACGCACTACTGCGGCACGCTTCAAACGCTATCGCACCGCAACATTCAACTCACACAGAGGATTGTGCTTTCTGGCGCAGCGCGCGGCTGAAGCTGTGCACCTCGTCCACCAGCACCGACACCGCTTCGGGCGGCGTGAATTGCGAGATGCCGTGGCCGAGGTTGAAGATGTGGCCCTCGCTGTCGCCGCTGGCTGCGTAGTCTTCCAGCACGCGCCGCACCTGGGCGCAAATGGCGTCCGGCTCGGCAAACAGCACGGTCGGGTCCAGATTGCCCTGGAGCGCGACGCGCCCTGCCGTTCGCTGACGGGCGAGCTGCAGGTTGACGGTCCAGTCCACGCCCAGCGCATCCGCACCGGTCTCGGCCATGGCTTCGAGCCACAGCCCACCGCCCTTGGTGAACAGGATGACGGGCACGCGCTTGCCGTCCGCCCCGGCGCGAATACCGTTCACCACCCGCGCCATGTAGGCCAGCGAAAACTCCTGGTAGATGCCATCGGCCAGCGCCCCGCCCCAGGTATCGAACACCTGCACAGCCTGGGCACCGGCCTCAATCTGCGCATTCAGATAGTCGATCACGGCTTGGGCATTGATCTCCAGGATGCGGTGCATCAGGTCCGGGCGCGCGTAGAGCATCGACTTGACGGTGCGGAAGTCGTCCGAGCCGCCGCCTTCGACCATGTAGCAGGCGAGCGTCCACGGGCTGCCCGAGAAGCCGATGAGCGGCACACGCTGGCGGCCGTCCTGCACGAGCGCACGGCGGATTTCCGCCACGGCATCGAACACGTATTGCAGCGACGACATGTCCGGCACCGACAGCGCCGCCACATCCGCTTCCGTGCGCACCGGCTTGGCAAAACGCGGGCCTTCGCCCTGCGCGAACGACAGGCCCAGGCCCATGGCATCGGGGACGGTCAGGATGTCGGAAAACAGGATTGCCGCGTCCAACGGGTAGCGATCCAGCGGCTGCAACGTCACCTCGGTCGCATACGCCGGCGACTTGGCCAGGCCGAGAAAGCTGCCGGCGCGCGCGCGCGTGGCGTTGTACTCGGGCAGATAGCGACCCGCCTGGCGCATCAGCCACAACGGCGTGTAGTCGGTCGGCTGGCGGCGCAGGGCGCGCAGGAAGGTGTCGTTGGCGAGCGGTGCGGACATGGCGATGGACTCTTGAGGAGGGCGCCATTGTAAGGGATGGTGTTTTTCTCCCGACCTGACCCAGGCCAACATACCGAAGATCACGGCGCGGAGATCACGGCACCTTGTCCGTCTCGCCTGCGCGCTGCGGCGGCAGCTTGATCGCCATCGTCTTGAACTCCGTGCTGGTAGTCAGCGTTCCGTGCACCACGCCGCGCGGAATCACGTCCAGATCGCCCGCCCGGACCTCGCGCGGCGCATGGCCGAGCCACACGGTGGCCGTGCCCGACATGACGTACTGGAGGTCAGGCAACGTCCGCCACAGGTGAAAGGCGCGGGGGAAATTGCCGAGGCTCCATGCCAGGCAACGGAGCCCCCGGCCCGGCGCACTGAAGAAAGGGGATGACGCGTCAGGCGCTGCGCAGCTTGAACAGCCCAACCGTGCGAGCCAGACCGTGCGCCTGCTCGTTGAGCATCGAGGATGCAGCCGTCGACTGCTCCACCAGCGCGGCGTTCTGCTGCGTGGCCTGGTCCATCTCGGCGACGCTGCGATCGATCTGGCTGATACCGGTGCTTTGCTCATGCATCGCGCCGTCGATCTCGCCGATGATGCGCGCGACACGCTCGATGCCCTGCACGATTTCCTGCATCGTGGCGCCCGCAGCCTGCACGCGTTGCGCGCCGGTCTTCACGCTGGCCTCCGATGCCTGGATCAGGTCCTTGATTTCGCGGGCGGCCGTGGCGCTGCGTTGCGCCAGCGTGCGCACCTCGCCGGCCACCACGGCAAAGCCGCGGCCGTTCTCGCCGGCGCGGGCGGCTTCCACCGCGGCGTTCAGCGCGAGGATGTTGGTCTGGAACGCAATGCTGTCGATCACGCCAATGATTTCCGTAATGCGCGCCGAAGACTTGGCGATCTCGTCCATCGTGTTGACGGCGCTGGAGACGACTTCGCCGCCGCGCATGGCGGCCTCGCTTGCGTCGCTCGCCAGGCGCGTGGCCTGCACGGCCGCATCGGCGGAGTTCTTCACGCTGGTCGTCAGCTCCGTCAACGCGGCGGAGGTTTCCTGCAGGTTGCTGGCCGAAACCTCGGTGCGGTTGGACAGGTCACGGTTGCCCGCTTCGATCTCGCCCGTGGCGGACTTCATGCTGTCGACGCTGGCGCGCACTTCCAGCAGCACTTCGCCGATCTTGTCGATGAACGTGTTGAACGAGGCGCTGATCTGGGCGACTTCATCGTTGCCGACCACGGGCAGGCGGTGCGTCAGGTCGCCTCCGCCGGAGCCGATGGTGTCCATCGCATCGCGCACCTGCGACAGGCGGCGGAACGACTGCGACGTGAAGTACGCGGCGATGCCCACGGCGGCCAGCGTCAGCAGCACCATGGCCACGGCCAGCGCCTTGACGACGTTGCGCAGACCGGCTGTGGCTTCGGCCTTGTCCAACGCAATCACGAGATACCAGTCGGTGCCCTGCACAGCCTGCGCCTTGAGCAGCTTCGGCGCACCGGCCAGTTCAACCTCCAGCGGCGAGGTCGCCTTGGCCAGGTTGGCGAGCGTCTCGGCGGTCAGCGATGCCGCCACGTCGGTGGCCGGCTTGAGCATCAGCTTTGCGTCGGGGTGGGCAATGACCTGACCGTCCTTGGCGACCACGAAGGCCAGGCTCGACGGTGTCGGGTGTACCGCTGCCACCACCTCGCGCACGCCGTCGAGCGGCACTGCACCGGAGAGCGCGCCGGTGGTTTCGCCGTTCTTGACGAGCGGCGCTGCAAACGAAACGTACGGCACGCCGGTCGACACGTCGCCGTAGGGCTTGGTGACGAGCAGTTGGCCTGCGGCAAGGGCCTGCTTATACCAGGGGCGGGCCGTCGGGTCGTAATCCTTCGGCGTGGTGGCGCTGGTGGAGATGAAGCTCTTGTCGGTCCAGCCGATCGTGATGATGGGGAAGCCGTTGGCGTCGCCCATGTGCTTGCCGAAGCCTTGCGGGTCACCGTGCTCGATCACGCCCGCGGTGGCCTTGACGGCCTGCGCCTTCGCCGCGACCCATTTGTCGATGGCGAGCGTATTGCCGCTGGCGATGGCAGCCAGGTTCTGGTCGATCGATTCCATCGTGTTGGAGCGCACGATGGAATAGGTGGCAGCGCCGGACAGGGCGAGGGCGCCGACGACCGTGGCCGATGAGATGAGGAGAATTCGGGTGCGGAGAGAGGAGATCATGATTCTTCCAGGCCAAACCTTTTCCATGAATCTGACTGCGTACGGTATTTGCCGTAGCGCCCTCCAGAACCGACTGCTGGCTGTCGGGGGCCACTCAAGCTGCTACGGCACCGCACACGCGAACTTGAGGCGGCAAAACCCGTTTCTACGAAAGGATGGGGGCGATAAAAGGCAACGCCCCGCGTGATTGCCCAGGCAATCCATCGTGTTGAAACACGCGCTCATGCACGAGGCCCTTCAAATCGACCCCGCCTGCGGAAACCGCAACAACACCTGGGCGCGTTGAACACGTTGTAAGACACCCCGGCGTCGGCCCCGATTGCCGCCCCGGCACCGTTTGCAGTACCGTCGCTGGCATTCCCTACACAGCCGGGAGCCCAGCGCCATGGCCGTGCTGTTCACCATCCTGAAGATTGCCGTCGTGCTCGTGCTGGTGTCGTCACTGGCCGAGGCGATCGTGCTGTCATTGAGAAACGGCTGGGGTAGCTACGACTGGAAGGCTGCCGCCGTGTCGGTGGTGGATTTTCTGGTACGCGAGTACCCACTACGCTGGCTGCTGCCGCTGGCGTTCTGGACGCAAGGCTTGGAATGGGTCTACCAGCATCGTCTCTGGACGCTGCCGATGGACCACTGGACGGGCTGGGCCGCGTGCTTTCTTGGCCAGGAGTTCTGCTACTACTGGTACCACCGCGCCGCGCACCGGGTGCGCTGGTTCTGGTGCACGCACGCCATCCACCATTCGCCGAATGACCTGAACCTGTCCGCCGCCTACCGCTTCGGCTGGACGGGCCGGTTGACCGGCACGCTCGCGTTCTTTGCGCTGGCGCCGCTGCTGGGCATGCCGCCGCGCATCGTGCTGATGCTGCTGTCGCTCAACCTGCTGTACCAGTTCTGGATTCACGCCACCTGGATCCCCCGCCTCGGGCCCCTGGAATGGGTGCTCAACACGCCGTCGGCCCACCGTGTGCATCACGCGTCCAACCTCGAATATCTGGATGGCAATTACGGCGGCGTGCTGATCGTGTTCGACCGGCTGTTCGGCACCTACATCCCCGAACGCAAAGACGTGCCGTGCCGCTACGGCCTCGTGCGCCCGATGCGAACGTACAACCTGCTGGTGATCGAATTCGCGCACTGGCGTGCGCTCTGGCACGACCTCAAGACGGCCCGATCGGCCAGCGAAGTACTGGGTTACCTGTTCCGCCCGCCGGGCTGGCGGCCCGACGGCCATGGCGAAACGACGGAGGATCTGCGTCGCCGCGCCGAGCTCATTCCTGACGAGCCCGCCGTC
The DNA here is from genome assembly GCF_030582395.1 of Ralstonia pickettii. Classification (NCBI taxonomy): domain Bacteria; kingdom Pseudomonadati; phylum Pseudomonadota; class Betaproteobacteria; order Burkholderiales; family Burkholderiaceae; genus Ralstonia; species Ralstonia pickettii. The sequence goes on from NZ_CP104381.1 coordinate 3,213,924, forward strand.
GCACCGGCCGTTGCTGCCAACTGACCTACGGCAACCGCAGCGTCTGCGCCAAGTGCCCGTACACCACGGCAATCCGCCGTAAGTGGCGCGATTCCGGATGGGTCAGCAGCCACAGTTCCGATTGATTGGCATCTTGCAGATCCCGCAGCGGCACCAGATCGCGGCGCTCCTGCGCCATCAGCAGGGGAAGGATCCCGACGCCCACCCCCATCCCCACCATCTCGGCCGCGATCTGCAGGCTGTTGACGAAGTACGTGGGCATGACCTTGGGGAAATGGCGTTTGCGCCAACCCACCGACGGGTGATCGGGAATCGCGTCGTCGACCGCCACCCACGGCGTGCGGCCCGCTTCGACATCGGCGTAGGTGATGCCGCTTGCGCGCCCGGCGTATAGCCCCACGCGAATCGAGCCGATGCGTTTGCCCACCAAATGCTGGGGCGGACGGTGCGTGGCCCGCACGGCAATGTCGGCATCGCGCCGGGTCAGGCTGGCCAACTCGTTGCTCACCCGGAGGTCGTAGCGCAGATGCGGATGCTGAGCCTGCAGCGCCTTCAACGCGGGCGCGACCAGGCCGACGAGGATGGTGTCCGTAGTGGTGATGCGTACCGTGCCCGACACCTGATCGGGCACCGCATGCACCGCCGATCGCGCGGCCTCGAGCGCCGATTCCACCTGCTCGGCCTGTTCCGCCAGCGCGTGCGCCAGGTCCCCCGCCAAGTAGCCCGTGCGCGACCGCGCAAACAGCGTGGTGCCCAGCCCGCGCTCGATGCGCTGCAAGGACCGGAATACCGTGGACGCATCCACGCCAAGCCGTTCGCCGGCCGCTGCCAGCGTGCCCGTACGCACCATCGCCAGCACGATCTCAAGGTCTGCCGCGCTCAATCGGTATTGCGTTTGTGCAAGCATGATTTACTGCTCCGCCTATTTCAATGGCACTGGCGCAATCCTACAGTGTCGTCACCGCCGCCGTTGGCGGCTTCCCAACCTGTTCACGAGACGATGACCATGAAGCTCTATTACTCCGCCGGCGCCTGCTCGCTGGCTGTGCATATCGCCCTGCGCGAAGTGGGTGCGCAGTTTGACCTGACCGCCGTCGACCTGACCAAGCACCTCACCGCTGACGGCACGGATTTCTATACGATTTCGCCGCGCGGTTACGTGCCGCTGCTGGAACTGGCCGACGGCTCGCGCCACACCGAAGGCGCTGCGCTGCTGCAATATGTGGCCGACCTCGACCCGGCGCAGGCGTTGATCGGCAAGCCTGGGAGTGCGCACCGCCTGGCCGTGATCGAATGGCTCGCCTTTGTCAGCACCGAACTGCATAAAGGCTTCGGCCCGCTCTGGTACAAGGACACCCCCGAAGCCACGCGCCAAGGCGCTAAAGACAAGCTGGCCAGGCGCTTTGCCGAACTCGACGCGCGCCTTGCCAAACAGCCATACCTGGCCGACACCTACAGCGTGGCCGACGCCTACGCCTTTGCGGTGCTGAACTGGACGAACATCCTGGCGCTGCCGATGGGCGCCTATCCGAATGTGCAGGCGTATATGGCCCGGGTGGCTGCACGGCCGCACGTGGTTGAAGCGTTGACGGCGGAAGGCCTGATCAAGGCTGACGCGACCAGCGCTGTCGCCTGATCCGTCGCCCGGGATCGGCGGGGCTTAAACACAACCGCTGATCCCTCCCCCTACTCCGCCTAACGTTTGCGGAACGTCTTACAACACATCCCCATGTTGTAGATAGGCTCTATCTGCGGGGCATGGCGCGTTGTCACACGTGCGTCGCTACAATCGCACGCTTTGCGTCTTCTGCAGTCCGCAGGTCTCCCCATGTTCAAGCACGTTGTTCTCGCCCTGGCCGTTGCGGTTTCGGGCTTGCCGGTTCTCGCGCGCGCGGAAGTGCGCGGCGCAGGTTCGACCGCCGCTGCGCCGGTCTATCGTGTCTGGTCGGCGGGGTATGCCGCATCATCAGGCGTCACGCTCAGCTATGACGCGGTGGGCTCCGGGGAAGGTCTGAAGCGCATCCGCGCGGGCGCCGTCGATTTCGGGGCGTCGGACGTGCCGCTCTCCAGCGCCGAGGCAGCCAAGGCCGGCCTCGTCTGCGTGCCGTCGGTCGTGACGGGTGCGGTGCCGTTCGTGAATCTGCCGGGCGTACCACGCGGTCAACTCAAATTGACGGGCGAACTGCTGGCGCAGATCTTCCTCGGCAAGGTCGAGAGCTGGGATGCGCCCGAGCTGCGCGCGCTGAACCCCGGTGTGACGCTGCCCAAGCTGAAGATCCATCCGGTCGTGCGCGCCGATGGCTCAGGTACGACGTACCACTTCACCGACTATCTGAGTGCAGTCAGCGCCGACTGGAAAAGCGCTTACGGCACCAAGTCGACGATCAACTGGCCGGCAGGCTTCACCGCGGCAAAGGGAAGCGGCGATGTGGTCAAGGCGGTGCAGGCCACGCCCGGCGCCATCGGTTACGTCGACTACAACTACATCCTCGACAACGACCTGAGCGGCGTGCAACTGCGCAATGTGGCAGGCCGCTTCGTGAGCGCCCAGGTGAGCGGCTTCCGCGAGGCCGTGATGCAGAGCGCGTGGAACCGCAAGGGCGACTTCACCGCGCCCTTGGTGAACCTGCCGGGGGCGGAGACGTGGCCGATCACCATGGGCACCTTCATCATCGTGCCGGCGGTCAGTGCGTCGGGCCCACGCACGCTAGCCGCGCTGAAGTTCCTGACGTGGGGCTACTTCCACGGCGACGAGCTGGCCGCGCGTGCGAAGTTCGTGCCGCTGCCCGAGCGCGTGCAGGCGATTGCGTATCGCGAACTGGCACGCGTGACGGATGCATCGGGCGCAGCCATCGGCCTCCAGAGCATGCCCGCAAACTGGGGGAAATGATCCTTGCCGGTGCAGTGTCTGCCCGGCAACAGCACCGTTTTGATGCCGCGCACATGCCCCGCTGAAAGCTTTGCAACAAGGCTGGATTGTTCCGGCGTGTTTCCTATAGTGATCACTCGCCGCGCACGACAGCCCCGCGCGTCACTGCCAAAGCAACGACGGGAGGGAATCATGGGCACCGCCATCGCAGACCAGGACGAGCAGATCCAGCAGATCGCACAGGACACCGGCGCACCGGCCGATCTCGTCCGCGAGCAGTACATGCAGACAATGCGCACATTGGCCGCCGATGCCAGCGTGCACGACTATCTCTCGCTGTTTGTCACACGCCGGGTGCTCGCCGCGTTCCGCCCGCGCCGGACGCCGACGCGCTAGCCCTGCCCTCCGCTTATTCCTCGCTGATCATCCCGACGAATGCATGCGCCGCGCGGCGCATCCACTCGCGTGCGCGCTCTGCCTCGAACTGGATTCGCGCGAAAGCGTGTGTCATGCCCGACGCCTCGATGGTGATGACCTGCGCGCCGTGCTGCACGAGATAGTCGGCGTATTGCAGGCCGTCGTCGCGCAGCACATCGTGCGCGGCCACGATGACGACCGTATCGGGCGGCGTATAGGCCGGCGGGCGTGCCATCAGGAAGATGCGGGGGTCCTGCTCGGCGAGTGGTTTGGCGAGGGCTTCAGCGCCGATGTATTTCTCCCAGTACCAGCGCATTTCATCGCGTGTGAGACCCGGGCCTTGTGCAAACGCGTTGTAGCTCTCGCTGCCGAAAGCCGGCGTGGTGACGGGGTACAGCAGGAACTGCGCGCTGACGAGACCAGGACGCATGCCCTGCGCAGCCTGCACCGCGAGATGGCCGCCCGCGCTGTCGCCGCCCACCGCGATGAAGTCCGGATCGAAGCCGAGGTGCGCGCGCTGCTCCGCCAGATACGCGAGCGCGTCGCGTGCATCGTCGGCCGGCGTGGGAAACGCGTGCTCGGGCGCAAGGCGGTAATCGACACTCACCACGGCGCAACGCGTGTCCAGGGCCAGCAATGCAGCAAGCATGCGGTGCGTTGTGCGCGGTGCGCCGACCACCCATCCGCCACCGTGAAACCACACCAGCAAACGCGGCGTTGCCACACCCTTCGGACGAAAGACGATGGCGTCGAGCGTGCGCCCGGCAAGCGGCAGGCTGAGATCGGAAACTTCAACGCCGTCAGGATCGGGACGATCGGACACAGCCGCAATCGCCTCGAATCGCGCGCGCTGTGCGACGGCATCTTCAGGTGGCGGCAAGGCGCCGAACTGGTCGGCAAGACGTTGGTAGAACTGCAGGATGTGCGGATCGACAGCCATGATGTAAGCGGGATGCGATGACCGCCCGAGTGTAGCGCGCCGCGCTGGCTTCAATCGCCCGATAGGTCAGGAATCCAAACGGCGGGAGCGGCAGTGCCGCTGTGTCTCTCACGGGGCATCGGTACAGCGTTCATTTTTGCTCGCCAATACCGAGTCGCCAGTGTTCGATCTTTGTGCAGCGGTCTTGCACTGCCGGAATGCCGGCGTTGCGCGCCACGGCCATCGCCTCGTCGTTCACGATGCCGAGCTGCACCCAGATGCCGCCCACGCCCAACGTCACGGCTTCCTGGACCACGGGCAGAACCTGTTCTGAGCGACGGAAGATATCGACCAGATCGATGCGCTGGCCCGCGGCGGCCAGGGTCGTCGCCGCTTCGGTGAGCGTGGCATAGCAGGGCTCGCCGAGCACGTCTTCGCCCGCGTGCTGCGGATTGACGGGCACGATGCGATAGCCGGCCTGCTGCAGATAGCGCGCCACGTCATAGCTGGGCCGCGTGGGGCGCGGCGACAGCCCGACCACGGCGATGGTCTTGCCTGACAGCAGCCCGCGCATGGCGGCTTGCTCGTCGACGTAGGAAGGATTGGCGGACATGGTTGGCGATGCAGAGGCAATCAGGTTGTGGGCCGCTTGCAGGCGGTGCCTAGGTCGTCAAAGCGCACGGCGGCACGGAACGCGCCCGACGAATACGGCCCCACCTCATACGGCCCGTAGTGCACGACGATACGGTCACCTTGCAGCGTAAACGGAAACGCGGCGTTACGCAGGTCGCGCTCCTTCAGCGCGCCGCGTGGCGCATCAGGTGCGCCTTCGCGCTTGAGCGCATCGACAACCTGCGTATTGAAACTCTGCAGGCAGGCAGGCGTGGGGTTCAGCACATCGGCCAGGGCGATGGGCTGAAAACCTTGGCCGGTGCGTCGCCAGTTGCCGGCCGTGAAGCTGTAGTTGCCATGCGCGCCGCCGCTGTACGCCCAGACCATGCGCAACAGGCTCACGGTGTCGCCCAGGCCGACGGCGCTGATGCGGATGACGCATTCGGTGTCGTATTGGTCGCACTTGCGCACACGCAGCGACTGGATCAGCGCGTCGACGGCGGCATCGCCCGTCACCGGATAGCGCTCAGTCAGCTTGGCCTGGCCGGAGCCGCCCGTGGCTTCCTGATAGCGCGCCCCGCGCTTGAGCGTGAAGGGCTGGCTGCGGCCACCGTCGCTCCAGGTGCCGGTTGCAGTGGCGCCGTCGGCGGAGAGTGCACCGGAAAGGGTGCCGCCCTCGCGCACCACGGGCTGGCCGGCCGCATCGAGCGCTTCCGCGCGCTCGCGCCACACGAAGCGGCGTTCGGGCACGTTGCGGCCTTCGATGGTCCAGAAGGCGCGGCCTTGAGGGCGATCGTCGTACGCTTCGCCGGTCAGCGTCTCGGCCACCGGGTCCTTGTCTTTGTCCTGCTCTTTGGGTGGCACGTCGTACACGTTCAGCCACACGTTCCAGCCAGGGCTGTCGGCGCCCTTGCCCACCGTGCCCTGCCAGAAACTGCCGGCCTGACGCTCGTGCTGCTCTTTCGTTTTTGCAAGAGGGACAGTTGGTGCAGAAGCAACAGGTGCGGAGGCTGCCGGCGCACTTGCCGAGCTGGCAGGCGCAGCAGCAGCCGCTTCTGTGCCGCCCTGTGCGGCCCCGACCCCGCCGAGTGCCCCGATCAAGGTAACAAAAACGCCGGCTCTCACCGGCTTCCGCAACACATGGTGCATCGCATGCCTGTGCATGCCTCCCTCCTATCAAAGCGACACCCCAGACTAGGACACGCCCCGCTGGTTCGCCTTCTTCCAAGCTCCGTCTGCCTAAGCGGCAAGTCGATGGGACTGTGCAGGTGCAGCAGGCGTTCCCCGGACATCCCAAAGAAGCGAATTGGGGCGCACACCAGGCGGCTTTTACCACGCTTGCATTCGATTGCAATCCGACACACTTTGTTACGCCTCGGGGCCCACCCGTCACCCACAATGCCTTCGCACCCCAGCGTTTGTGTCCAAATGTTGTGCGCTACCTCGGGCCCCGGATGACCTATCCGCCTGGCGCGCTCATGACGACACAGTCGCGGTGCAAAGTTACCCCCTCCTTTCGAATTGACCCCTCGAAGGGATTTCCCGTCCGCGCGGTGCTCCCCGGCCCGCGCGCTTTTTTTTGCGTGCGCAATTCGCGCGCCTGCCTCCCCGTCCGGGCGTCTTCCCGCATTGGATTGCATCCAGCCGATCTCGCTGCCAACCTGCATCTGCGCGAAACACGCTCTTACAAAGGCAAGTCGGCCCCTCGGCGCCTGCCGCGTTAAATGGAGACATCCACGCGGCACAGGCCGCCATAAAAACGAGGGCCTCATCATGTCCAAGGTTTCCCGTCGTTCCCCTCTCTGCTCCGGTGTACGGCTGCCGCACGTGTTGCGCGCGGTGGGGGTTGCCGCCGTATTGCTGGTCTGTGGTGCGCAAGCTGCGATGGCCGCCGACCCGGCTTCGAGGGTGGCTCGGCTGTCGGACTTTTCGGGCACGGTGAGCTTCGCGCCCGCGGGTTCCGACGACTGGGCGGGCGCCTCGCTCAACCGCCCGCTCACCACGGGAGATCGCCTGTGGTCGGACCAGGGCAGCCACAGCGAACTCCACGTCGGCTCCACGGCGCTGCGCCTCGGGCAGAACACTGGCGCTACGCTGATCGACCTGGACGACCGCAACACGCAGGTAAAACTCACGCAAGGCGCGCTGTCGGTACGCGTGCGGTCGCTGCCGGCCGACCAGACCATCGAGATCGATACACCCAACCTGGCGTTCACGCCCCAGGCACCGGGCGAATACCGTCTTGACGTCGCCCCTGATGGTTCCAGCACGACCGTCACCGTGTGGCACGGTCAAGGCACCGCCTACGGCGACGACCGCTCCACCCCGCTGGGCGCGGGTCAACAAATCCGGTTTGGCGGCACGGACCTCGCCGAGGCCGGTGGCACCGACAATCCCAGTCGCGACGCCTTCGACCGCTGGGCCGAATCGCGCGACGCCCGCGAAGACGCTTCCGTGTCCGCCCGCTACGTCGGCCGCGAAATGACCGGCTACGAAGCCCTCGACGACAACGGCACATGGCGTGAAGAAGACGGCTACGGCGCCGTGTGGGTGCCGCGCGCCGTACCCGTCGGCTGGGCACCGTATCGCACAGGCCATTGGGCGTGGGTTGCGCCGTGGGGCTGGACGTGGGTGGACGACGCGCCGTGGGGCTTCGCCCCCTTCCACTACGGCCGCTGGGCGTACGTCGGCTCGACCTGGTGCTGGGTACCGGGGCCGGTCGTGCCCCGGCCCGTCTATGCGCCGGCGCTCGTCGGCTTCGTGGGCGGCGGAGGCGGCGGCGGCGTGAGCTGGGGGATCAACATCTCGATCGGCTCACCCGGGGTGGCATGGTTCCCCCTGGCGCCCGGCGAGGCGTATCGCCCGGTGTATGCAGCCAGCCCGACCTACGTGACGAACATCAACCGCACGGTGGTGGTGAACAACGTCACGGTCAACAAGACCATCATCAACAACACCACCAACGTGACCAACGTTCGGAACGTGAACCGGGTCACCTATGTCAATGCCAACAACCCAGCCGCACTGACGGCGGTGCCAGCCAAGACTTTCGTCAACGGGCAGCCGGTCGGTCCTGCCATGACGCATCTGCGACCGGAACAATTGCGCGCGCAGATGGCGCATGCGCAATTTGTGTCGACGCCGGCGCTGGCACCGGTGCGTGCCAGCCTTGTGGGCGCAGCAGCCAACGGCGGGCCGCATCAATTGCCGCCGCCGCAGGCATTTGCACGCCAGGCGATTGCGGTGCGCGCACCTGCCGTGCCGGCAGGCGGGCACGATGCGTTGGCAGAGCGGTTCCGCTCGCAGGGCGGTGCGCTGCCGGGTGCTGGCCCGGCGTGGACGGGCGGCAATGCAGGCACCCGGGTCGCGCCGGTGCGGGGGCAGGGCAATGTAGAGATGTCGACCGCACCCGCGGCTGCGCAGGCTGCGGGTCTACGGTTGAGCCACGCCGCTCCGAATGCGCAGAGTGCGCCGGCGCACGCCGGCAGCGAGGCGGGCCGACCGCAGGAACAGCACGCTGCGAACGGGCCGCAAGGCTTGATGAGCTCGCCGAATCCGCAAGGTGCGCAAGGGCCGCGTGGTGCCCAGCCTGGACCGGCTCCGCAGGCGCTGATGGCGCCAGGCTCGATCAACCTTCCACGCCCCTTGCCTGGTGCTGCCGCGCCGCAGGAACCCCCGGGACAACCGCAGACTGCGCAGGCGCCTCAGGGCCCGGCGGGCATGACGACACGCCCGCCGCAGCGCGACGGCACGCCCGGCACACCGCGCGAGGAGCGCCGGGGCTTCGAGCCGCGTCCGCAACTGCCGCAGCCCAGCACGCAAGCGCCGCACCCGCAACCGCAACCACAGCACGGTGGTCAGGAGCTGAATCGCTTCAACGGCACCCCAGCACCGGCCTCACAGGAGCACCCGCACAACGAGCCGCCGCAGCCGCAGGTGCACGCCCGGCCGGAGACAGAACAGCGCCGGCCGGAACCGCACATGGAAGCCCCGCGGCCGGCACCGCAACCCCATGTTGAGATGCGCCCGCCGCAACCGCAGGCTCAGCCACGTCCATCTGAGGCTCGCCCGCCGCAACCTCAACCGCAGGCCCAACCGCCTCGGCAGGAACACCATGATGCCCAACCGCATCCGCAAGGCAATCGCGGTGAGGAAAAGCACGAAGGTGAGCACCGCTGAACAGAGCGCCTCGCCTTTGATAGGCAAAAAAAAAAGCAGCCCTTCGGGGCTGCTTTTTTCGTCTGCGCTCGTGGCCGATGACACTGGCCAGCTCACACTTGACTTGCCTTAGCGCTTGCGACGCAGGCGCGCGATCGCTGCAAGCTGCGCAGCGGCCACGGCCAGTTCACCTTGCGCACGGGCCAGATCCAGATCGCTGCTTTGGTTCTGCAGCGCCTCTTCGGCCGCACGCTTGGCTTCGTTCGCCTTGGCTTCGTCCAGGTCGTGACCGCGGATTGCGGTATCGGCCAGCACGGTCACCCTCTTCGGCTGCACTTCGAGAATGCCACCGGCAACGAACACGAACTCTTCGCCGCCGTCTTCCTTCTCGATGCGCACGGCGCCCGGCTTGATGCGCGTGATCAGCGGCGTGTGGCCGGGCAGAATGCCCAGCTCGCCGGCTTCACCAGGCAGCGCCACGAACTTGGCGTTGCCGGAGAAGATCTCCTGCTCAGCGCTGACGACGTCTACATGAATGGTTGCCATCTCGATTCCTTTGCTCAGAAAAGCAGCTTCCTGAAGGGGCTTCAGGAAGCCAGTACTGGCCCCGGCTCACGCGCGGTGCCAGACGTTGCTCTTACTGGAGCTTCTTGGCCTTCTCGAAGGCTTCGTCGATCGAGCCGACCATGTAGAACGCCTGTTCCGGCAGGTGATCGCACTCGCCGTCCACCAGCATCTTGAAGCCGCGGATGGTTTCCTTCAGCGGCACGTACTTGCCCGGCGAGCCCGTGAACACTTCAGCAACGTGGAACGGCTGCGACAGGAAACGCTGGATCTTACGGGCGCGGCCCACAGCCAGCTTGTCTTCCGGCGACAGTTCGTCCATGCCCAGAATCGCGATAATGTCGCGCAGTTCCTTGTAGCGCTGCAGCGTCTTCTTCACGCGGTCGGCGACTTCGTAATGCTCCTGGCCGACCACTTGCGGGTCGAGCTGGCGCGACGTCGAGTCGAGCGGATCGACTGCGGGGTAGATACCCAGTGCAGCGATGTCACGCGACAGCACGACGGTCGAGTCCAAGTGCAGGAAGGTCGTTGCCGGCGACGGGTCGGTCAAGTCATCGGCAGGCACGTACACGGCCTGGATCGACGTGATCGAGCCGGTCTTGGTCGACGTAATACGTTCCTGCAGCTTGCCCATTTCTTCAGCCAGCGTCGGCTGATAGCCCACGGCCGAAGGCATACGGCCCAGCAGTGCCGACACTTCAGTGCCGGCCAGCGTGTAGCGGTAGATGTTGTCGACGAAGAACAGGATGTCACGGCCTTCGTCGCGGAAGCGCTCGGCCATCGTCAGGCCGGTCAGCGCAACGCGCAGACGGTTGCCCGGCGGCTCGTTCATCTGCCCGAACACCATGGCCACCTTGTCGAGCACGTTGGAGTCCTTCATTTCGTGGTAGAAGTCGTTGCCCTCACGGGTACGCTCGCCCACGCCAGCAAACACCGACAAGCCCGAGTGCTGCTTGGCGATGTTGTTGATCAGCTCCATCATGTTCACGGTCTTGCCGACGCCGGCGCCACCGAACAGACCCACCTTACCGCCCTTGGCGAACGGGCAGACCAGGTCGATCACCTTGATGCCGGTTTCCAGCAGGTCCACCGACGGCGACAGCTCGTCGAACTTCGGGGCCTTCTGGTGAATGGCGCGCTTCTCGTCGGACGCGATCGGACCGGCTTCGTCAATCGGGCGACCCAGCACGTCCATGATGCGGCCCAGCGTGCCGTGACCGACCGGCACCGAGATCGGCGCACCGGTGGTCGCCACGCGCATGCCGCGACGCAGACCGTCGGACGAACCCAGCGCAATGGTACGCACCACGCCGTCGCCCAGCTGTTGTTGCACTTCGAAGGTCAGGCCCTTCTCGGCGAACGAAGCGTCATTGCTGTCGTCCAGCACCAGCGCGTCGTAGACCTTCGGCATCGCGTCGCGCGGGAACTGAATGTCCACCACGGCGCCGATGCACTGCACGATATTTCCGTTTGCGATACTCATTTGTATCTCCAAATAACTTGATTCTTTGCCGTGGCTATCAGACTGCAGCTGCGCCGCTGACGATCTCGGACAGTTCCTTCGTGATCGCTGCCTGACGGGTCTTGTTGTAGACCAGTTGCAGTTCGCCGATCACGTTCTTTGCGTTGTCCGAAGCCGCCTTCATCGCCACCATCCGGGCCGATTGCTCGGAGGCCATGTTCTCGGCCACCGCCTGGTACACCAGTGCCTCGACGTAACGGATCAGCAACTCGTCGACCACCGTCTGCGCGTCCGGCTCGTAGATGTAATCCCACGAGTAGGCCTGCTTCTCGGCGTCGCTCTGCGTGAGCTTGTCGGCGGTCAGCGGCAGCAGTTGCTCGACCACCGGCTCCTGCTTCATCGTGTTGATGAAGCGGGTGTACGCCAGGTACACGGCATCGATCTGACCCGCGTTGAACGCGTCCAGCTGCACCTTGATCGCGCCGATCAGCTTTTCCAGATGCGGCGTGTCGCCCAGATGCACGACATTCGAGACGACCTTGGCACCGACGCGGCCCAGGAACTGCATGCCCTTGGTACCGATGGCGGTGGTTTGCGTCTCAACGCCCTTGTTCTGCAGATCGCGCAGTTGGGTGGTGACGGCACGCAGCACGTTGGTGTTCAAGCCACCGCACAGGCCTTTGTCCGTCGTCACCACGATCAGGCCGGCACGCTTGATGTCGCGCGCCACCATGAACGGGTGCTTGTACTCCGGATTGGCCAGTGCCATGTGCGCGGCCACGTTGCGGATCTTCTCGGCGTACGGTCGAGCAGCACGCATCCGCTCCTGCGCCTTGCGCATCTTGGATGCGGCGACCATTTCCATCGCCTTGGTGATCTTGCGCGTGTTTTGCACGCTCTTGATCTTGGTGCGGATTTCTTTTGTTCCGGCCATTTCTTCCTCTCCGTTCAAACCTGGTCACGCAGGCTACGCGCGACCAGTTTCGGGAATGACGCGGTTAGAACGCGGCGGACTTCTTGAAATCCTCGATCGCGGCACGCAGGGCGGCCTCATCTTCCTTCGACAGATCCTTCGTATCTTCGATGCGGTTGATGAGATCGGCGTACTTCGTCTTCAGCGTGTCGTGCAGGCCCTTTTCGAAAGCCAGGATGTCCTTCACGTCCACGTTGTCGAGGAAGCCGTTGTTGGCTGCGTACAGCGACGCGGCCAGCTGCCACACCTGCAGCGGCTGGTATTGCGGCTGCTTGAGCAGTTCGGTCACGCGGCGGCCGCGCTCGAGCTGCTTGCGGGTCGCTTCGTCCAGGTCGGAAGCAAACTGCGCGAACGCAGCCAGTTCACGATACTGAGCCAGGTCGGTACGGATACCGCCCGACAGCTTCTTGATGACCTTGGTCTGAGCAGCACCACCCACGCGCGACACCGAAATACCGGCGTTGATTGCGGGGCGCACACCGGCGTTGAACAGATCGGTTTCCAGGAAGATCTGGCCGTCGGTAATCGAGATCACGTTGGTCGGCACGAACGCGGACACGTCGCCGGCCTGCGTTTCGATCACGGGCAGTGCGGTCAGCGAACCGGTCTTGCCCTTGACTTCACCGTTGGTGATCTTTTCGATGTGATCAGCGTTCACACGTGCAGCGCGCTCCAGCAGACGCGAGTGCAGATAGAACACGTCGCCCGGGTAGGCCTCACGGCCAGGCGGGCGGCGCAGCAGCAGCGAAACCTGACGGTACGCCCAAGCTTGCTTGGTCAGATCGTCATACACGATCAGGGCATCTTCGCCGCGGTCGCGGAAGTATTCGCCCATCGTGCAGCCGGCGTAGGCCGACAGGTACTGCATGGCGGCAGAATCCGAAGCGGCAGCAGCCACCACGATCGTGTATTCCAGCGCGCCGTGCTCTTCCAGCTTGCGAACCACGTTAGCGATCGTCGAAGCCTTCTGGCCGATTGCCACATATACGCAGAAGATGCCCTTGCCCTTCTGGTTGATGATGGCGTCGACTGCAACAGCGGTCTTGCCGGTCTGGCGGTCGCCAATGATCAGCTCACGCTGGCCACGGCCGATCGGCACCATGGCGTCGATCGACTTCAGGCCGGTCTGCACCGGCTGGCTCACCGATTGACGTGCGATCACGCCCGGAGCGACCTTTTCGATCACGTCCGTCTTCTTGGCGTTGATCGGGCCCTTGCCGTCGATCGGCTGGCCCAGTGCGTTCACCACGCGGCCCAGCAGTTCCGGGCCAACCGGCACTTCCAGAATGCGACCCGTGCACTTGACTTCGTCGCCTTCGGAAATGTGCTCGTACTCACCCAGCACCACAGCGCCGACGGAGTCGCGCTCGAGGTTCAGCGCGAGGCCGAACGTGTTGCCCGGGAATTCCAGCATTTCGCCTTGCATCACGCCCGACAGGCCATGAATGCGGCAGATACCGTCCGTCACGGAGATAACCGTGCCGGTGTTCTTTGCGTCAGCGCCAGCCTTCAAGCCCTCGATACGGGTCTTGATCAGGTCGCTGATCTCGGAGGGGTTCAGTTGCATCGAATGCTCCTAATTCTTCAATCTGTCTGCGGGCGCGCTACGTCGATGAAATCGCGTCGATTCATCGGCGCCTCGCGGAGCAGCATTACGCGGCGGTCAGCGCAGACTGCATCTGCGTCAGGCGCGCGCGCACCGAGGTGTCGAGCACTTCGTCGCCAATCTGCACACGCACGCCGCCGATCAACGAAGGATCGACGCTCACGTGAGCCTGCAGCTTCTTGCCGAACTTGCGTTCGAGCGTGGCGACCAGTTCGGTCAGGGGCGCGCCCTCAAGCGGGAACGCACTGGTGATCTCGACGTCGGCGGCGCCTTCACTGGCATTCCGCAGCACATGGAATTGCGCGGCAATTTCCGGCAGCAGCGACAGGCGCTTGTTGGCCACCAGCAGGCCAACCAGTTCCTTCGCCTCATGCGAAACCGGAGATTTCAGCGCCGACAGGAAGATCCCCGCCACATCGGCTTTGGAGAGCTTCGGATCATCGGCGACTGCCTTCATGTCGGGCACGGCGGCAATTTGCCCCATTTCCGACACGAGCTCAGACCATGCACCCAGATTGCCGGCCTTCGCCACGCGGAACAGCGCCTCTGCGTACGGACGGGCAACGGTTGCGAGTTCTGCCATGATTACAGCTCAGCCTTGAGTTGATTGAGCAGATCGGCGTGGACCTGCGCATTGACTTCACGCTTGAGGATCTGCTCGGCACCCTTGACGGCCAGCGTGGCAACCTGGTCGCGCAGCGATTCACGCGCGCGCACGGTTTGCTGCTCGGCTTCGGCCTTGGCTTGCGCAATGATGCGCGCGGCTTCGGCTTGGGCGTTTTGCTTGATCTCTTCGGCGCTCATCTGGGCACGCTTTTCAGCGTCCGCGATGCGTTGCGCGCCTTCATTGCGCGCTTCGGTCAGTGCCTGCTCGACCCGCTTGTTGGCCAGCTCCAGCTCAGCCTTGCCCTTATCGGCAGCGGCCAGGCCATCGGCAATTTTCTTCGCGCGTTCGTCGAGCGCCTTCACCAGGGGCGGCCAAATGAACTTGGCAACAACCCACCACAGGATGAAGAACACGACCATCTGCGCGACGAGTGTGGCGTTCAGGTTCATGGTGTGTTCCTTTCGGTATTGAGACTACGGATCAATGCACGAAGCGGCGAGGGTTACGCGCAGCGTTCACCCAGGCCGCCTCCGGCATCATGCAGACCGAAAAGAATTACTTGATGACCGACAGCAGCGGGTTGGCGAACGCGAACAGCATGGCCACACCAACACCGATCAGGAATGCCGCGTCGATCAGGCCAGCCAGCAGGAACATCTTCGTTTGCAGCGGGTTCATCAGTTCAGGCTGACGTGCGCACGCTTCGATGTACTTGCCGCCCATCAGTGCGATGCCGAGGCAGGCGCCGATAGCACCCAGGCCGATGATGATGCCGATACCGATGGCGGTCAGACCTTGGATGTTGGCGAGAAATGCTTGCATGATGACTCCCTTTTACGTGAAAGACTAAGAACTTGAGAACTTGGAAAAATCAAACGGAACCGGAGAACCTGAACCGCAACTACTTAGTGGTGTTCATGTGCCTGGCCGATGTACACCAGCGTCAGCATCATGAAGATGAAGGCTTGCAGCAGCACGATCAGGATGTGGAAGATCGCCCACACTGCGCCAGCCACCACGTGACCCACGAAACCCAGTGCCGACGTGTCGGCACCGAACGTCCAGACCGAGCCAAGCAGCGCGATCAGCAGGAACACCAGTTCGCCCGCGTACATGTTGCCGAACAACCGCATGCCCAGCGACACAGCCTTGGCGAGGAATTCAATGATGTTGAGGATCAGGTTGAACGGCGCGAGATACCACTTGGCGCCAAACGGGGCCGACAGCAGCTCGTGCGCGAAGCCGCCGGTGCCCTTGATCTTGAAGCTGTAGTAAATCATCAGGATCAGCACGGCGAACGACATGCCGAACGTGCCGTTCAGATCGGCCGTGGCTACCGCGCGGTGGTGCGGCACATGCACGCCGAACGTGCCGAGGAGGTGGTTGACGCCCGTGACCCAGTCCACCGGGATCAAGTCGACCGCGTTCATCAGCGTGACCCACACGAAGACCATCAGCGCCAGCGGAGCGATCCAGGAACGATCGCCGTGGATGATGCCCTTGGCCTGGTCATCGACCATCTCGACGACGAGTTCAACGAAAGCCTGGAAGCGGCCCGGAACGCCAGAGGTGACACGACGCGCAGCGATACCGAGGAAGACGATGCCAATCAGGCCCATCAACACGGACCAGAACATCGTGTCCCAGTTGATGACGGAGAAGTCGACCACGGAGGCCTGTTTGCCGCCAATGCTATTGAAATTCTGCAAATGCTCCGCGATATACGCGGAAGGCGTGAGAGCGTGCTCGGCGGCGTGGCCGGCGGCTTCTGCGACTTCAGTTGCCATGATGATTCAGTCCAATATTGCGAAACATTCTTCGTGATCCGTTCCGACCCGCGCCCAATTCTGCCAGGTGTTTCCTGGAGATCGCGGACTGCACGCGGCTGAAACGCGTCACCTTATTCTTGCGGAGTGTCAGCGCAATGAACCGGGCTTCTCCTGCCTCAGGTCCTTGCCGTGTGCCAACACGCCAGTGTGCCCGCCATGCCGCAGTGGGCTGGAGCCGCCTCAACGCACTAGCGCAGTGCGAGACCGACCCAATACATCTTGAGCGCCAGGATCAGGGTGATCAGCAAGGGCGGCCAATGCAGACCCTTGAACACCACCACCACGATCACCAGCAGCGCGACCGTGCCAAGCACCTTGATCGCTTCGCCCACTACGAGGCGGGCAATGGATTCGAACCCCTTGGCCGTCGACAGCCGCATCGCGAACCATGCCGAAGGCACCACACATACGCCCCCGCCCAGCAGCGCCGACAATCCAGCCTCGGCAGCTGACGCAGCGCCCGTGCCCGCGAACCAACTGCCGACATACCAACCGAGCCCACACAACAGTGTGATGGCCACTTGGCCGAGCACGATGGAAAAGGGCGTGATACGCGAGGCCTGCACAGCCTGCTCGCCAAACAGGGCGACCGCTTCGTCATGCGATAGCACATGCACCGGCGGCTCCGCCTGCTGATCATCGTCCCAACTGTCGTGCTTCGGATCCTGCATCGGCTGGGGCCGGGCGGCTTTCAACGAAGCGTAAGAATCGGGCCGTTGCCGGTCAGCTGGCTGCATGGAAGAATGTGCTTTCATCATGCCGCACCGCTTTGGGTCAGGCGGATTTAAAACCGCACGATTTTACGGGACATGGCGTTCGCCAGTCAACGCACAAGCGAACCCTTCTGTGGGCGCCTTCGACAGCACTTCGCGCGGCCGCGTTCCGTTCGGAGCACGCAATGCGGTGCTGCTGCCGGGGTAACCAATCCGGCTGACGGCGCGGCGCCCGGTTGATTCCATGATGGTGTTGGTAGCGTCGAGCGTCGATGACGTGCGAGGTAATCGCACCAATTCCGTGCGAGCGTGCACCCGCACATGGCGCAGAGGCGCGGATTCCCGCCCCTGCGTCAAACGGTCGCAGGTCCACTCAGGCAGCCTCTTCGCCGGCGTCGAGACGCAGACGCGCCAGCAGCCCATCGAACTCGTCGAGACTGCTGAATTGCACGGTCAGCTGACCGCGCCCCTTGGCCGCCAGCTTGATCTGCACACCCAGGCCGAGCTGGTCGGCCAGCTCCTCTTCGAGGCGGGCCACGTCGCGGCCGCCTTGGTGCCCACCCTTCTGCTTTAGCGATTTCAGCTCGAACGGCTTGAGCGTCGACGCCACCAGTTTTTCCGTCTCGCGCACCGACAGGCGCTTGTTGACGATCTGGTTGGCCAATGTGATCTGTGTGGCACCATCGACGGCGAGCAGCGCGCGGGCGTGGCCCATGTCGAGGTCGCCGGCCATCAGCATGGTCTGCACTGGCTGAGCGAGATTGAGCAGGCGCAGCAGGTTCGACACCGCGCTGCGCGAACGCCCGACCGATTCCGCCGCCTGCTCATGCGTGAACTGGAATTCACGCACCAGGCGCGCAATGCCCTGGGCTTCTTCCAACGGGTTGAGATCCTCGCGCTGGATGTTTTCGATCAGCGCCATGGCGGCGGCCGATTCATCCGGCACGTCCTTCACGAGGACGGGCACCTCGGTCAGGCCGGCGAGGCGTGAAGCGCGGAAGCGGCGTTCACCCGCGATGATTTCGTACTTGGGCTTGGCACCGTCGGACTCGACCTTGCGCACCAGAATCGGCTGCATCAGGCCCTGCGCCCGGATACTCGCGGCGAGCTCCTGCAGCGCGCCCTCGTCCATGCGCGTGCGCGGCTGATATTTGCCGGGCTGCATCTGCTCCAGCTTCAGCACCGTCGGCGCGCCCTCTTGCCTGGCGGCTTCGACAATCTCGGCGGGGCTGCCGAGCAGTGCTTCGAGGCCGCGCCCCAGTCCCTTCTTCTTCATCGTGCTCATGTTGTTCCTCTTGCTGCTCAGGCCGGCATATCGGCCATCTGGCGCACGCGCGCGATCATCTCGGCGCCGAAATCCAGATAGGCCTTCGCCCCCTTCGATGCCACGTCAAACGCCACGCCCGGCATGCCGTACGACGGCGCTTCGGCCAGGCGCACGTTGCGCGGGATCACCGTCTTGAACACCTTGTCGCCGAAGTGCGATTCGAGCTGGGCCGAGACCTGCTGCTGCAGCGTCACGCGCGGATCGAACATCACGCGCAACAGACCGATCACCTTGAGGTCGCGGTTCAGGTTGGCGTGCACCTGCTTGATGGTGTTGACGAGATCCGACAGGCCTTCGAGCGCGAAGTACTCACACTGCATCGGCACGACGACGCCGTGCGCGGCACACAGGCCATTGAGCGTGAGCAGCGAGAGCGAGGGCGGGCAGTCGATGAGGACGAAGTCGTAATCGGCTTCCACCTCGGCCAGCGCAAGCTTGAGGCGGTTTTCGCGATGCTCGAGATCGACCAGCTCGACTTCGGCGCCGGCCAGGTCGCGGTTAGCTGGCAACACGTCGTAGCGCCCGGCCTCCGAGCGCTGGCGCGCCTGCGGAATCGTCGCCAGCCCGACAAGGACCTGGTAGACGCTGGATTCGAGTGTGTGCTTATCGATGCCCGAGCCCATCGACGCATTGCCCTGGGGGTCGAGGTCGACCAGCAGCACGCGCTGCCCTTGCGCGGCCAGCCCGGCCGCAAGGTTCACCGTGGTGGTGGTCTTGCCGACCCCGCCCTTCTGGTTGGCGATCACGAAAATATTCGACATGACTCCTCTGCGGTGAATGGCTCGCTACAACGTTCGCTCACGCCGACGGCGCGAGGATGACCAAGTGACGCTCGGCCGGCAGCCCCGGCACCGTCAGGCGCTCGATGGCTTCGACGGTCCAGCCGGCGGGCAGACGCTCGATTTCGGCATCCGGGCGCACGCCCTTCATGGCGACCATGCGGCCGTGCGGCGCCAGCAGATGCCCGGCTAGATTCACGAAATCGACCAGCTCGGCAAAGGCACGTGAGGTGATGACGCCGTAGCCGGTGGCATCGGTCAGTTTTTCCACGTGGCCCCAATGCGATTGGGCGTTGGTCAGGCCAAGCTCGGCACGGCACTGCGTCAGAAAGGCCGTTTTCTTTTGCACGATGTCGACCATCGTGACGCTGACATCCGGAAAGGTGATGGCCAGCGGGATGCCCGGCAGGCCGCCGCCCGAACCAACGTCCAGCACGCGCGGTAAGTCGGGTTGAGCACGGCGGGCCAGCTCGGCGATGCGCGACACCGCCGACAGCGAATCCAGCAGGTGGTGCGTCAGCATGTCGCCGGCATCACGTATGGCGGTCAGGTTGTAGACGCGGTTCCATTTGGCCAGCAGCCCTTGGTACGCCAGTAGGCGATCGACTCGCGCTTCGTCCAGGGATAAGCCAAGCGCGCGGGCGCCGGCTTCCAGCTCTGCCCGGGCGTCTGTGAGTGCGTTCGCCATCAAGCGGCCTCGCCATCTGCGCTGGCGCGCGGGCCGACTTGGCCACGCAGCACGCCCTTCTTCAAGTGCACGAGCAGCAACGACACGGCGGCCGGCGTGATGCCGGAGATACGCGAAGCTTGTCCGATGGTCTCGGGCTTGTGCTTGGCGAGCTTCTGCTGGACTTCGATCGACAGGCCGCGCACTTGCGAGTAATCGAAATCGGCCGGCAGGCGCGTGTTTTCGTTTGCACCAAGGCGCTCCACTTCATCGGCTTGCCGGGCGATATAACCGTGGTATTTGATGCCGATTTCGACCTGCTCACGGATCTGTTCCGCCAGCAGCGGGTCTTCAGCCAACGGCGCTTCGAGCGCGTACTTGCCGCCCTGCATACCCATGAGCGTTTCATACGTCACGTTCGGGCGGCGCAGCAAATCGGCGAGGGCGTACTCACGCTCAATGCCCTTGCCCAGCACCGGCTCAGCGTCCTCCAAGGGCAGCGTGGCCGGATTCACCCACGTCGACTTGAGGCGCTCTGTTTCACGTGAAACAGCGTCGCGCTTCCGGTTGAACGCGTCCCAGCGTGCATCGTCGACGACGCCAAGCGCGCGGCCAACTTCGGTCAGGCGCATGTCGGCGTTGTCTTCACGCAGGCTGAGACGGAACTCGGCCCGGCTGGTGAACATGCGATACGGCTCGGTCACGCCCCGGGTGATGAGGTCGTCGACGAGCACGCCCAGATAAGCCTGGTCGCGGCGCGGCGTCCAGGCGTCCTTGCCCTGTACTTGCAGGCCGGCGTTGATACCGGCCAGCAGGCCTTGCGCCGCAGCCTCTTCGTAGCCGGTCGTCCCGTTGATCTGCCCGGCGAAGAACAGACCGGAAATCGCCTTGGACTCCAGTGAAGCCTTCAGTGCGCGCGGATCGAAATAGTCGTATTCGATGGCGTATCCGGGCCGCAGAATGTGGGCGTTTTCCAGCCCGCGCATGGAGTGGATGAGGTCCAGCTGCACATCAAACGGCAGGCTGGTCGACACGCCGTTCGGGTAGAACTCGTTGGTCGTCAGGCCTTCCGGCTCCAGGAAAATCTGGTGGCTGTCCTTGCTGGCGAAGCGGTGGATCTTGTCTTCGATGCTGGGGCAGTAGCGCGGCCCCACCCCTTCGATCACGCCCGTGTACATCGGGGAGCGATCCAACCCCGCGCGGATGATGTCGTGCGTGCGCTCGTTGGTGTGCGTCACCCAGCACGGCACTTGGCGTGGGTGCATCTCCGCCCGGCCCATGAACGAGAACACCGGCACCGGATCGAGATCGCCCGGTTGCTCTTCGAGCACGGAAAAGTTGATGGACCGGCCGTCAATGCGCGGCGGCGTGCCGGTCTTAAGACGGCCCTGCGGCAACTTCAACTCTTTCAGACGTGCCGACAGCGACACGGCCGCCGGATCGCCGGCACGGCCGCCGGTGTAGTTATTCAGCCCGACATGGATCTTTCCATCGAGGAATGTTCCCGCCGTCAGTACCACGGCACGTGAACGGAACTGCACGCCGACCTGCGTCACTGCCCCGACCACGCGGTCGCCCTCCACCAGCAGATCTTCGACCGCCTGCTGAAAGAGCATCAAATTCGGCTGATTTTCCAGGCGATGGCGAATCGCCGCTTTGTACAGCACCCGGTCCGCCTGGGCGCGCGTCGCTCGCACGGCAGGGCCCTTGCTGGAATTGAGGATACGGAATTGGATACCGCCCTCATCCGTCGCAATGGCCATAGCGCCGCCCAGGGCATCCACTTCCTTGACCAGATGGCCTTTGCCAATGCCCCCGATGGACGGGTTGCAGCTCATCTGCCCCAGCGTCTCGATGTTGTGCGTCAGCAGCAGGGTCTGACAGCCCATGCGCGCCGCCGCCAAGGCGGCCTCTGTGCCAGCGTGTCCGCCGCCCACCACGATCACATCGAATTCAATTGGATACAGCATGGCTTCCTCCTCGCTTGGAGGCATCGAAAATTTGAAGAAGCGGAATTATAAGTCGCGCAGCTTCACTGCAGTTCGACGATGCGGCAATCGAGACGAATTTGCCCTGGTTTTCGCGTTTCACGTGAAACATGCACCGCTTTGTCGACCCCGGTTGTGTTTCACGTGAAACACATCAGTAGGCGGGTGCCCTGGCCTCGCCTCTCTGAGGCGCACGCAGATAATCGATAAAGACCGTAGCTTGCCGGGCGGTTGCGGCATGCGGGAACTGGAGATGAAAGCGTTGCATCGGCGGGCACCAAGGCTCACGCACTCGAACGAGGGACCGACCGCCATCTGGTCGGCAACGGTGTAACCCGGCACGTGCACCAAGCCAATGCCGGCTTCGCCGCTTTCGTCAGTGCTTGGGCTCCTTTCCTCTTGAAAGCAAAACGCACGGCGCGAACCGTGCGTTTTGCGTGGGCCGATGACGTTAGGGCTACGTCATCAGTTCTGCAGCTTCCACTTGCCGTCCTTGATCTCGACCATGACGCGCGAGCGCTGATCCAAGCCAAGGTGGTCCTTCGCATTCATGTTCATCACGCCGTGCGAGATCGCCAGATTGGTCGTTGTTTCCATCGCATCGCGCAATCCCTTGCGGAACGCCGGCGTGCCGGGTTGCCCCTTTTTCAGCGCTTCAGGCATCGCCTGCGCGAGCAGCAATCCGGCATCCCACATGTGTCCGCCGAATGTGGAAACCTGTCCGCCGTACGCTTTCTCATATGCCGTCTTGTACGTTAGCGCCGGTTTCTTCACCGGGTTGCTGTCCGGCAGCTGCTCGGCCACCAGGATCGGACCCGCCGGCAGGAAGGTACCTTCGCAGTCCTTGCCGCACACGCGCAGGAAGTCCGCGTTCGCCACGCCGTGCGTCTGGTAGAGCTTGCCTTTGTATCCCCGTTCCTTGAGCGCGCGCTCCGGGAGCGCGGCCGGCGTACCCGAGCCGGCGATCAGCACCGCATCCGGATTGGCCGCCATGATCTTCAACACCTGGCCCGTCACCGACGTATCGGTGCGCGCAAACCGCTCGTTGGCGACAACCTTCAGCTTGCGCAGCCCTGCCACCTTGTCGAACTCCTGCGCCCACGAATCGCCGTAGGCATCGGCGAAGCCGATCAACGCGACGGTCTTCACGCCATGGTTTGCCATGTGCTCGGCAATGGCCGTTGCCATGTGGGAATCATTCTGCGGCGTCTTGAAGACCCACGCACGCTTGGCGTCCATCGGCTCGACGATCCGCGCGGAGGCGGCCAGCGTGATCATCGGCGTTTCGTTCTCGGCCACCACGTCGACCATCGCCAGCGAGTTGGGCGTGACAGTCGAACCGATCACCAGGTCCACCTTGTCTTCGGTGATGAGCTTGCGCGTGTTCTTGACGGCGGTGGTGGTGTCGGACGCATCGTCGAGCACGATGTACTCGATCTTCTTGCCGGCGATTTCCTTGGGCAGCAGCGCCACGGTGTTCTTCTCGGGAATCCCCAGCGACGCCGCCGGCCCGGTGGCCGACACCGTGATGCCGACCTTCACCTGGGCGAATGCCGTTCCTGCCAACAGCGCCGTCGCGGCGAGTGCAATGCGGGATGCGCGCGATACCTTCATGCCGTCTCCTTAGATAGGACGAGCGGGTCTGCGCCCGCCCTGAATCTACGATTGACCGACCGAAGGGTCGGGGATGATCGAGTCTAGAAGGAGTCACGCCACGCGAGCAAGGGGGAGATACCCCGAAACTTAACGTGTTCACGATCCAGGCAAATTCATCCCACGCGATAGACCCGTCCGCTCTGCACGCCCTCCACGCTGCGCCGGTATGCGAGCGCCGCACGCGCTGCCGAGACCGGTTCGAAGCCCGGAAAGAATGGGCCATACGCTTCCATCGATTCAGTCAGCACTGTCGGGCTGACCGCATTGATGCGGATGCCGCGCGGCAGCTCGCATGCCGCCGCGCGCACAAAGCCCTCCACGCCGGCGTTCACGGCGGTGGCGTTGGCGCCTTGTGCGATCGGCTCCTGCCCGACGATGCCGGTCGTCAGCGTGATCGAGCCGCCGTCGTTCAGATAATGCTGGCCGACCAGCGCCAGGCGCACTTGGCCGAGCAGCTTGTCCTGCAGGCCAACGTTGAAATCCGCCGCCGTCATCTGGGTCAGCGGCCCGAAGAACAGGTTGCCGGCGGTGGAGACGATCGCATCAACGCGGCCAACCCTGTCGAACAGTGCGGCCACGCTGTCGGCGTTGGTGATGTCGACTTGATGCTCGCCCTGCGTGCGGCCGATGCGGATGATTTCGTGCGTACCGCCCTGCTCCAGTTCTGCCACCACGGCGCGGCCCAGTGTGCCGCTGGCGCCAATCACGACGATTTTCATGCTGTGCTCCTTCGCAAATCCGGTTGGAATGGCGCCTATTCTTGGCCGAACCCCTCATGCGATAAAGCCGTGATACCTTCGAGCATTCCAAATCAATGGTTCGGAATATGGACAAGCTGCGCAGCATGGAGACCTTCGTTGCCGTGGTCGAAGACGGCAACTTCACCGAGGCGGCGGCGCGGCTCGAGATGTCCGCAGTGATGGTCGGCAAATATGTGAGCGCGCTGGAGACGCAGCTGGGCGCGCGCCTGCTCCAGCGCAGCACGCGCCGCCAAAGCCTGACCGACGCCGGCCGCGTGTTCTACGAAGATGCCAAGCGCGTGCTAGAACAGGTGCGCTGGGCGGAAACCTCCGTCGAACGGTTGCGCGCATCACCCTCCGGCACGCTGCGCGTGAGCGCGCCCACCACATTCGGCGCGTGCGTGATTGCGCCATTGGCGGCGACTTCCCAGCAGGCGCATCCGCAGGTGCGCGTGGAATTGAACCTCAGCAACGGCATGGTCGATCTCGTCGACGAGGGGTTCGACCTTGCCGTGCGCATCGGGCCGCTCGGCGATGCCGATCTGGTGGCCAAGCCGCTGTGCGTGTATCGCATGGTCATCTGCGCGTCGCCGCAGTACCTGGCGCGGTACGGCCGACCGGAAACGCCGGCCGACCTGCCGCAGCATCGCTGCCTGTCGCACATGGTGTGGAACAACCGCAATGCGTGGCAGCTTGCCGGCTGGAGCGGCGCCACGCCCTGGCGCGACGACCCGGCCTTCACCTGCAACGACGGCCATGGCTTGCGCGCGGCCGCGGTTGCCGGAGCCGGTCTGTTGCTGCAGCCCGAAGTGCTCGTCGCCGAAGACCTCGCCAGCGGCCGACTCGTGCGCGTGCTGCAGGCGTATGCGCCCGAACCGCGGCCGATTCATGTCGTGTATCGGCAGGATTGGCGGCCGCTGCCGAAGCTCTCCGGTTTTGTGGGGCATTTGCTGGAGCAGGTGCCCACGTTCGTCCCCGCATCGGCGGCACAATAGCGCCCATGAACCCCGAAGACCTCCAACGCCTCGTCACCACGCAAATGCCCTTCGGCAAGTACAAGGGCCGCCTGATTGCCGACTTGCCGGGCCATTACCTCAACTGGTTTGCGCGGGAGGGCTTTCCGCCGGGGCAGATCGGCCGCTTGCTCGCGCTGATGCAGGAGCTGGATCACAACGGCCTGAAGGGTCTGCTCGACCCGCTGCGCCAGAATCGGTGACAACGCGATCGATCAGTCGCCGTTGATGTATCGCAGCAACCCGGTCGCCAGCGCATCAAACACGACGCGGCAGCGCGGGCTGTCACGCAAGTCTTCATGCATGGCGAGCCAGGTGTCGAGCGTGATGGTGATCTGCTCGCTGAACAGCCGGACCAGATCTGCGTTGTGCCGTGCCAAGCCGACTTGGCAGAAGCCGATGCCGAAGCCCGCACGCAGCGCGGCAATCGCGGCCAGGTCACTGTCGGTGCGCAGCGCGAAGCGGTTGCGCTGCACCCACGGAAACTGCGCCCGCGTGCTGCGCAAGAACGCGTTCTCCTTGTCGTAGCCGATCAAGGTGTGGCCAGTGAGTTCTTCCACCGTGGTGGGCATGCCGCGCTGCGCCAGGTAGCGCTGATGCGCAAACAGCCCCAGCTCGATGCTGCCAAGATGCCGCGCGACGAGCACGCCCTGGCTCGGTGGCTGCATGCGCACGGCGATGTCCGCCTCGCGGCGCAGCAGGTCTTCCATCCGGTTCGAAGGCACCAGCTCAAGCGTCAGCTCCGGATAGGCGGTGTGCAGATCGGCGAGGATCGGTGGCAGCACTTCCACCGCCACCACCTCGCTGGCGGTGATGCGCACGGTGCCGCGAACGCCCTCCCCCTGGCTCGAAGCGGCGCGCAGCAAGGCAGCGCTCGTGGCCTCGAGCGATTCCGCAAATGGCCGCAGTGACAGCGCCGATTCTGTGGGGCTTAGCCCCTGCTGCGTGCGGATGAAGAGCGACATGCCCAGCGCCCGTTCGAGCGCATCGACATGCCGCCCCACCGTTGGCTGCGTCAGCCCGAGCGCCCGTGCGGCGCCCGACAGCGATCCCTCTCGCACGACGGCAAGAAACGTTCGATACAACTCCCAACCCGGTTCCGATGTGTCCATACAAATTTGTATAGTTGCACGCTCGATATCAACAATTCCATTGAAGCACAGGTACGCCCAGAATGCCTCCATCGCAACGCTCTCTCTCACATCAGGAGCACGGTCATGGAACAGGCAAACCAACAGGCAAAACGCATCGCATTGGTATTGGGCGCCACCGGCGGCATCGGCGGCGAAGTGGCACGCCGGCTGGTGGCACGCGGCTGGCATGTCCGGGCGCTGCAGCGCAATCCGGATGCGCTGACGAACCGCAACACTGCATTCGAGTGGATGCGCGGCGACGCGATGGTGCGCGAAGATGTGGTTGGCGCGGCGCAAGGCGCGGAGCTGATCGTCCACGCCGTCAACCCGCCGGGCTACAAGAACTGGGCCGGCCTGGTACTGCCCATGATCGACAACACCATCGCCGCCGCCCGCGCTTCAGGTGCGCGCATCGTGCTGCCGGGTACCGTGTACAACTTTGCGCCGGACACGTTTCCCGTGCTGCGCGAAACGACTGCGCAGGCACCGCTCACGCGCAAGGGCAAGATCCGCGCAGAGCTGGAGCGCCGCATGCAGGCCGCCAGCGCAGACGGCGTGCGCAGCCTGATCGTGCGTGCCGGCGATTTCTTCGGGCCGCAAACCAGCAACACATGGTTTGCCGGCGCGCTGGTCAAGCCGGGCAAGCCCGTCCGCACCGTCACGCAGCCGGGCGCTGCGGGCATCGGCCATCAATGGGCGTACCTGCCGGACGTGGCCGAAACGATGCTGCGTCTTGTCGAGCAAGGCGACCGTCTGTCGGACTTTGCCGTCTACCACATGCGCGGTCACTGGGATGCCGACGGCACGCAGATGGCCTCAGCGATTGGCCGCGCGGTGGGCCGCCCCGTCAAGACGCGCGCATTCCCGTGGTGGCTGATGCCCGCGCTGGCGCCGTTCTCGGAGATGCTGCGCGAGATGCGCGAGATGCGATACCTGTGGCAGCACCCGGTGCGCATGGACAACGCCAAGCTCGTGCAGGCGCTCGGCGCCGAACCGCACACGCCGTGGGATGAAGCCGTGGGCGCCACGCTGCGCAGCCTAGGCTGCCGCTGAAACCCGCGCGGCCGTCGCCAGGAAGTGCGCAAGATCCGGCGTGCGCTGCCCGGCCACCTTGGCGAGATCGTCCCACTGGCGCAACTGCAGCGCATCGGCAGCGTACGGACGCTGCATGAACGCCTCCGCCTCGTGCGCCGAAAACACGCCGCCCTGCAACGCCAGGCTGCGTATGGAATCCGGCGACAGACGCGCGTAGTAATGCGCATCCATCGCGCAGAGGCACCGCTTTGCGTCCACATGCAGGCGGATCGGCTCCAGCACGGCATCGGGAAACGTCGCACGCAGAAACGGCAGCGCAAAGTACTGGTGCTGATCGTCGATGCCGTGGGCGGTAGGCGTGTCGCCCTGCAGGTTCAGCAAATGGCCAAGATCGTGCAGCAGCGCCGCCGTGACCAGCACATCCGACGCGCCGGCCGCCTCCGCCAGCGTCGCCGTCTGCAAGGCATGTTCCAACTGAGTGACAGGCTCGCCGCTGTAGGCAATGTTGCCGTGGCGATCGAATAGCGTGCGGATGTCGTCGAGAGTCAGGGCCATGATGCTGCGCGTGCAAAAGCGGAACCTTGCAGCCTAGCCCGCCCATGCGGCATCACTATGACAACGCGTCGCGCATTAGCCCGCGTGATCTACCCGATTAGAAAGTTTGGTTGGGCATGCGCGGCACGTGGCCTTATCTTCGGTGCCTTCCCCCCCATCGGAGCGCATCATGCTCGCAGGACACGCCGTACAGGTCACCCAGGCGCTGGAACAGGTCACGGACTATTGGTCGCCGCGCGTCGTCGGCCAGGTCAACGACCAATACATCAAGGTCGCCAAGCTCAAGGGCGAGTTCGTCTGGCATGACCACCCGAATGAAGACGAACTGTTCTTCGTGGTCTACGGCCACCTGAAAATTGCTTTCGAAGACCGCGCCGATGTGCACCTCGGCCCCGGCGAATTCTGCGTCGTGCCGCGCGGCGTGCGTCACTTTCCCGTTGCCGACGAGGAATGCGGAATTATTCTGATCGAAACCGTGACGACGCAGCACACGGGCGACGTCATTACCGAGCGCAGCGTGGCGCTCGAGAAGCAACTCAACGGATGAACGCGTCGTAAGCCGTCTTCAAAATCAACGCCAGCACCACCACGATGAACACCTTGCGCACGAAGCGGCTGCCGTGCCGCAGCGCGAGGTGGCTGCCGACCTGATTGCCGGCCACGTTGGCCACCGCCATCACCAGGCCGAGCTGCCACCACACGTGTCCCTTGGCAGCCAGCAGCAACAGCGCAGCCACGTTGGTCGCCAGATTCACGATCTTGGTAGACGCCGACGCGTGCAGGAAGTCGTACCCGAACACGCGCACGAACACGATCATCAGAAAGCTGCCGGTGCCCGGGCCAAACACGCCGTCGTAGAAACCGATGGCCGCGCCGGCCAGCAATGCCGCCGCGCGCTCGCGCCAGCCCTTGAGGCTCGGAGCGTGGTCGGCGCCCAGATTCTTCTTGGCCACCGTGTAGACGAGCAGCACCGCCAGCACGAACGGCAGCGCACGGCGCAGCGGCTCGGCCGGAATATGCGTGAGCGCCCACGCGCCGAGCAGCGAAAACACAAACGCCGTGACCACCGCCGGTGCCGTGGCGCCCCAATAAATACGCACCGTGCGGCCGTAGCGCACCGCCGCCGTCGCGGTGCCCGACATCGACGCGACCTTGTTGGTGCCGATCAGCGTGGCGGGGGCGATGTTGGGATACGCCGAGAAGAGCGCTGGAATCTGCACCAGGCCGCCGCCACCGGCCACCGCATCGATCAGGCCGGCCAGAAAACCGGCCACGGCGAGCAAAGCGAATTCCATCAGGAGAAACGAAACAGGAAGGATTAGCCCAGCGACTTGGGCGACGGGCGAGCGCTACGCCGCCAGCAGCCCGATGCGTCGGACGCAAAGCCGAGCGCTGCGGCGTCTTCAGCCGAAAGTGCCGCGGGCGGCAACAGGACGTGGAGTATGCCATGTGCCCTGGCGTACTCATTGATGGCCGCCAGGGCCGCATCGCGCGTGGCAGTGTCACCGGAAAGCACCATCACGCCGACGGGCAACCACGCCACCAAACCGCCCAGCGCCAGATGCGGCACGAGCGTCATTGGCGCCACGCCGGCCAGCTCTTCACCCATTTCAACGAGGAAGCACGGATGCACGCTCGGATGGGCGAGCAGCGTATCGACGGCATGCGCCACCTGCAGCGGCGAGGCGGTCGACGCGACGGCGGCCAGCAGGCGCGGCCGATCTTCGGGCGTGGCAAGGCGAGTGGAGAGGGTCATGGACAGTTCTGGCGAAGCGCCATTGTCATGCAGCGCGCGCATAGGCGTCGACAGCGAATGCATTTCTCTTGTAAGTCGGCGCGAACCAGAATGGATGCGTCTCACCACGGAGCCCGCCATGACCGATCCGACGCGCGCCCTCACCCTGCAATTGCTGCAGTCGCTGGCCGAACGGCCCAGGCCTTATGCCGAAGTGCTGGAAACCTGGCGGACGTCATGCCCGCGGCTGTCGATCTGGGAAGATGCGTGCATCGATGGGCTGGTGGACTGCGTGCCCGACTCCGCGCCGGGGCTGCAGTTGGTGACGGTCAGCGCCCGCGGCCGGGCGCTATTGGCGGCGAGCGCCACCGGCTAAACGCACAAACTAAAAGGCCCTGCCGGGGATCGCCTGGCAGGGCCTTCATCTATTTTGCATCTCCACCGTACGTGCGGTGTGTGCTGTCGTCTCCTCGCTCCCGCCTCATTTATCTCGTGCGAAAACCGTAACGCGACTGTAAAAGATGCACCGCAATGCAGCAACTAGAGCAAACCCTTACGGTGCATCAGGCACCAAGATCAGCTGTTCGGCTGAAATCTAGCGGCATCTTCGCGCATTGTGGCGTCAACGTCGCAGCCAGGGCACACGCGCCGAAATTTCGCCCATGATGCCGCGGCGGAAGGTCAGCACGCAGATCACGAAGATCGCGCCCGTGACCGTGGTGACCGATTCGCCGAGGATATTGAAGCCGTCGATGCCGGTGGCGCCGGCCAGGAAGCTGCCGATGTCGCCGAGCTTGTTTTCCAGTGCAATCACCAGCGCCGCGCCCAGCAGCGGGCCGGACAGGATACCGAGGCCGCCCACCAGCGTCATCAGGATGACTGAGCCGGACATCGACCAGTGCACGTCGGTGAGCGTCTCGAAACCGAGCACCAGGGTCTTGAGCGAACCGGCCAGGCCCGTCAGCGCCGCCGACAGCACGAAGGCCAGCAGCTTGAAGCGATCGGTGTCGTAGCCGAGGGACGTGGCGCGCGGCTCGTTCTCCTTGATGGCCTTGAGGATCTGCCCGAACGGCGAATGGATCGTGCGCACGATCAGCAGGAACGCCGCGACCACGATCACGAGCACCACGTAGTACAGCGTCAGGTCCGACGACAGATCCACCACGCCGAACAGCTTGCCGCGCGGCACGCCTTGCAGGCCGTCTTCACCGCCCGTGAACGGCACCTGCAGGCAGAAGAAGTACAGCATCTGCGCCAGCGCCAGCGTGATCATCGCAAAGTAGATGCCCTGACGGCGGATGGCGAGCAGGCCCACGATCAGGCCGATGAACGCGCCGGCTGCGGTGCCGGCCAGCAGGCCAAGCTCCGGCGTGACGTGCAAGTCGCGCATCATGTAGCCGGCCACGTAGCCCGCGCCGCCAAAGAAGGCCGCATGCCCGAACGACAGCAGCCCCGTGTAGCCCAGCAGCAGGTTGAACGCGGAGGCAAACAGTGCGAAGCACAGCAGCTTGGCAACGAACACCGGATACGCGCCCACCAGCGGCGCGGCAATCAGCGCCACCAGCAGCAGGGCGTACAGGACGTATTTGAAGGAGGAAGAGTTGGTCATGTTGGCCGCGCCGCTCATTTCTCTTTACCGAACAGGCCCGCCGGACGCACCAGCAGCACCAGCACCATGATCACGAACACCACGGTGGCCGACGCCTGTGGATAAAACACCTTGGTCAGCCCCTCGATCACACCCAGGCCCAGGCCGGTGACGATCGAACCGAGAATCGACCCCATGCCGCCGATCACCACCACCGCAAACACGGTGATGATCATGCTCTGCCCCATCAGCGGCGAGATCTGGATGACCGGTGCCGCCAGCACGCCCGCAAACGCCGCCAGCGCCACGCCAAAACCGTAGGTGAGCGTGACCATCAGCGGCACGTTCACGCCAAAGGCTTCGACCAGCTTCGGGTTCTCGGTGCCGGCGCGCAGGTAGGCGCCCAGCTTCGTCTTCTCGATCATGAACCACGTGGCGAAGCACACCGCCAGCGACGCCACCACCACCCACGCGCGATAGTTGGGCAGCATCATGAAGCCGAGGTCGGTGGCACCCTGCAGCAGTTGGGGCGTGTCATATGGCAAGCCAGACACACCGTAGATGGCGCGGAACACGCCTTCGATGACGAGCGTCACGCCCAGCGTGAGCAGCAGGCCGTAGAGATGATCAAGCTTGTAGATGAACCGCAGCAGCGTGCGTTCGATCACCACGCCCAGCAGGCCGATCGCCAGCGGCGACAGCACCAGCATCGCCCAGTACGGCACGCCCAGATACGAGAAGCCCATCCAGGTGAGCACCGCGCCCAGCATGAACAGCGCCCCGTGCGCAAAATTGATGACGTTGAGCAGCCCGAAGATGACCGCAAGGCCGAGGCTCAACATCGCATAGAAGGAACCGTTGACCAGGCCCAGCAGCAGCTGGCTGAGCATGGCCGGTAGCGGAACGCCGAAGATTTCCATCGCGGTCAGGAAGAGAACACCACACCAACAACGTTGATGACGCCGCCATCCACACGGACGGCGGCGCCGGATTGCCTACGCTTTTACTTCTTCATCAGCAAGCACTTCGACTCGGCCGGCGTGGTGAAAGCCTGCTCGCCCGGGATCGTCGCCACGACCTTCAGGTAGTCCCACGGCTTCTTCGATTCGGCCGGCGACTTCACCTGCAGCAGGTACATGTCGTGGATGGCACGGCCGTCCTGGCGGATGGTGCCCTTCGTGTAGAAGTCGTCGATCTTGGTCTTCTTGAGCTGCGCGATGACCTTGTCCGGATCATCCGTGCCAGCAGCCGCCACCGCCTTGATGTAGTTCGACACTGCCGAGTAATCCGCCGCCTGCAGGCTGCTCGGCATCTTCTTCATCTTCATGAAGTAGCGGTTGGCGAACTTGCGCGTGGCGTCGTTCATGTCCCAGTACCAACTGTCGGTCATCAGCAGGCCTTCGGCCGTCTGCAGGCCCAGGCTATGCACGTCGTTGATGAACATCAGCAGGCCCGCGATCTTCATCGTCTTGGTGATGCCGAATTCCTTGGCTGCCTTGATCGAGTTGATCGTGTCGCCACCGGCATTGGCCAGGCCCAGGATCTGCGCCTTGGACGACTGCGCCTGCAGCAGGTACGACGAGAAGTCCGACGCCGACAGCGGGTGCTTGACCGAACCCACCACCGTGCCGCCGTTGGCCTTGACCACGGCGGTCGTGTCGTTCTCCAGCGAATGACCGAAGGCGTAATCAGCGGTCAGGAAGAACCACGACTTGCCGCCCTGCTTGACCACCGCGCTGCCCGTGCCCTTGGCCAGCGCCACGGTGTCGTACGCATAGTGGATCGTGTACGGCGTGCACTCTTCGTTGGTCAGGCGTGCGGTGCCGGCCCCGATGTCGATGAACACGCGCTTCTTCTCAGCAGCCACCTTGTTCATGGCCAGGCCGGTGGCGGAGTTCGTGCCGCCCAGCAGCATGTCCAGGCCTTGCTGGTCCATCCACTCGCGCGCCTTCGAAGCAGCAATGTCGGCCTTGTTCTGGTGGTCCGCCGTCACGAGTTCGATCGGCTTGCCCAGCACCTTGCCGCCCGCATCCTCGATCGCCATCTTGACCGCCTCGACACCGCCCTGCCCGTCGATGTCGGCATACAGACCCGACAGATCGGTGATGTAGCCGATCTTCACCTTGTCGCCGCTCACCTGCGCATGCGCGCCGAAAGCAGCCGCGCCCAGTCCTACCGCCATCAATGCACCAGCCAGCTTCTTGAGTGTCATGGTCTTGTCTCCTGTGTCGTGCGCGCCGCGGATCACGCTGGCGCATGGGTCTTGCAAGTCGATCGGGAAAACGTCTTACACGCCGAGCAGTTCGTGCAGCACCGGCATCTTGTCCTGCAGTTGCGCCGCCTCGAAACGCTCGACGATGCGGCCGTGTTCCATCACATAAAAGCGATCTGCCAGCGGCGCGGCAAAGCGGAAGTTCTGCTCCACCATCACCACCGTGTAGCCGCGCTTCTTGAGCATCAGGATCATGCGGGCCAGCGCCTGCACGATCACCGGCGCAAGGCCCTCGGAAATCTCGTCGAGCAGCAACAGGTTGGCACCCGTGCGCAGGATGCGTCCGACCGCCAGCATCTGCTGCTCGCCGCCCGACAAGCGCGTGCCCTGGCTCTGGCGCCGCTCGGCCAGGTTCGGGAACATCTCGTAGATTTCTTCGATGCTCATGCCGGCATTGCCGGTCTTGGCCACCTGGCCCTTCAGTACCGGCGGCAGCATCAGGTTTTCTTCGCACGAGAGGCTCGAGAAGATGCCGCGCTCTTCGGGGCAGTACCCGATGCCGCAGTGGGCGATCTTGTGCGTGGGCAGGTCGATCGTTTCCACGCCCTGGCCGCTTGCGTCATGCACGACGATGGAGCCCTTGCGCGTGCCCA
Organism: Ralstonia pickettii; assembly: GCF_030582395.1. NCBI lineage: Bacteria > Pseudomonadati > Pseudomonadota > Betaproteobacteria > Burkholderiales > Burkholderiaceae > Ralstonia > Ralstonia pickettii. Next base: position 3,247,734 of record NZ_CP104381.1, read on the forward strand.
CCAGGCCCATGATGGCGCGCAGCGTGGTGGTGCGGCCCGCGCCGTTGCGGCCGAGCAGCGTGACCACCTCGCCGCGGTTCACGGTCAGGTCGACACCATGCAGGATGTGCGATTCGCCGTACCAGGCGTGCAGGTCCTTGATCTGGAGCGCGGGCGTGCTCATGCAGTGTTCTCGTGTGTTCGGGTCTAGCGTTCGCTTACGTTTGATGCGCGGCATGCCGCCGCGCCGCGTGATCGATCAGCGCCGATCAGTGGCCTCAACAGCCTCAATGGCCTAATGGCCTTCCAGCGCCGCATCGGCGGTGCCCATATAGGCTTCCATCACCTGCGGGTTCTTCGAGACGTCTTCGTACGGGCCTTCGGCCAGGATCTGGCCGCGCTGCAGCACCGTGATCTTGTCGGCGATGGACGAGACCACGTTCATGTTGTGTTCCACCATCAGGATGGTGCGGCCCTGCGCGACGCGCTTGATCAGCTCCGTCACGCGGTCCACATCTTCGTGGCCCATGCCCTGCGTGGGCTCGTCGAGCAGCATCAGCTCGGGCTCCATCGCCAGCGTGGTGGCAATCTCCAGTGCGCGCTTGCGGCCGTAGGGCAGCTCCACCGTCACGGTGTGCGCAAACTCCGTCAGCCCCACCTGTTCGAGCAGCTCCATCGCCCGCGCATTCAGCGTGTTGAGAGACTGCTCGCTACGCCAGAACGCGTACGCCGTACCAAGCTGCCGCTGCAGCCCGACGCGAACGTTTTCCATCACCGTCAGATGCGGAAACACGGCGGAGATCTGAAACGAGCGGATCACGCCGCGGCGCGCAATCTGTGCCGGCTTCTCCGACGTGATATCGACGCCATTGAACAGGATCGTGCCGCGCGTGGGCACCAGGAATTTGGTCAGCAGGTTGAAACAGGTCGTCTTGCCGGCACCGTTCGGGCCGATGAGCGCATGGATGGACCCACGCTGCACGCGCAGGTTGACGTCGGACACGGCGGTAAAGCCCTTGAAGCCCTTGGTCAGTCCGCGCGTTTCGAGAATGATGTCCTGCGCCATGATTCCCTCTGGTCTCCCGCCCTTTTTATGGTGCGGATGATTGTCAACGGCTGTTGCGTTGCAAAACATCGGGGTTTTTACCGAGTCGATTACACCCCGCTTACGCGCCGGAAACCCGCACCAGTATTAGCTTTCTGCCCCACATGGGGGTGATACGTAGAGTTACCTATGGGGGCAATGCCGATTGCGTATCCAGTGGACACGGGCGGTGTGTCATGCCCGTGTCATCGCGTCGGAACCGGCGTCAGGCTGGCACGGCCTCACCGCGCGCGCGGGCCTTGCGCGCGGCACGGATCATCTCGCTCGCCTTCTCCGCAATCATGATCGTCGGCGAGTTGGTGTTGCCCGAGGTAATCGTCGGCATGACGGACGCGTCCACCACCCGCAGGCCGTCAATGCCGCGCACGCGCAGCTGCGCATCGACCACGGCGTTTGCGTCATCGGCGCGCCCCATGCGGCACGTACCGACCGGGTGGAAGATGGTCGTGCCGATTTCTCCGGCGGCGCGGGCGAGTTCTTCGTCGGTTTGAAACGCCGCGCCGGGCAGGTACTCCTCCGGCTTGTATTGCGCCAAGGCCGGTTGCGCGACGATGCGGCGCGTGAGCCGCAGCGAATCGGCCGCGACCTTGCGGTCTTCCTCGGTCGACAAGTAGTTCGGCGCGATGGTCGGTGCCGCAAACGGATCGGCGGACGTGACATGCACCGTGCCGCGCGAAGTCGGCCGCAGGTTGCACACACTCGCGGTAAACGCATTGAACGCGTGCAGCGGATCGCCGAACTTGTCGAGCGAAAGCGGCTGCACGTGATACTCCACATCGGGGCGCGACACGTGCGGGTTCGAGCGCGCGAACAGGCCCAGCTGCGACGGCGCCATGCTCATCGGCCCGCTCTGATTGAATGCGTATTGCATGCCGATGAGGGCCTTGCCCCACCAGTTGGAGGCGCGTGTATTGAGCGTGGGTACGCCGTTCACTTTGACCACGCTGCGCAGCTGCAGGTGATCCTGCAGGTTTTCTCCGACGCCCGGCAGCGCCTGGCGCACCGGAATGCCGAGCGCCTGCAAACGCTCCGGCTGGCCGATCCCCGCCAGCTCCAGCAATTGCGGCGAGTTGATCGCGCCGGCCGACAGGATCACCTCTTCGCGCGCGGCCACGGTGTAGTCCTGCCCTGCGCCGCGATAGGTCACGCCGGTGCAGCGCTTGCCGTCAAACGTCAGCGCCCGCACCTGCGCGCCCGTCACGATGGTCAGGTTCGGCCGCTGCGATGCCGGGCGCAGAAAGCCCTTGGCCGTGTTCCAGCGGATGCCGCGCTTCTGGTTGACCTCGAAGTAGCCGACGCCGAAGTTGTCGCCACGGTTGAAGTCGCTCGTGCGCGGAATGCCCGCCTGCACGGCCGCTTCGATGAATGTCTCGAGCACCTGCCAATGCAGGCGTTGCGGCTCGACGCGCCATTCGCCGTTGGCGCCGTGCCATTCGTTGGCACCGCCGTGGTGGTTTTCGCTGGCCTTGAAGAGCGGCAGCACCGCATCCCATTTCCATGAATCGTCGCCGGTGATGGCGGCCCAGCCGTCGTAGTCCTCGCGCTGGCCCCGCATATAGATCATGCCGTTGATCGACGAGCAGCCTCCCAGCACACGGCCGCGTGGGTAGCCGAGCGAGCGGCCGTTCAGCCCGGGCTCTTCGCGCGTGCGATACAACCAATCGGTGCGCGGATTGCCGATGCAATACAGGTAGCCGACGGGGATGTGGATCCAGTGGTAATCGTCCTTGCCGCCCGCTTCGAGCAGCAGGACGGAAACGTCGGGGTCGCGGGTCAGCCGGTTGGCGAGGACGCAGCCGGCGGAGCCTGCGCCGATGATGATGTAGTCGTAGGTATCCATGTCTCCGTGCTTCTTTTCCTTGGTGTTATTGGTTTTTATTGTTGTGGTGCAACCAATTCACTTCAAATCAAATCCGCGAAGCCAGCCACTCCGTCATCTTTCCAAACACCTCGCTACGCAGCGGCTCGGCTTCGTTGAAGATCTCGTGATACCCGTTGTCGAACCACGCCAAGGTCCGCAAATCTTCCGGCGCATTCGCATAGAAATCCCGGCTGCCTGACGGATCGACAATCGAATCCGCGCCACCGGCCATCAGCAGCATCGGCGCTTCGAGGCGAGGCGCATCCTGCTGCGCCTGCGTGATCGCATTGAGCATGAATTCGAGCAGCGACGCACTGATCGTGCCCTGCACCAGCGGGTCTGCGCGATAGGCGGCGGCGATGCTCGGGTCATGCGAGAGCTTGGCCGGGTCCACCGGATTGGGCACCGCCAGCTTGGGCGCCAGCGCAGACAGGAGGCCACGCACGATCCCCGCTCCGGGCGGCAATTTCACTCGCAGCGCAGGCGATGACAGCAGCACGCCCCGCACGGGCCGGATACGCGCGGTGGTAAAGCGCGCGACGATCAACCCGCCCATGCTGTGGCCGAGCACGAACGGCATCTCGTGCCATTCGGCGACGACGGCATCGACGATTTCTGCAAGATCGGTGAGGTAGTTGTCTTGCGCGTCGAGCGCCATGCGCGGGCCGCCGCTCTTGCCGTGGCCCCGCAGGTCGAAGGCACGTACGCGCAAGCCCAGGTTGGTGAGCACCTTGGCCACATGCGGATAACGGCCGCTGTGTTCGGCCATGCCGTGAACCAGGATGACGGTGCCGCGCGGCTCACCGGTGTCCGGCGCGGGCAACCAGGTGCGGACCAGCAGTTCAGTGCCGTCCTTCATGCGCTGGCGGGTTTCCAGTGCTTGATGGGCAGTGACCTGCGCGGGGGCTTGCGTCATCGGCGTCTCCTCCTTGGGTTGCCAGATTGTGGCATAGACGCCGCCCGCCGCAATGCGCGTCAGTCGCGCGGCCTGTCAGAGACAGCAGGCGTCGGAGCCGCCGGCCTCCCCGCCCTCGCCAGCCACGCTCTGGAGGATCGGGCAATCGGGGCGATCATCGCCGTGGCACGCATTGGCGAGCGTCATGAGCGTGTCGCGCATGGTCTGCAGCTCGCTGATGCGCGCGTCGAGATCCGCCACGTGGCGCAGGGTGACGGCCTTCACATCGGCGCTGGCCCGTTCGCGATCGTTCCACAACGACAGCAGCGTGCGGATTTCCTCCAGCGCGAAACCCAGCGAGCGCGACCTGTGGATAAAGCGCAGCACATGCAACGCCCGCGCGTCGTACATGCGGTAGTTGCCTTCGGTGCGCGGACTCGGCGGCAGCAGGCCGATGCTTTCGTAGTACCGGATCATCTTGGCCGACACGCCACTGGTCTTTGCGGCCTCGCCAATGTTGACGGGGCCTTTGTCGATCAGATCGGTGCGCGTCATGCCTTGTCTCCGGTGGCGCGCCAGCGGCGCAGCATCAGCGCATTGGTGACCACGCTCACGCTGGAGAACGCCATGGCCGCGCCGGCAAATGTCGGGTTCAGCAAGCCGAATGCCGCCAGCGGAATGCCCACCACGTTATAGATGAAGGCCCAGAACAGGTTCTGGCGGATCTTGGCCACGGTGCGGCGCGAGAGGTCGAGCGCGTCGCTCACCAGACGCGGTTCGCCGCGCATGAGCGTGATACCGGCGGCCTGCATCGCCACATCGGTGCCGGTGGCCATGGCGATGCCGACATCGGCCGCCGCCAGCGCAGGCGCGTCGTTGATGCCATCGCCCACCATCGCCACCACATGGCCGCCCTGCTGCCACGCCGTCACGCGTGCGGCCTTGTCTTGCGGCAGCACTTGCGCAGCCACTTCATCGATGCCGAGTGCCCGCGCCACGCTGTGCGCTGCCCCAGCGTTGTCGCCCGTCACGAGCGCGGTGCGCACGCCACGGGCCTGCAGCGCCGCCACGGCCGACTTCGCACCGGGCTTGAGCGCATCGCCAAATGCAATCAGGCCACGCAACTGCACGCCACCTTCATCACGTTGTGCGAGCCACGAGACGGTGTTGCCTTGCGCCTCCAGCGCATCGGCGCGCGCTTGCAATGCGCTGCGATCGAGCCCCAGTTCATCCATCCACCGCGCATTGCCAAGTTGCAGCGATGCGCCATTCACGATGCCCCGCGTGCCGCGTCCGGCCAGCACTTCCGGCGATTGCGCGGGCGTGATAGCGCGACCCCTCTCCTTGGCATAGTCGCGCGTGGCCTGTGCCAGCGGATGCGTGTTCTCGGCCTGCAGCGCGGCAAGCTGATCGAGCAGCATGTCGGCGTCGATGCCGGATGCCGGTTCCACCGACGTCACACGCGGCTGGCCGACGGTGAGCGTGCCCGTCTTGTCGAAGACGACGAAATCCACTTGTTGCGCGCGTTCCAGCGCCTGCGCGTCCGCAATCAGGATGCCGCGCCGCGCGCCCGCACCCGTGCCGGCCATGATGGCGGACGGCGTCGCAAGACCCAGCGCACATGGGCAGGCAATTACCAGCACGGCAACAGCGTTGACGATGGCCGTCTCCCACCCCGCACCGGCAATGGTCCAACCCGCCAGCGTGAGCAACGCCGCCGCCAGCACCGCCGGCACGAAAATGGCGCTGACGCGGTCGACCAGTTGCTGGATCGGCGGCTTGGCAGCCTGTGCGTCTTCAACGAGACGGATGATGCGCGAGAGCATGGTGTCCGCGCCAATCGCCGTGGTACGCACCAGCAGCACGCCATCGGTGGCGATGGCGCCGGCGGTCACGCGGTCGCCTTCGCGCTTGGGCACGGGCAGGCTTTCGCCGGTCAGCATGGATTCATCGACGTGGCTCGCGCCTTCCAGCACCACCGCGTCCACGGGGATGCGTTCACCGGCGCGCACGGACACCACATCGCCCACGCGCACCTGGGCGACAGGGGTATCGCGCAGCGTGCCGTCGGCACCGCGCACGCGAGCGGTGTCGGGACGCAGCGCCTGCAAGGCACGGATGGCCTGGGCTGTCTGGCGCTTGGCACGCACTTCCAGCCACTTGCCAAGCCGCACCAGCGTGATGACCACGGCGGCGCTTTCGAAGTACAGGTGCGGCGCGTGGTGCATCCCGTCCGCCCCGGCACGCCACCATAGCCACAGCGACAGCCCATACGCCGCCGACGTGCCGAGCGCGACCAGCAGATCCATATTGCCGGCACCCGCACGGAGCGCCTTCCAGCCGGCCTTGTAGAAGCGTGCGCCAATCACGAACTGCACAGGCGTTGCCAGCAGCCATTGCACCCAGGCCGGCAACATCCAGTCGCCACCGAACCACCCGACAATCATCGGCAAAACAAGCGGCACAGACAGTGCGGCGGCAATGCACACAGGGCCGGCGCCTTCCCAGAAGTCGGGTTCGGCAGCAGCGGGCGCAGCGGTTTCATCGGTAGCGACGTGGGCCTCATAGCCGGCCGCGGTAACAGCGGCGATCAGCGCATCGCTTGCCGCGCCGCCTTGCACGCGCGCCCGCTCGGTCGCGAGATTCACGCTCGCTTCGGTCACGCCGGGCACGGCACGCAAGGCACGTTCGACACGGCCCGCACAGGCAGCGCACGTCATCCCACCGATATCGAGATCGGTCGAAGGCACGTCGGGAAGGCTGGCTGCAGTCATGAAAGCGTCCGTTCTGAAGAGATGGCATCAGCCTAGACCTTCCCATCTTGGCAAGGTCAAGCCCATTTTACGCTTGCGCTTCCAATGATGGGAAGGTTCATACTGCTGCCGTGATCCCCCTTCCCTCTTTCAGGAGCAAACGATGACGACGTCTTCCACGACCTTTTCCGTGAGCGGCATGAGCTGCGGCCATTGCGTCTCAGCTGTCACCCGTGCGGTGCAGCAGGTCGATGCCGGCGCCAATGTGCAGGTCGATCTGGACAAGCAAACCGTGGCCGTCACCAGCGGTGCCAGCACCGACGCCGTCAAGGCCGCCATCGAGCAAGCCGGCTACCCGGTCAAATCTTCCGGCTGAACCGGGAGCGGGAGTTGGCAACAAAAAAAGGCGTGCCGCTGTGGCACGCCTTTTTGTTGACGCGGAAGCCGCTTAGAAGCGGTAGCCGACGTTCAGGAAGGTCACGACCGGATTGATCTTGATCTTCGCTTCGCTCTGAATGTGCACACCGTTGATCAGCGTGGTGTCGATCTTTGCCGTGGTCTTCAGCGGCAGGTAGGACACAGACAAGCCAACGAACCAATCCTTGGTGATGGCGTACGTGGCGCCCACGTTCAGCACCGGGTTGAGCGAGCTGTCGGTCGTCACATTGCTCGTGCTGCCCGGCGTGCCACGACCCAGGACCTGATTCTGGAACGCGCTGTTGGTGATCTTCTCGTCGGAGAACCAGGTGTAGTTCAAGCCGGCGCCGACATACGGACGGAACTTGCTGTCCGCGTTGAAGAAGTACCACTTGGCAAGCACGGCCGGGCTCCATTGCTTGGCCGAACCGATCTCGCCATAGCCGGAGAACGAGCCCGTACCTTCAATCTTGTGGCGCGGCGGAATGCCACCGACGAGCTCCACGGCAATGTTGTCGGTGAAGAAGTGCGTAAAGGCCAGGCCAACGGTATCCGCTTCCTTGATCTTTGCGCCGGTGTTCGGCACCGGTTGATTGATGGGTGCGCCGCCAACGCTGTTGATGAACAGCGGATCGCTCGAGCTGTCCGGCATCACGCGGAACCAGCCGAGGCTGACGATATTGCTGCCGGCAGCCTGTGCGTGCGCGGCGGTGGCGAGGATCATCCCGGCGGCGGCCGCCAGTGCTTTTTTATAGGCCATCTCTGTATGTGCTCCTGTGTCAGACGCATCCGCGAAAAATGTGTTGATTCGTTTGCGGTGCGTTCTACGTCTCCTCCCAGGCGGAAGGGATGGCCATTATCCCGTGTGATTGCCTAGACTAGAACCCTTTTTCTAGAGGTTTCCTGTTACAACATGTGCGCGCGATCGGCCTGCGGCGCGCTTCTGCAGCACATGCCCAATTTTTAAACAGCCGTGGACTTGGTCAGCGCAAGCACGCAAGCAGCCAGATCCCACAGGGCACTGCCGACGCTTTTGAACACCACCGGGGACACCGGCGCGGGCTGCGTGAGCGTGTCGGGCGGCGTATCGATGCACTGTTGTAACGGCCGCACACGGGACCATGGCACGCCAGCCTGGAGTAGGTCACCGGCTTCGGCTTCCAGGTCGACGAGCGTATCGGCGTACAGCCGGTCGACCGCTGCGGCATGCACGCACAGGCGTGGCGGCAGCTCCGCCATGTCGGGCCGGAATGCGCCAACAGCCGCGATGAAGTGATGCGCTCCCCACGCGTAGCCCGCAGGTTGGCTTGGATCCCCCAAATCCGGGAGCACCGGTTGCGATGACGGTGTGGCAGTGATCACCAGAGAGGCCTGCGGCAATGCTGCGCGGGCCGCATCCGCCACGCCTGCCGCATCGCCGCCCGCGAGCGCGGTGGCGTTCATGCCGAGCGCGCGTGCGTAGTCAGCCAGCCCATCGGCACTTGCAGCCGTGCGCGCAATGATGGTGACGCGACGCGTGCCCAGTCCGAAGCGGAAGGCCTCCAGATGTGCGCGGGCCTGGGCACCGGCGCCGATCAACAGGAGATCTCCCGCGGGCTCAGGTGCCAGCAAGCGCGCCGCCAGCAACGACACAGCGGCGGTACGGTGCGCGGTAACGGTCGGGCCATCCAGCATCAGCCGGCGCACACCCGTGCGGGCATCCATCACCACCACCTCACCGTGGATCGCCGGCAAGCCCTGCCCAGGGTTGTGCGGATGCACGGTGATCATCTTGGTGATGGCGATGTCGGCGTTGGACGCGGGCATCAGCAACAGACTGCCCCCGCCCGCCACGGGCATCACAAGGCGGGCCGGCGCCAGGGCACGGCCTGCGCGCGCGTCGCGCAACACCTGGGCGATGGCATCGGCCAAGGCGGCATACGGCAAGCGGGCTGCCGTGGTGGCAGCGTCGAGGGTCTCCAGCATCGGGCTCCCGCAGCGGAAGAAACGTCGGACGGACTTATGCAGCAGCGCGGCGCGGCGGCGGTGTGCGGCGCGTGAGCAATCCCGCGCTGATGAGCAGCTGCGCAGCGGCGTAACTCCACCAGATCGCCAGCTCGTGGTCGGTGAACGGAAAGACGAACACGCTGATGCCGATCATCGCGTCGGAAGCTGCAAACGCGAGTGCGCCCCACGCCGTCAGCGGCCCCGGCAGGCGGGCTAGCAATGCCGCGCACACCATCGCCGAGAGGACGATCATGTAGGCGATGACGGGCCCCTTGAGCTCGCCGAGGCCTGGCCAGTACCACAGCAGCATGCCGATGGCCACGCCGATCATCACGCCGACACCGATCATGCGGATGGCCGACGACACGCCACGCAGCCCCACCAGCACCCGCAGATAGCACAGATGCGCCAGCAGGAAGCAGCCCAGCCCGGCCATGAACGAGAACGCGAGCCCCGGCAGAGCGAGCCACAGATCCCCGAGTGCGGAAAACATCATGGCGCCGATCAGCCAGCGCCGCTCGCGCGGAATCTCGTGCAGCGAGGCGGCGCGCGCCAGCAGCAACGCCATCAGCATTTTCCACAGCGGCTGCGCGACGATGCGACCGACCAGCGGGGTGCCGGGTGGGACTTCCACGGCCACCATGGTCAGCATGCCGCCGTAGGTCACGCCTGCCACGGCAGCAGCCACCCACCACGCGCGAACCCGTGCCGGCATGCCGTAGCCGCCTGACAGATGCGCCGGCGCGTGCGCCGGATGCGTGGTGTGCCCTTCAACCATCGTGGTCTCCCGCCCAAGACAGGCGTTTCATATCAGCAAAGTCATGTCGGCTTGCAGCGTGACACGCCGAGCACCCTGGCGCAAGGCGCCAATTTACCCACCAAGGTGGGATAGCGGCAACGCGCCATCCCTCTTCAGGGCTGTCAGTACGATATTGGACCGCACGTTATCCACACCCGGCACGCGCATCAGCTTGCGCATGACGAATTCCGACAGTGCGGGCAGATCCGGCACCACCACGCGGAGCATGTAATCGGCGTCGCCCGCCACGGAATAGCATTCCTGCACCGCATCGAGCAGGCTGATCTCTTCATGAAAGCGTTCGACGATGGCGTCGCCGTGATGGGCGAGCTTGACGCTGGCAAACACCGTCACGCCCAACCCCAGCCCGGTCGGCGAAAGCACGACGCGGTAGCCCTCGATCACGCCTTCCGATTCAAGCCGCGCCAGACGCCGCCCGACCTGGCTGGCCGAAAGGTGAACCTGCTCCGAAAGCTGCTGATGCGTCGCACGCCCATCGCGCTGAAGCGCCGCTAACAGGGCTAGATCGAAGGTATCAAGCGAAATCATGCACACCTCCTGCGTTGACAGGCTGCATTCTGCATGATTTCCGCAAACCACGTGCAATGTGTGGCCGTTTTGCGGCCAACCCGCGTCGACGCGCCCCTACACTGGCCGGACTCTGATTGCACAAGATCGACATCACAAATGGCCATCGCAACCAATGCCCCCGAAGCAGCCCAAAACGCCGCTCCGGCCGGCTTCAACGGCACCCTGACCGACAAGCTGCGCGAGCAATTTGCAGAAGGCCTTGACGGCCAGACGCTGCGCGCCGACTTCACCATGCAGCAACCGGTGCATCGCTACACCGCCGCCGACCATGCAACGTGGCGCACGCTGTACGACCGCCAGGAAGCGCTGCTGCCCGGCCGTGTGTGCGACGAATTCCTGCAAGGCCTGTCGACGCTGGGCATGAGCCGCGATGCCGTGCCGTCCTTCGACCAGCTCAACGAAACGCTGATGCGCGCCACCGGCTGGCAGATCGTCGCCGTGCCCGGCCTGGTGCCCGACGAAGTGTTCTTCGATCACCTGGCCAACCGTCGCTTCCCCGCGAGCTGGTGGATGCGTCGCCCCGATCAGCTCGATTACCTGCAAGAGCCGGATTGCTTTCACGACATCTTCGGCCACGTGCCGCTGCTGATTAACCCGATCTTTGCCGACTACATGGAAGCCTACGGCAAGGGTGGCCTGAAGGCTGCACGCCTGGGTCAGCTCGACATGCTGGCGCGCCTGTACTGGTACACGGTGGAATTCGGGCTGATCCGTACGCCGGCCGGCCTGCGCATCTACGGGGCGGGCATCGTGTCGAGCAAGAGTGAATCGGTATATGCGCTGGATTCGGCCAGCCCGAACCGCATCGGGTTTGACGTGCGCCGCATCATGCGCACGCGCTATCGCATCGACACGTTTCAGAAGACCTACTTCACCATCGACAGCTTCGAGCAACTGTTCGATGCCACGCGCCCGGACTTCACGCCGCTGTATGAAGAACTCGCCGCGCTGCCGACCATCGGTGCGGGCGATGTGATGGATGGCGATGTGGTGCTGAACGTCGGAAACCGCGAAGGTTGGGCAGACACGGCGGACATCTGAGCGCAGATCGTTGCGCGCTGACTATACTGCGCGCATTCAAGACAGAACTTCGCACCCCTCATGATGCCGACCCTGAACGACGACCAACGCAAGGCCCTCTTTGCCGAACTGCCCGGCTGGACGCTGCAGAGCGACCGCGACGCCATCCAGAAGACTTTCACCTTTGCCGACTTCAACGCCGCCTTCGGCTTCATGACGCGCGTGGCGATCAAGGCCGAGCAGATGAATCACCACCCGGAGTGGTTCAACGTGTGGAATCGCGTGGAGATCACGTTGTCCACGCATGATGCAAACGGGCTCACGCACCGTGACGCCGATCTCGCGCGCTTTATCGAGCAGGCCGCGAAAGGCACGAAGTAACGATCGCAATGCTGGCGCTCAGCCCCGTGTGGCTGCGCGCCACGCTTCATAGGCCGCCCGCGCCTTGTCGCCCAGTTGCTCAGGGGCGATGCGGGTGGCGCCTTGTACAATCATCAGCGCATACGGCTTGGCCAGCGCCGACGCCTCGGCACACAGCCGCAGTTCCTCGCCTTCCGCGGGCGAACGGGCGCGCCAGAAATTGATGGCGGCCTCCAGATCGGTGATGGTGAGCAGGGCATCGGTCATCCGCGCATTGTAGCGCTGCCAAATCTCGCCGATTGCGCCTTTTTGCCCTTTTCCGCCCGCACTCTGGATCGAGTCAATGCGCATCCTGCTGATTGAAGACGACCGCGCCATCGCCAGCGGCATCCATGCCGGACTCACCCAAGCCGGGCATCGGGTGCAGGTCGTGCACGACGGTGTTTTCGCCACGGAACAGCTCACGAGGCAGACGCACGACCTGGTGATCCTCGATCTCGGGCTGCCCGGCATCGACGGCATGACGCTGCTGTCGCAATTTCGGGCGCGCGATCGCGTGACCCCGGTGCTGATCCTCACCGCACGGGACGGCCTGCTCGACAAGGTGAACGGGCTGAACGCCGGCGCCGATGATTACCTCCTCAAACCGTTCGAGATGCTCGAACTCGTGGCCCGCGTAGGCGCCCTGCTGCGCCGTCGCAATGATTCGACCGAGCCGGCCGCGCGGCCCGACATCCTTGTCGGACGGTTGCGCATGAGTGGCGTGGAGCGCCGCATCTTTGTCGATGCCGCACCGCTGGAACTGTCGCCGCGCGAATTTGCCGTGCTGGAGTTGCTGATGCTTCGCCAAGGCCGGGTGGTCAGCAAGGTGCAGTTGCAGGACCACCTTGCGAGCTTCGGCCACGCCATCGGTGAAGCCAGCCACGACGTGGTGGGCGATACGGCCATCGAAGTCTATGTGCACCGCGTGCGCCGCAAGATCGAACATTCCGAGGCAGAGATCGTCACGGTGCGCGGCTTCGGCTATTTGCTGCAGGCACGCGCGGCGGCGTAGGTCTCATCCATGTTCAAGCGCCACCGTCCCGCCTCGTCGTCGGCTTCAGCTGCACCGGCCAAGGGCGGCAACGGTGCGATCAGCCTGCGCCTGCATCTGTTGCGTGCGCTGGCGACACCGCTGTTCGGCCTCATTGTGGGGACCGGCGCGCTGTCGTACTGGCTCGCCGCGCATTACACCGCGCAGGTGTTCGATCGCGCATTGGTGGGGGTGGCGAACACGCTGGCTGAGCAATTGCGCATCGCCGGTCCGCATGTGCCGGCGGCCAAGCTCTACGACATTGCTCTCACCGCCCAGACGCTCGTCCAGAACAGCGGCGAAGACCGCATCTACTGGCGCATTTCCGGCCCCACCGGCACCCTCGTTGGGCGCGACACGCCATTGGGCTACGGCTCGGGCCAGGTTCGCATTGGCGATGCGCGCGTGTTCTACAGCTGGATCGACGGCAAACAGGTACGTGCGGTGCATCTGCTCGTGCCGGGCGTGAGCGCGGAGGTGCCCAAGCCGCGCTCGCCGCGACTACCTGTACCGCCCGATCCCGAAGACGATGTCACGCGCCCTGCGCTCGCGCCCACGCAGGCGCAGACGGCACCGGCGTTCAACCCGTCCAACCCGCCCGATGCCATGCAGGCCGAGGGCGGCATCGTCGTGGAAGTGGCGGAGCTGCTGGACCATCGCGATACGGCCGCCAAGGAAGTGCTGCTGTCGGTATCGATTCCATTGATCGTGCTGCTGGCAATTGGCGGGCTGATTCTTTCGCTCGTGCTCAAGGAAGAATTGCAGCCGTTGCAGACGCTGGCCGATACGCTCAACAAGCAGAGCGCGCGTTCGGTGACACCGCTGCCGGCGGAATCGGCCGAACGCGTGCCGGCCGAACTGCAGCCGCTCATCAACGCGATGAACGCGCTGCTGGCCCGGCTGCGCGACGCACTGGAAGCGCAGCGCACCTTCATCGCAGACGCGGCACATCAACTCCGCACGCCGCTGACGGCGTTGAAGCTGCACGCCGATCGCGCTGTCGACGCCAAGACATTGGACGATGCCCGCCCCGCGCTGCTCGAGCTGCAATCGGGTGCGAACCGCGCGGTGCGTCTATCCAACCAGTTGCTCACGCTGGCGCGTGCCGAGCCAGGTATGACGCTGGACCAACTGGGCACGCCGATGCGCGTCGATCTTGTCTCGCTGGCGTTCGACACCGGCGCCGAGTGGGTGCCGCGCGCGCTCGCGCGCGGGCTGGACCTGGGCTTCGAGGCCTGGCCGCACGACGCCACATTGCCGGGTTCGTTGCAGGCGCCGGTGCTGGCCAATGCAGTGCTGCTGCGCGAAGCCATCAACAACCTGCTCGACAACGCCATCAAATACGTGCCGGCCGGCGGACGCGTGACCTTGCGCGCCGGCATTGAGGCCGACGCGGCATCCCGATGGTGGGGTGTGGTGAGTGTGGAAGACAACGGCCCGGGCATTCCGCCCGAGCGGCGCGGTGAAGTCTTCCAGCGCTTCTTCCGTGGGGATGCGGACCACCGCCCTGGGCAGCCGCAAGGCAGCGGCCTGGGCCTGGCCATCGTGCACGACATCGTGCGCCTGCACGGCGGCACCGTTGCCATCGACGATGCAACCGCGCGCGATGGCAGCCGCGTGATGCGCTTCGTGTTGCGTCTGCCGCTGGCAGACGACGCCGTCTGAACGACGAGCGTTCGACTTACTTCTTCTTGGTCTTCTCGGGCGGCGCCAGCATTGTGCCGCGGCATTTCTTCGCGCCGCAGCGGCACGCGAACTGTTCCTTCAGTGCCTTGGTCTGACGGCCCTCGATGACGAGGCCGTAGTCGTAGAACAGTTCTTCGCCGGCTTCGATGTCGCGCAGCGCGTGAATGAACACGCGGCCATCCGCTTCGCGCGCTTCGCAGTTCGGCTTGCAGGCGTGGTTGATCCAGCGCGCGCGGTTGCCGCCGTACTTGGCGTCGATCACGCTGCCGTCTTCCAGGCTGAAATAGAACGTGTGATTCGGGTCGGAGGGGTCATGCGGATGGCGGCGCAGCGCCTCCTTCCACGTGATGTGCTCGCCCTTGTATTCGATGATCTTCTTGCCGCGTGCGATAGCGACCACGGCATACACGCCGCGTCCGTGCACGCCCGATTCGCGCACCTCGATGCGATCGCGGCGGCGCAGTTTGGCCGGCGCTTCCGTCGCGGGCGGGGACTCAGCCAGAGCCGGCGTGGCATCAGGGGACGTGCGTGTCATTGGGAAATAGCGCTGTAAAGCGAAACAAAAACGTAGATCAACGAAGCCGTGAGCCTACACCAAAAGCATGGCATCTCGACACGCGCCGCAACCCCATGCTGCCCCATCAGTGTGGATAACTCCGCCTGCAGCTGTGGATAACTCCGCCTGCAGCTGTGGATAACTCCGCCTGCAGCTGTGGATAACTATCGGCAAAGGCTGTTGGCTGTCTGTGGCTGCCCTGTCGACGGTGTGGGCACAAGTGACGGGGTTGCCAATCGGGCGATCGGAAAAACCAGCAAGCTATCCACCTGAGAGCACACGCGGTACCCGCTGTTTTGCTTGCAACAAGTGCTTGAACACAAAGCGCTTTTTTCACTTATCCACAGAAACTGTCCACCGTTATCTACTACTACTATCTGTATACATAAGAAAAAAGGTAAACCAACCAGTCGACTGCGTCGAACCGATCAACGAGCAGACAAGCCAACCGCGAACCAGACCATCGAGCGCCAATATTGATGTGATGGGATAGCCTCGCAACGTAGCGCCCATGCGGGTTTACGGAACCCACATGCCATGCGCCGTTACAAAGCTCACGTGCCGACGCTGTTCGCATGCCGGTATCATGTCGCCCTTGGAGCCATCCCCCGGACGCTCTGTTGTGTGTTTTATCTACTCTTGAAGGGAGTCAAGCAATGACGAAAACCGAACTGATCGACGCCATCGCCAGCGGCGTAGACGGTCTGACCAAGGCCAAGGCCGAGCAGGCACTGAACGTGACGCTGCAAGCCATCATGGAATCCGTTGGCAAGGGCGATGCGGTCAGCCTTATCGGCTTTGGTACCTTCAGCCAAGGTGAGCGTGCGGAGCGTATGGCTCGCAACCCGCGCACCGGCGAAGAAATCAAGGTCGAAGCGGCCAAGACGGTCAAGTTCAAGGCCGGCCAGAAGTTCAAGGACGCTGTCAACGCCTGATGCAATGACAGCCCTCGGCGCAGCCAGCCTGTCTGGTGAGCGCCAACGACGTGGCATGCCATTGCATGCGTGAATCGACCGCAGCATTGGCATACCACGTCGGAAGGCCTGTCTCCCCGTCAGGCCATCCCTTCTCCCTCTTTCATGTCCCGCCCTTTCCTGCGCAATTCGCTCGCTCTGCGCATTGCCCTGCCGCTTGTCCTGATCGCACCGGTCTTCTGGTTTGCCGGTTGTGCGACGCCGCCTGCGCGCCCGCAAGCCGAACCGCTACCCGACAACGAAGTCGTGCAGACGCGCCCGGGTGCCACACCGCGCGAAAAGATGATCGAGATTGCCCTGACCGAATGGGATCGGTGGGGGCGCCAAGTGGTGCGCGTGGGGCGCGACGATACGTATTGCGTGGCAGGCGGCGGTTTTCCTGACCAGCCGCAAGGCCGTTGGCTGACACCCGACGACCCGATGCCCACCCCGTCTGATGAAGGAAGCGGTACCGACATGCCGCTGCCCAAGGCAGTGGCCGAGCCTGCCGCACCTGCCCAGGCACCCTGCCTGCGTTATCCGGACGGCACGGGCGGCGAAGCCACCGCGCGCGGCTGCATGCTGGCCAAGCGCTACTGGGGCATCGTCGGCAAGACACCGACCTGCCAGCAGTTGACCACCGGCGGCTGGGCGTGGTCTGCGGTGTTCATCTCGTGGATCATGCGCAAGGCCGGCCTGCAGAACGATCAATTTCTGACCGGCGCTACGCATGCGGAATATGTGACCGACGCGCGCGATCATCTGCTCAGGCATCCCGCCTTTGTCCTTGAGCGCACACCGGCGGTGCCTCGTCCGGGTGACCTCATCTGCACCGCACGCGGCGCCGATCGCTTCATGACGGACCCGGCCGAGATCCAGCCCGGCAGAACGCCCATGCATTGCGATCTCGTCGTCGAGATGGACCCGGTGCGCCATGAAGTGAAATCGATTGGCGGCAACGTGCAGCAATCCGCGTCGATGAGCATCACCGAGTTGAATGACGCCAACCAGCTCGATCCGTATACGAATTCGGTCATGCAGTGGTTGGTGGTCCTGCGCAACCAGTTGCCCTAGCAGACGGCAGATGTAACGTTGTTTGACGCCCGGCGCAAATTCATTAACATGTGAATCACTTAAGCGCCGGCAACCCGACCGGCGCATGGCCCCTGCGATCAGGAGACAGGTCATGACGGTGCTTTCGCTTTCGCCCGATTCCGGTTCGGACATCCAGGCCCATCGCCCGACTTGGTGCGGCCCAAGAGAATGGGGCGCGCGCGTGAAGCTGGCGGCGTGCTATCGCATCTTTGCGCAGCTGGGTTGGACCGAACTCATCTACAACCACATCACGCTGCGCCTGCAACCGGAAGACGGTGCGGATGACGATGACGGTCCGACCTTTCTGATCAATCCGTTTGGCCTGACTTATGCCGAGGTTTGCGCGTCGAACCTGGTGAAGATCGACCTGCAGGGCAACGTGCGGCGCACAGCGGGTCAGCCGGACTGGCCGGTCAACCCGGCGGGTTTTACCGTGCATGCCGCCATTCATGCCGGTATCCCGGGCGCGCACTGCGTGATGCACACCCACACGACCGCCGGCATGGCCGTGGCCTGCGCGCGCGATGGTCTGTCGATCAGCAATTTCTATGCGGCGCAGCTGCACGGCAAGGTCGCGTATCACGACTTTGAAAGCATTACCGTGCATGCCGATGAAGGGCCGCGCCTGGTCAGGAACATCGGTGACAAGCCCGCGGTAATCTTGCGCAACCACGGACTGCTGGCCTGGGGCGATTCGATTGCGCGGGCGTTTGCGGTGCTGTGGCTGCTCAACCGCGCGTGCGAAATCCAGCTCGCTTCCACATCGATGGGCCCGGTGTTGGAGATTCCCGAAGCGATTGCGCGCAACTGCACGCGCGATTCGCTGCAGTTCAACCCAAATTTTGGCGCAGGCGAAGATGTGTTTGCGGCGCTCACCCGCACCATCGACCGCATCGATCCTTCCTACCGAACCTGATCACATGACACGCATTTGCATCGTGGGCGCCGGCGCGGTCGGCGGCTATCTTGGGGCGAAGCTCGCACTGGCCGATCAACCCGTCAACGTATTGGCGCGGGGCAGGACGCTTCAAGCACTGCAGGCCGAAGGGCTGCGACTGACCGAAGACGGCAACACACGATCTGTGCCGGTGCACGCGAGTGACGATGCGCATGCGCTCGGTGTGCAGGATGTCGTGGTCGTGGCCGTGAAGGCGCCAGCCATGGACAGCGTGGCCCAAACCATCGGCCCGCTCGTCGGCCCTGAGACTTCCGTGGTGGTGGCGATGAACGGCGTGCCGTGGTGGTTCTTTGATCGACCTGGCCCGCTGGAAGGTCTGCGCCTGCAATCGGTGGATCCACACGGACGCATCGCGCAGGCCATTCCAACGAAGAACGTGGTCGGCTGCGTGGTGCACCTGACGTGCTCGACCGCTGCGCCGGGCCGCGTGCGCCATGGGTTCGGCAAGCGATTGATCATCGGCGAACCTGCGGGCGGCACCTCACCGCGCCTCGATGCAATCGGTGCGCTGCTTGAACGCGCTGGTTTGCAGATCGAACGCAGCGAAGCCATCCAGCGCGATATCTGGTTCAAGCTGTGGGGCAACATGACGATGAACCCGGTGTCGGTGCTCACGGGCGCGACGTGCGATCGCATTCTCGATGATCCGCTGGTCAGCGCGTTTTGCCTCGGCGTCATGGAAGAGGCCAAAGCAATTGGGGCACGCATCGGCTGCCCGATCGAGCAGAGCGGCGAAGAACGCAGCGCGGTGACGCGTCAACTCGGGGCGTTCAGGACGTCGATGCTGCAGGATGCAGAGGCCGGACGCGGCCCGCTGGAGATCGATGCGCTGGTGGCGTCGGTGCGGGAGATCGGCCAGCATGTGGGCGTGCCGACGCCGCAGATTGATGCCCTGCTGGGTCTGGTGCGCCTGCACGCCCAGACCCGCGGGCTCTACTGAAGAGAACGCTCTATTACGGCGCGAGCGCAGGATGCTTCAGCGCATGCGCCGTTTCAATCCACTGCTGGTGATACGCGGCATCGTCGCGCTTGAGACCCAGTTCGCCGTTCTGATACGCCATCGCCAGAGCTTGCACGGCCTCCGGCAATTCGTGCTCGGCGGCGTCCTGATACAACGCCAGCGCGCGGGCTTCATCGCGTGGCACACCATCACCGTCGCGGTAGGCATTCGCCAGCATGAACATCGCGGCCGGAATCTCGTGGCGGGCAGCACGATCAAACCAGTGTGCAGCCTGCGTTGTGTCGACTGCCGTGCCGTAGCCGCTGCGATACATCACGCCCAGGTAGTACGCCGCGGCCGCGTCGCCCTTGTCAGCGGATTGACGCAGCAGGCGCAACGCACGCGGGTAGTCGCGTTCCACACCGCCGGTACCGAGCAGCAGCGCCTTGCCCAGCGATAACTGCGCACGTGGGTCGCTCGATGCAGCGGTTTCAAGCCAGCGCATCCCTTCATTTCGCAAGGTGCCGTCGTGCGCGCTGAGCAAGGCTTCGCCCAACGCGGATTGCGCCGGCACCGAGCCGCTGCGGGCGCGTTGACGCAGCTGCTGCAGCGCCTCGGGCTCCATGGCCTGCACGACCATCGCGCGCCACGATTCCAGCTGCGTGGCATCGACGGCGGGTGCCTGGCGCGCATGCGACAGCCAACCGCCTGCCGCCACGATGATCGCAAGCGCCGCGGCCACGGTCAGCATCGGCACCGACTGGCGCGGAGATTCCATGGCCGGTGCACCAACCCATGCGGAACGAAGAGAAGGCATGGCGAGTTCCTCTTACTGCGTCAGGTCGATCTGGTACAGCGACAGCCCCTTGTTGGTGCCGTCGTCGGCCTGATACAGCGTGACGTTGTTGATGCCCGCGGCCGTGGCCACAGCCAACTTGCCCGCCGCCGACGGGAACACCACCGTTGCCGAAGACGTCGCCAGCTTCGTAAAGCGCCAGCTACGCTGCGAGCCGTTCGTCGCACGCTTCACGCTGCCGATCTTCTTGATGTAGCTGATCAGCACGTCACGGTTGGCATCGGGCGACGCATAGATCGTCTTGCTGCCATCCAGGCCGGGGAAGTTGCCGCCGCCGCTTGCGCGGTAGTTGTTGGTCGCCACGATGAACTGCGCTGCCGGGTCGAGTGCCACGCCCTTGTACATCAGGTTCTTGATGCGGCTACCGACTGGCTGCGTGACGTCAATCTCATACGTCAGGTCCGGCGTGGTGAACATGTCGAAGTTGTAGCCCGGGAACGTGCTCACCAGCTTCTGCACCGTCGCTTGCGTCGGGTCGATGGTGTTGAAGCGCTTGGCTGCCGTTTCCAACCAGTTCTTGATGTCGGAGCCGGCCACCTTCACCGCGTAGACCGTGTTCGGATACAGGTACAGGTCAGCTGCGTTGTTGATCGCCAGCGGGCCGGCTGCAACATCGGTGAAATCCGTACCGCCGCCAAAGCCGCTCTTGAACGGCGCGCTCACCGACAGCACCGGCAGCGACGCGTATTGCGGCAGGTTCGCCTGGACATAGTCGGACACATACTGGGCCTGCGCCTGGTTCACGATCTCGATCGCGCCCGGGTCGCCCACGTCGGCAAAGTACGTGCTCATGTTGAAGTCGGTGCTGCCCACCGGCGTCTTCACGTAGTTGATCGTCGCCTGGTGTTCGGTGGCAATTGCGGCCGAGACCGTCGGGTCGGCGGCCACGTACGTCTTGTCGGCGTTCTGGATCGAGCGCGCTTCCACCGTGGTCTGCGTCTTGTCGACGGCCCAGTTCGTGCCGTTGAACGTCAGGCCCAGCTTGATCACGCCGAGGTGCTTGCCCCAGTAGTTGGCCATCACGGTCGGCACGCCGTTCACGGTGCCGGCAACCTTGTCCACACCCGGCAGGTTGAACTGGCTGACCGTGCTCTTTGCATCCGGGAAGAGCTGGTGCGAGTGGCCGATCAACATGGCGTCGATGCCCGGCACGGTGGACAGCCACCAGCTGCCGTTTTCCATCGTCGGCGAATACGTCGAGTTATCCAGGCCGCCGTGCGAAATCGCCACCACCAGGTCGGCGCCGTTCGCGCGCATTTCAGGGATGTACTTGGCTGCCGTTTCCTTGATGCCGACCGTATAGACCTTGCCGTCGAGCCAGCGCTTGTCCCAGCTCGTGATCGTGGGCGGCGTGAAGCTGATGATGCCGACCTTGACCGGTGCGCTGATCGTGCTGCCATCCGGCGCCGTGGCGGTTACCGTCTTGGTGATGATCGTGTACGGCTGGAAGAGCGGCGCGTTGGTCTTCGCGCTCACCACGTTGGCCAGCACCTGCGGGAAGGCCGGGCCTGCGCATTTCTTCTGCGTGGCCGGATCGGGCAGGCCATCGACGTTGAACGTATTGCCCGTAACCTGCGACAGATACGGCAGGCCATAGTTGAACTCGTGATTGCCGATGCCGCCGCCGTCGAACTTGGCAGCGTTCATCACCTTGTAGATCGCCAGCGTCTGGTCGCACGTGACCGGGCTCACCATGGCCTGGTAGTCCGACAGCGCGGTGCCCTGGATGGTGTCGCCGTTATCCAGCAGCAGCGTGTTCGGAAACTGCGCACGCGCCTGGTTGATGAGCGTCGCCACGCGCTCGAAGCCGAGCGAATTGTCGGCAGCAAGCTTGAAATAGTCGTACGACAGCACGTTCGTGTGCAGGTCGGTCGTTTCCAGCACGGCCAGCGTGGCCTTGGTGCCCGCGGGGGCAGCGCTGGCGGCAGGCGTGGTCGGAGTATCGTCGCTGCCGCCACAGGCAGCCAGCGACATCGACAAGAAAACAGCAAGCGGCAACGCCGCCGAACACAATGGTCGGACTCGCATGAACTTCTCCCTGAAGTCTATTTTTTGGTATGCGAACTACGGACTGCGGATTGCGAAATGCGATTGCTGATGAAGCCAATGACACGCAGACGCGCACGCAAAACCGGGGGAACCGTTTGCGCAACGCGAGAGGACTACCGACTGGACCGGGGGGCTCAGGAGCCGAGAAGTATCGAAAGCGCGCATGACGATGCCGTGACCGTCGGATGACATTTGCGCGTGGCATCCACCATGCGGAGATCGGCGCCGGCTGTGCGTCTCAGCCGGGTGGCGGATCGGCGGCCCCAAAAAATTCAAGGCGCTTCGTCAACAACGTTAGAATGAGCCCATTTTTCCGCGTAGCCGTTCTATGTCCCAGAAGAAAGCGCCGCTGTTCGAGATCCGCAGCGGCACCGTCGATGCCCTGCTGCTGTCGCCGCGCACCGCCGACATGGACGCCCTGGCCGCCGAACTCACGCGACGCTTTGCCGACACGCCGGAGTTTTTCTCCAACGACGTCATCGCCATCGATGTGCGCCGTCTGGCGGAAGACGAGCGCCTGCCCATCGACCGTTTGGTGGAGACCCTGACCGCGCTGCGTGCCCGCGCGATCGGCGTGGTTGCCAGCCCCGAACAAGCCGAGTGGGCCCAAGCCTTTGGCCTTCCGCTGCTCGATAGTCACGGCCGTCGGCCGCGTGGCGGAAATGACGCCAAAGACGCCGACAGCAACGACGCGCCGGACGCACAGGATGCGCCCGAGCACGCCAAGGCCGCTGAAGCCCCCGCCTCCACTTCCGCTGTTCCTCCCGCCGATGCCGTGGCCATGCAGCCGGGCACGATGATCGTCGATCGCCCGCTGCGCTCCGGCCAGCGCATTTATGCGCGCGGCGACCTCGTCGTGCTCGACCTGGTGAGCGACGGCGCCGAGGTGATCGCCGAGGGCAACATCTACGTGTATGCCTCGCTGCGCGGCCGTGCGCTGGCAGGTGTGAAGGGCAACCTGGACGCGCGCATCTTCTGCACGTGCCTGGAGCCCCAACTGATTTCCATCGCCGGGATCTACCGCACCGGCGAAACCCCGTGGCCCGACGCCTACGCCAGCAAGCCTGCGCAGGTCCGGCTCGCGGACAACACGCTGGTTTTCGAACCGTTGCGGATGAAGTGACGCACCCCGTGCGCCGAGCGATTTAACTTACAGAGTTACGAGCCATGACCAAGATCATCGTAGTCACCTCCGGCAAGGGCGGTGTCGGCAAGACGACCACCAGTGCGGCGTTTTCCGCCGGCCTTGCGCTGCGCGGCCACAAGACCGCCGTCATCGATTTCGACGTCGGCCTGCGCAACCTCGACCTCATCATGGGCTGCGAGCGCCGCGTCGTGTACGACCTGATCAACGTGATCCACGGTGAGGCCAACCTGAACCAGGCCCTCATCAAGGACAAGAAGTGCGAGAACCTGTTCATCCTCCCCGCCTCGCAAACGCGCGACAAGGATGCGCTCACGCGTGAAGGCGTCGAGAAGGTGATCGAAGGCCTGAAGGAAATGGGCTTCGAATACATCGTCTGCGATTCGCCGGCCGGTATCGAATCGGGTGCGCTGATGGCGATGTACTTTGCCGACGAGGCGATCGTCGTGACGAATCCGGAAGTCTCTTCGGTGCGCGACTCCGACCGCATCCTGGGCATCCTGTCTTCCAAGTCGCGCCGCGCGGTGGAAGGCAAGGAGCCGATCAAGGAACACCTGCTGCTCACGCGCTACAACCCGAAGCGCGTGTCCGAAGGCGAGATGCTGTCGCTGACCGACATCCAGGAAATCCTGCGCATCAAGCTGATCGGCGTGATTCCGGAATCCGAAGCCGTGCTGCAGGCGTCCAACCAGGGCCTGCCCGCCATCCACCTGGAAGGCTCGGACGTGGCCAACGCATACCACGATGTGATCGACCGCTTCCTGGGCAAGGAGAAGGAGCTTCGCTACGTCGAATACAACAAGCCGGGCTTCCTGCAGCGCCTGTTCGGCGGCGGAAAATAAGGAGACGCACATCCATGTCGATTCTGTCTTTCCTGCTGGGCGAGAAGAAGAAGACTGCAAGCGTTGCCAAAGAGCGCCTGCAGATCATCCTCGCCCATGAACGCACCGCCAGCGGTGCGCCCGCCGACTACCTGCCCGCGCTGCAACGCGAGCTGGTGGCCGTGATCTCGAAGTACGTGAAGATCGGCAACGACGACATCAAGGTCAACCTCGAGCGCCAGGACAACCTGGAAGTGCTTGAGGTGAAGATCGAGATTCCGCAGGCCTGATTGCGCTTCAGCGCACACGAATGATGCGGCCCGCCGGAGTATCCGGCGCGGCCGGCATCGGCCCCACATAGGCGGCTCTCGGGCGGATCAACTGCCCCGCCGCGCGCTGCTCCAGCGCGTGCGCAATCCAACCGGCCGTACGGCCCGCAGCAAACAGGCCAAAGCCTGAACCCTCCGGTAGCCCCAGCACGCGGCGGGTCACTACCAGCGCGAAATCCACCGATGGCCCATCGCCCGTCAACCCGGCCACGGCGTCCATCACCGTTTGCAGCCGCTTGCGCACCGCGCCCGTCTTCGGCAAGTGCGCCAGGATTGCACCCGCGCGAGGGTCGACCTGGCGATACAGGGGGTGGCCGAAACCCGGCAGCGTATCGCCGCGATCAAGCCGACGGCGCAACGCTGCTGTCACGGAGCGCTCGCTTTCCAGTTCACTCAGCAAGGCCTCCACGCGCGCCGTGGTGCCGCCATGCCGGCCACCGGTGAGCGCAGCCAGGCCTGCACTGACCACCGCGCCCAGGCTGGCGCCGGTCGATGCGACAACGCGCGCCGCAAAGTTCGAAGCATTGAGTTCGTGATCGGCGCAGAGCACCAGCGCAACGCGGATGGCCTCGGCGGCGTGCGCGTCTACGTTCCATGATTGCTGACATTGCAGATGCACGGGTGCGGTGTCGGGTTTGCGGCCGAGCATCGCGGCAAACACCACGCGCAGGAGGGCACCGGCATCGCGCGCCGTGCGTGCGGAATCCTGCCGCCACGCGGCTTCGTCCAGCGCCGGCAGGGCAAGCGTGCACAGCGCCATGCAGCGTTGGCGGATGTCCGCGTCTGCCAACGACGTGAGCGCCGCGTACCAGCTCTTCGGCAACACCGGCGCGGGCGCGTTGAAGGCTGCGGCTTCTTCGTATTGCCACAGGTGCGCCGCAACGGCCTCTAGCGTGGCGCGTTCGGCCAATTCCACAGCAGGCGTGCCGCGGTAGAACAACTGCCCGTGATCGATCAATGTGATGGCCGATTCCATGACGGGC
Source organism: Ralstonia pickettii (assembly GCF_030582395.1). Classification (NCBI taxonomy): domain Bacteria; kingdom Pseudomonadati; phylum Pseudomonadota; class Betaproteobacteria; order Burkholderiales; family Burkholderiaceae; genus Ralstonia; species Ralstonia pickettii. The sequence goes on from NZ_CP104381.1 coordinate 3,272,942, forward strand.
AGTCCCCAGTCCAGCGCATGGCGTACCACCTGGCGCGGGCGCCGTCCGCCGGAACGCTGATCGGCGAGCCGGGCCACATCGGCCTCGCGGTAGCGGCTGCCGCGGCCGTCGGGCGAAGGGTATGCCGCCAGCAGCCCGCGGCTCACATAGGCGTACAGCGTGGGGCGCGAAACGTGCAGGCGCTCGGCGGCATCGGCGGCATTGAGGTAGGTGGTCATCGGGCCGGATGAAGTGGGCGGCAATCGAGGTTGATCAGTCTAGTCAATGTTGACGCTATCTGCGGTGCGGGACTGTAATGGGCGCACCTTCTTTGCGGAGCCCCGCCATGCCGTCACCTGTTGCTGATGTGGTCGATCCTTCCCCGCAGACTGTCAGCCCCGCCGGCGCGCTCAGTCAGTTGTGGACCGTGCTGGGCCAGCCGGCGGATGCGTTGTCGCGCGCCACGCTCACGGGTACGGAGCCGGCGCTGCCGTCGTCGTTTGCCGTGGGCACGCTCGCGCAGAGCACCATCGCTGCCGCCGCGCTGGCAGCGGCGCAGGTCGATACGTTGCGCAGCGGGCGGCAGCAGACGGTGTCAGTCGACATGCAGCACGCTACGCTGGAATTCCGCTCGGAGCGCTATTTCCGGGTCGATGGCCAGTTGCCGCCCGAACCCTGGGACAAGATCGCCGGGCTCTACCGCTGCGGCGATGGCCGCTGGGTGCGCCTGCACACCAACTTTCCGCATCACCGTGACGGCGTGCTGAAGTTGCTCGGCTGCGCGTATGACCGGGACGCCGTGGCCGCCGCGCTGAACCAATGGAAGGCCGAAGCGTTTGAAGAGGCGGCGGCGCAGGCGGGCATGGTCGTCACTGCCGCACGCACATTTGAAGAGTGGGACGCGCACCCGCAAGGCATCGCCGTCGCAAGCCAGCCGCTGATGACGATCGAACGGATTGGCGATGCGCCACCGCAGCCGCTGGCGGCGCACGCCGATGGCCGACCGCTCTCGGGCGTGCGCGTGCTCGACCTCACGCGCGTGATTGCCGGCCCCGTCTGTGGCCGGACGCTGGCGGCGCATGGGGCCGACGTGCTGCTCGTTACAGCGCCGCATCTGCCCGCCATTCCGCCGCTGGTGATCGACACCGGGCGTGGCAAGCGCTCCGCGCAGCTTGACCTGCGCGATGCGGCCGGGGCCGCGCAACTCCGCACGCTGCTGCGCGACGCCGACATCTTTGTGCAGGGGTATCGGCCCGGTGGTGTGGCAGCGCTGCAGTTTGGCCCCGAGCAGGTCGCGGCCCTGCGCCCGGGCATCGTCTACGTGAGCCTGTGCGCCTACGGCTATGAAGGCCCCTGGGCCAATCGCCGAGGCTTCGATTCACTCGTGCAGACCGCCAGCGGCTTCAACTGGGCCGAAGCGCAAGCCGCCGGTGAGGCCAAGCCGCGTCCGCTACCCGCACAGGCGCTGGACCACGGCGCTGGCTATCTGATGGCGGCTGGCGCGATGACGGCGCTCGCACGCCGCATGACGGAAGGCGGCAGCTGGCACGTGCGTGTGTCGCTCGCGCAGACGGCGCATTGGCTGCGCAGCTTCGGCCGCATCGCCAACGGGTTCGATGCGGCCGACCCGCACTATGAAGAGATCGGTGCGTCTCTGGATACCGCGCCTTCCGGCTTTGGCGCGCTCACTGCTCTGCGCCACGCGGGGCAGCTTTCCGACACGCCGCCGCACTGGGCGCTGCCCAGCGTGCCGCTGGGGACGCATCCCGCGCGGTGGTAGCATTCGCGCCTACCGTTTTCTCTGCCCGCGCCTGATACTCCGGGCGCACATGGCCCGCCGATGCTCAGTTACCGCCACGCCTTCCACGCCGGCAATCACGCCGATGTCCTCAAGCACGCCGTGCTTGTGCAGATGCTCGATTACCTCACGCAGAAGGACAAGCCGTTCTGGTACATCGACACGCACGCCGGCGCCGGCCTCTACGCGCTGGACCACGAATGGGCGCAGAAGAAGGCCGAATTCGATACCGGCATCGGCCCCTTGTGGCGCGCGGCCGAAAGCGGCGAAACGCTGCCGCCGCTGCTCGATGCCTACCTCGACGAGGTGCGCGAACTGAACCCGAACGGCGAACTCCGGCACTACCCTGGCTCGCCGTGGCTGGCGTGGCAGATGCTGCGCGACGCCGATCGCCTGCGCCTGTTCGAGCTGCACAGCTCCGAAATCAAGGTGCTGTCCAACAACTTCCGTGGTGCCGGGCGCAAGGTCATGCTGTATGACGGCGACGGCTTTGCCGGCATCAAGGCGATCCTGCCGCCGCCGCCGCGCCGTGCGCTGGTGCTGATCGATCCGTCCTTCGAAGACAAGCAGGATTACGCCCGCACCGTGCAATCGCTGCAAGACAGCCTGCAGCGCTTTGCGACCGGCATGTATGCGGTCTGGTATCCGCTCGTGCAGCGGCGGGAAGCCGCGCAATTTCCCTCGCGCCTGAAGCAGTTGCGCCCCAAGGATTGGCTGCACGTCACGCTCACCGTCCGGCACCCGGTCGAGGGCGGCCTGGGCCTGCACGGCAGCGGCATGTTCATCGTCAACCCGCCGTGGACGTTGAAGGCGCAGCTGCAGGAAGCCATGCCCACGCTGGTGCGCCTGCTCGGCCAGGACGACGGCGCCAAGTTCATGCTGGAAGGCGAATCCAGTTAAGCCTTCGGGCGGCGTGACGCCCGCATGTCACTCCCCTGCCACGTGCCCGTGCTACCTAGTCGGGCTTAGACTTGTACTGCGTTGCCCCAGCGCAGCGCCGCCTCTCGGCAACATCGGCACGATCCGCAAGATCGGCAGGAGCAACACACCATGAGCGAACGCGACGCAGCCCGGCAGGCGCGCCTGCAGGAAGACCTCCTCGACACGCTTGACGAAGAGCTGGAGATGGAAATCGACGACCACCTGCTCGGCGGCGGCGAAGGCATTACCGATGAAGCGCGCGAAACGCGTCGCATGTACTTCCGCGAGCTGTTCCGTCTGCAAGGCGAACTCGTCAAGCTGCAGGACTGGGTGATCGAGACCGGCCACCGCCTGGTGGTGATCTTCGAAGGGCGCGACGCCGCCGGCAAGGGCGGCGCCATCAAGCGCATCACGCAACGGCTGAACCCGCGCGTGTGCCGCGTGGCCGCACTGCCGGCGCCCACCAACCGCGAACGCACGCAGTGGTACTTCCAGCGCTACGTGGCGCATCTGCCCGCCGCGGGTGAGATCGTCCTGTTCGATCGCAGCTGGTACAACCGCGCCGGCGTCGAACGCGTGATGGGCTTTTGCACCGACGAGGAATACGAAGAGTTCTTCCGCTCCGTCCCCGAGTTCGAAAAGATGCTCGTGCGCTCGGGCATCCAGATCGTCAAGTACTGGTTTTCGGTCACCGATGAAGAGCAGGAAGTGCGGTTCCAGAGCCGTATCGACGATCCGCTCAAGCAGTGGAAGCTGAGCCCGATGGACCTGGAAAGCCGCCGCCGCTGGGAAGCCTATACGCAGGCCAAGGAGGCGATGCTCGAGCGCTCGCACATTCCCGAATCGCCCTGGTGGGTGGTGCTGGCCGACGACAAGAAGCGCGCGCGCCTGAATTGCATCCACCACTTGCTGGGGCAGGTGCCTTACCACCCGGTACCGCATCCGCCGGTGCTGCTGCCGGAGCGCGTGCACCACGCGGAGTACATCCGTCACCCGGTGCCGGAAGAGATGATCGTGCCGAACGTGTACTGAACCGGCGGCAACGCCATCGGAGAAACAAAAAAGGGCGGCCTGCGCGGTCGCCCTTTTCGTTGAATGCGCGCACTCAGATATTCAGAAGATTGCGCGGAACAGCCAGTACAAGCCGCCCGCCAGCACGATCGATGCGGGCAGCGTCAGCACCCAGGCCAGCAGCAGGCTGCGCACGGTATTCCACTGCAGCCCCGAGCCGTTGGCCGCCATCGTGCCCGCCACGCCGGACGACAGCACATGCGTGGTCGATACCGGCAGGCCATACGCATCGGCTGCGCCGATCGTCACCATGGCCACCAGTTCGGCCGAGGCGCCCTGCCCGTACGTCAGGTGCTGCTTGCCGATCTTCTCGCCCACGGTGATGACGATGCGCTTCCAGCCCACCATCGTTCCCAGGCCAAGCGCAATCGCCACAGCCACCTTCACCCACGTGGGGATGAACTTCGTGGCGTGGTCGAGCTGCTGCTTGTAGTTGTCGATGATGGCCTGGTCATCCTTGGCAATGGCGGGCTGGCCGCTCTTCTTGAGCAGACGGATGGCCTCGGATGCCAGGTACATGTTGTTGCGCACGTTATCCACTTCGTTTTGCGGCACGGCGGCAATCGAGCCGGTCTCGCCGACCTGCGCGGCAATGCTGTTCGTCAACGCCTGCACGGCCGGCAGCGTGGCGGGCGTCAGCACGCGTTTCTGCACGTAGGTTTCGACGTCGGCACGCGGATTGGCCGACGGCGCCATACCGTTGGTGTATTTGCCGAAGGTGGCCGCAGTCTGATGCGACACCGCCAGGAAGGTCTGCGTCTCGGCCGGCGTGAGCGCGCGGTTGAGCGCGTAGACGGTGGGCACCGTGCCGATCAGGATCAGCATGATCAGGCCCATGCCCTTCTGCCCGTCGTTGGAGCCGTGCGCGAACGACACGCCCGTGCACGTGAGGATGAGCAGCGCGCGGATCCAGAACGGCGGCGGTTGGTTGCCCTCGGGCTCGGCATAGAGGGCGGGCACACGCACCGCGGCCTTCAGCACCCACAGCAGCAACCCGGCCAGCAGAAAGCCGATGATGGGCGAAAACAGCAGCGACTTGCCCACGCCCAGCGCCTGGCTCCAGTCCACGCCACTGGTGCCGTTCGCGCCGTGCAGGAGCTGGTTCATCAGGCCCACGCCGATGATCGAGCCGATGAGCGTGTGCGAGCTGGAGGACGGCAGGCCCAGATACCACGTCGCCAGGTTCCAGATGATGGCCGCGATCAGCAGCGCAAACACCATCGCAAAGCCCGAGTGGCTGCCCACCTGCAGGATCAGCTCCACCGGCAGCAGCTGCAGGATGCCGAAGGCCACAGCGCCGCTGGACACCAGCACCCCGGCAAAATTCCACGCGCCCGACCACACCACCGCCAGGTGCGGCGACAGCGAATGCGTATAGATGACGGTGGCCACCGCATTGGCCGTGTCGTGAAACCCGTTGACGAACTCAAAGCCCAGCGCGATCAGCAGCGCAATGCCCAGCAGCACGAACGGCAGCGCCGAACTGGTGGACACGCTTTCCAGATCGGTCACCAGATGGCTCACCACGTAGGCGGCGCCGCCCACCAGCATGAGCAAGAACGCTGCAATACCGAGGTTGCGGAAGCGCCCGGGCACGGCCCCGGGCTGGACAGAGAGGGGATGCGACATGAGGGGGCACCGGAAGAGGGGGGCTAGGCTGACCGATTCTAGAAGCCGAGCTTGCGCTGTAGGTGACGGTTTCGTGTCGAGTCCGTGTCTGCTGATTGCCGAAAATTACACTGTGGGGCGGATCTCGAAACCCGGCACGGGCGCCTCATGATCGCCCGTCACCACGTCCAGCTGCGTGACGTGGGCGCTGTCGGGCCCTACCCACATCCATTCCCGCATGCTGAGCACATTGGCCTCCGGGCCCGCCAAGAAGGCCTCCACCGCCCCGTCGCGGCGATTCCGCACCCAGCCGCGCAAGCCAAGCAGACGGGCGCGGTGGGCACACGCCGCGCGGTAGCCGACGCCCTGCACGCGGCCTTGTACGGTAACGATCACTTGTGCAATGGCGGACATGGCGGGCCTCCGAAACAAACGGCAGGTGATGTGTTGGGTAAAACATGACAAGCCGGCGTTGTCGCATCTCTGTCACATTTCTGGAATGTGACGTCGTCAGACTGACAACCGCGCGGCGGGCTCTGACGTTACGCAAGGTAAACTAGGCGGCTTGCCGCCGGGTGCCAAGCAACGCTTCAGCTAAGCACTGCGCCCAGCCCCGTAGTACGCCATGCCATGTATTGCGCCTCGGCCCTGGGCCTTGAGGCGCCCGAAATTCATCCGCGGTTTCCGTCCCGGTTATCCAAGATGCAGCAGAACGACAACGAAACCACCATCCGGGGCCGCTTGGGTACCACCTTCGGTACCAACTTTGGCGTCAACTTCGGCAACCTGCTGACGGCGCCGCCCAACCGCTTCGACCTGGCGCTGCTGCCGATCATCCTGGCCGCCATCGTGCTCGTGGCGTATGCCGCCAAGCAGATGAACGTGCCATACACGCCCGGCGAACACCTGGACGTCAGCCTCGACGTCATTGAACTGCCCTATTACCTGCTGCGCACCAGCATCCGCATGCTGCTGGCGCTGGGCGCGTCGCTGGCGTTCTCGTTTGCGTTTGCCGCCATCGCGTCCAAGAACCGCACGGCCGAGAAGGTGATGGTGCCGGCGCTGGACATCCTGCAATCGATTCCGGTGCTGGGTTTCCTGTCGATCACCGTCACGGGTTTCATTGCGCTGTTCCCGGGCAACTTGGTGGGTGTGGAATGCGCGGCCATCTTCGCCATCTTCACGTCGCAGGCGTGGAACATGGCGTTCTCGTTGTACCAATCGTTCCGCACCATCCCGACCGACCTGGAAGAAGCCGCCACGGTGTTCCGCCTGTCGAAGTGGCAGCGCTTCTGGCGCCTGGAAGTGCCGTTCGCCATGCCGGGCCTCCTGTGGAACATGATGATGTCGATGTCGGGCGGCTGGTTCTTCGTGGTGGCGTCGGAAGCCATCTCGGTGTCGGGCCACGACATCAAGCTGCCGGGCATCGGCTCGTACATTTCCCTGGCGATCCAGCAGCAGAACCTGCCGGCCATCGGCTGGGCCATCCTGGCCATGCTGATCGGCATCATCCTGTACGACCAGCTGCTGTTCCGCCCGCTGATCGCCTGGGCAGACCGCTTCCGCTTCGACACGATGTCGTCGGAGCGCGAGCCGCAATCGTGGCTGCTGGATCTGCTGCGCCGTTCCGAGTGGGTCAAGGCACTGCTGGAGCGCACCGCTGCCCTGGCCGAGCACACGCTGTCCTGGGGGGCCGAACGCACGCGGCCCACGGCTGCCGGTTCGAACGGATTCCTGCCGCGCTTCCCGTGGTCGCACCGCGTTGCCGATGTGGTCATCATCCTGGCCGCGCTGATGGCGGTGGCGCACGTGCTGCAGTTCGTGCGCTCCGAGGTGGGCTGGGCCGAGGTCGGCCACGTCTTCTGGCTCGGTTTCCTGACCATGCTGCGCGTGATCCTGCTGATTGCGCTGGCCGCGCTGGTGTGGGTGCCGATCGGCATCCGCATCGGCCTGAACCCGAACGTGGCGCGCATCGCCCAGCCGGTGGCGCAGTTCCTGGCGGCGTTCCCGGCCAACCTGATGTTCCCGCTGGCGGTCATGCTCATCGCGCGCTTCGCGCTCAACCCTGAAATCTGGTTGAGCCCGCTGATGATTTTCGGCACGCAGTGGTACATCCTGTTCAACGTGATTGCCGGCGCGTCGGCCATCCCGACCGAACTCAAACTGGCGGCCCGCAACTTCGGCCTGCGCGGCTGGCTGCTGTGGAAGCGCTTCCTCATTCCCGCCGTGTTCCCCAACCTGCTGACGGGCCTGGTGACGGCCGCCGGCGGTTCGTGGAACGCCAGCATCGTCTCCGAATATGTGTCCTGGGGCGACCGCACGCTCGTGGCAACAGGCCTGGGCAGCTACATCGCAGAGATGACGGCCAAGGGCGACTTCCCGCGCATTGCCCTCGGGATTGCCGTGATGAGCCTGTTCGTGGTCGGTTTCAACCGGCTGCTGTGGAACCGCCTCTACGACATAGCGCAAGAGCGCACCCGCCTGTAAGAACATGCTCATGATCCTACTGCGCACCCCGATCTTGACCCTGCGATGCTCGCCGTACTCATGTACGGCTGCGCGTCTCGGGCCAACCTCGGGGCGCTCGCTACGGATCTTGAGCATGTTCTAAGACGACTTATTTAGCTGAGAACACACATGGTTACCACCAGCACCCATAGCCAGAACGCTGAAAGCGTCATGGAGCTGCGCGGCGTCTCGAAGATCTTCCGCACCGCAGACCACACAGACCGCGCCGTGCTCGAAGGCGTGGACCTCAACCTGCGCCAGGGTGAGATCGTCGCCATGCTGGGCAAATCCGGCTCGGGCAAATCGACGCTGCTGCGCATCATGGCGGGTCTGGTGCGCGCCGATCGCGGGCAGGTGCTGTTTCGTGGGCGTGAATACTCCGGCCCCGTGCAGGGCATTGCGATGGTGTTCCAGTCGTTTGCGCTGTTTCCGTGGCTGACGGTGCAGCAAAACGTGGAGTTGGGCCTGGAGGCGCAAGGCGTGCCCAAGGCCGAGCGTGAAGAGCGGGCTGAACAGGCCATCGACCTGATCGGCCTGTCCGGCTTCAACAGCGCCCTGCCACGCGAACTCTCCGGTGGCATGCGCCAACGTGTGGGCATTGCGCGCGCGCTGGTGACCGAGCCCGACCTGCTGCTGATGGACGAAGCGTTCTCGGCCCTCGACGTGCTGACCGGCGAAAACCTGCGCGACGAAATGCTCGACCTGTGGGAAGACCGCCGCACCAACATCAAGAGCATCCTCATCGTTTCGCACAACATTGAAGAGGCGGTGATGATGGCCGACCGCATCGTCATCCTGTCGAGCGATCCGGGGCGCATCCGTGCGGAGGTGCGCGTGCCCTTCCCGCGCCCGCGCAATCGCGATTCCGCCGCCGTGCGCAACCTCATCGACGAGGTGTATGGGCTGATGACGTCGCCCCAGCGCGTGGGCGTGCATCTGGGCGTCGAGCCTGCAGCCGAGGAGCTGGCCTACCGCCTGCCCGATGCCGAGATCGGCCAGATGGAGGCCATTCTCGACCTGCTGGTCGAAGCGCCGTTCAACGGCCGTGCCGACCTGCCGCACCTGGCAGAAGAAGCCGGCGTGACCGACGACGACCTGCTGCCCGCGTGCGAAGCGCTGGCCCTGCTGCAACTGGCCACCATCGAACGCGGCGACATCATCGTCACGCCGTTCGGCAAGACCTACATGGAAACCGAGCCGCCCGAGCGCAAGGTGCTGTTCGGCCAGAAGCTGCTGGAGCGCGTGGCCCTGGCCGCGCACATCCGCGCCGAGCTGGAAGCCAACGAAGACGGCGAGATCCGCGAAGAGCATGTGCTGCGCGAACTTGAGGCGTACCTCAAGCCCGAAGAAGCCGAGCGCGTGCTCAAGATCGGCATCGAATGGGGCCGCTACGGCGAGGTGTACGAGTACGTGTACAACACCGGCATGCTGACCCTGCCCCGTGAAGAGCGCGAGGAACGCGAAGAGCGTGAAGCGCAGGATGGTGGGGACAACGCAGCGTAAGTGCGCGTTGCTGCTGATGCCAGAAGAGCCGCTCGATGCGGCTCTTTTTCATAGTCGCTACCGTTTGTAACGCCCGTCAACGCTGCCGCGAACCACGCCGTTTTGCGTGTGCGGGCATCGACTCTCGCAAGCCCGCTCGTTCCAGTCTTCCCCCGTCTGCCGTCCTTTGCCGCCCCGCCCCGGAGGTCGAAATGCGTCGCGCGTACGTTCGAACGTTGTTAGCGTTTTCGCTGGCCGTCGGCGCAGGCTTCGGCTTGGTGCATGCCGCCCGCGCCTGTGAGATTCCCGCACCCGTCCAGACGATCGATCCACCCGGCTTTTACGACGACGCAGCCGGCTACGCGCGCGACGTAAAACCGATGCGCAATTTCATCGCACAACTCAACGCTTCCGCCGACAAGGGTGATTGGACGTGCGCGCTGAGCCAGCTGCGAACCTGGGCCGATGCCGACGCGCTGATGGGCAAGATTTCCGGCTATCAGGGCCATTACGAACGGTCGTGGGCCGGAACGGATTTCGCCATGGTCCTGCTGCGCATGCCGAGCGACATCCGCAAGCGCAACCAGGCGCAGCTCGATGCCATCGCACCGTGGCTCGAGCGCATTGCGATCGCCACCCGAAACGCCGAGGCGATCAATCATCTGCATAACAACCTGGTGTATTGGGCGGGCCTCAACCTGATTGCCATCGGCACCGCAATCGACAACACCGACCTGATCAACTCCGGACTCCTTCGCGTTCGCGAGGGCATCCGCGATATCGGCCCGGACGGCGCGCTGGCGCGCGAGGTCAAGCGCGGCGATCGCGCGCTGCACTACCACACGTTCGCGCTGATCCCGCTGGTGTTTGCGGCAGAGCTGGTGCAGCGGCGCCATATCGACCTGTACCGCGAGAACGACCACGCCATCGGCCGCCTGGCGAATCTGGTGATCGATGCGGTGATTGACCCGGCGAGCTTCGAAAAGATCACGCCGATCAAGCAGGCGCTGTTTCCGTGGACCTTCCAGGATGAGCTGTGCTGGATGGAGCCCTACTATGTCCACGCGCGAGACCCGCGGCTGCCTGCGCTGATTGCACCGCGCCGCCCGTTTTCTGAATGGCGGTTGGGCGGCAACGTGACGGCGGCGTGGGGCGCGGAGCTGCCCGGCCATTGACGAGTGGACGACGCCGGCACGGCGCGCTCCGTGCTTTTCCACCGCAGCGTTGCAGCGCAAAGCCTTTGACCCGCACCGACCATCCCCCCTAAGCCCTCGCCCACCGACATGTGGTATGAGGCTTGCATAGCACTTCGCAAACAACATCCGGGGCAAAGGGGGCCGTGGTATGCAGGGGCGTTACGCGTGGTCGATGAGGGCACTGTGGGGCCTGTGCTGGACGTGGGGCCACCCGGGCATCGCTCATGCAGGGGGCCTTCAACAGCCTGAATTTCAGCTTGGGACCGTCACCGCCAGCGGTTCTGCAGCCGCCGCGTCGGCCACGGGCGAGGCCGCCAACCAAGGCTATGTGCCGCGCGCCCAGTTGGAGAACCGCCCCCTGCTGCGGCCGGGCGAATTGCTGGAGAGCGTGCCGGGCCTGATCGTCACGCAGCACAGCGGCGATGGCAAAGCCAACCAGTACTTCCTGCGCGGCTTCAACCTTGATCACGGAACGGATCTCGCCACCACGGTGGCCGGCATGCCGGTCAACATGCGTACGCACGCGCACGGCCAGGGCTACACCGATCTGAACTTCGTCATCCCCGAACTGGTAGACGGCATTGCCTACAAGAAAGGCCCCTCCTTTGCGGAAGAAGGCGACTTCTCTGCCGCCGGTGCCGTGCGCATGGACTACGTGAATCGTCTGCCGCAAGGCATCGCGCAGTTGGAACTCGGGCAGCACAACTACCGGCGCGGGCTGCTGGCCAATTCCAGCACGCTTGGCCCCGGCACGCTGCTCTATGGCTTCGAATGGCTGGGCGAGAACGGCCCGTGGACCGTGCCCGAAGGCGTGCACAAGCTCAATGGCGTGCTGCGCTACACCGTGCCGCTGGGCGGCGGCGAGCGCGTCAGCGTGACGGGCATGGCCTACAAGAACGCGTGGCAATCCACCGACCAGGTGCCGTTACGCGCCATCAACGAAGGGCTGATCCCGCGCTTTGGTGCAATCGACCCGAGCGATGGCGGCGCAGCGTCCCGCTACAGCCTCTCGGCCGACTGGCTGCGGCCGCTTGCCGACGGCGTGTTCAAGGCCAACGCCTACGTCATCAAGAGCCGGCTGCGGCTGTTCTCCAACTTTACGTATGCGCTCAATAACCCCGAGCGAGGCGACCAGTTCGAGCAGTTCGAGAACCGCGTCACCACTGGCGTGAATGCATCGCGCACGTGGCTGGGCAGCGTTGCCGGGCGTGAGAGCGAAACGGAAGTCGGCTCGCAGACGCGCTTTGACCGGCTGGACCCGATCCGCCTGACCAACACGCAGGCGCGGCAACCGTACGCGCTGGTACGCAGCGACACCGTGAACGAAACCAGCACCGCGCTCTACGTGCGCAACAGCACGCAGTGGCTGCCGTGGCTGCGCACCATCGCCGGTGTGCGGGCCGATCAGTTTTGGTACAGCGTTGCCAGCAGCAACCCGCTCAATTCGGGCAATGGAACGGACCACATCGTGAGCCCCAAGCTGAGCGCCGTGCTGTCGCCCACGGCGCGTACCGATGTGTTCATGAACTGGGGCCGGGGCTATCACAGCAATGACGTGCGCGGCGCGACCACCACCGTTGATCCGGTGAGCGCAGACCCGGTGCAGAAGGTGTCGGTGCTCGTCCCTGCCACCGGCTACGAGGTCGGCGTGCGCACGCGGGCGCTTGCCCCCAACCTGCAGCTTTCCGCGTCGTTGTGGCGATTGGACATCGGCTCTGAACTTGTCTTCTCGGGCGACACCGGCACCACCGAGCCCAGCCGCCCGAGCCGCCGCACGGGCGTGGAACTCGCGGCCTACTACACACCGCTGCCCGAACTGATTCTCGATGCGGATGCGGCCTTCTCGCGCGCGCGCTTTCGCGACAGCAACCCGGCAGGCGACACCATCCCCGAGGCCATCCAGACCACCGCATCGGCCGGCGTGTCGTGGATGCACGACCGCTGGATGCTCGGCGCACGGCTGCGCTACTTCGGCCCGCGCCCGCTCGTTGAAGACAACAGCGTGCGCTCCGCATCGTCGTTCCTGGTCAACCTCAAGCTGGGCTACCGGCTGCAGAAGAACGTGCGCGTATTCGTCGAGGTGCTCAATGCGCTCAACAAAAAGGTGAACGATATCGACTACTACTACGCATCCCTGCTCAAGGGCGAAGCCTCGCCGCTGGATGCCAATGGTGTTGCAACCGGCATCAATGACCGCCACATTCATCCCGCAGAACCACGCACCATGCGCGCCGGTGTGGTGTGGAATTTCTAGATCGACGAAGAGGGCTGCGGCGGCTTGCACCGCCCCGGGGGGTCTCGCTTGGCACCAACGTGGGGCAAGCCGGGCGCGCATTGGTGGCCGTCAACGCGTTCCTCATCGAGGCTGCGGGTCCCTCGGTGCAAAGATGGGGACGTACTCGCGCAGCACGTCCACTGCATTGGTACGCTTATGGCGGCCTATGCTGCTCTCTTAACCGCCCCATACCTTGCCCAGGTAACGCATGAACCTTGCCCCCGAACGCCCCTCCTACACGCTCCGGCAACTGCTCCTGTATTTCCTGCGGCTTGGCGCACTCGGTTTTGGCGGCCCCGTAGCGCTGGCCGGCTATATGCGCCGCGACCTGGTCGATGCCCGCCAGTGGATTACCGAAGCGGACTACAAGGAAGGCCTTGCGCTCGCCCAGCTCGCACCGGGGCCGCTGGCCGCCCAACTGGCCATCTACCTCGGCTACGTGCACTACCGCATCGTCGGCGCAACGCTCGTCGGCATTGCGTTCGTGCTGCCGTCGTTCCTGATGGTGGTGGCGCTGGGCTGGGCCTATACGCGCTTTGGCGGCCTGACGTGGATGCAATCCGTGTTCTACGGCGTGGGCGCGGCGGTCATCGGCATCATCGCCATCAGTGCGCACAAGCTCACCACCAAGAGCGTCGGCAAAGACAAGCTGTTGTGGGCCATCTACCTGCTGCTGGCGGCCGTGACGGTCATCACCGAATCGGAGGTGGCGTGGCTGTTCCTGGCGGCGGGCGTGCTGGTGTGGTTCTGGCGCGCGCCGCCCCGGTGGCTGCGCCAGGGCCGCACGAATGCCATCGCCGTTGCCCCGGTCGCGGCGGCAAGCGGTGTGCTTGGCTCGATCGACTGGCCGCTGCTCTCGCAGCTCGGCGCGTTTTTCGCCAAGGCCGGCGCATTCGTCTTCGGCTCGGGGCTGGCCATCGTGCCGTTCCTCTACGGCGGCGTGGTTACGGAGCACCACTGGCTCAACGAAAAGCAGTTCGTCGACGCGGTGGCCGTGGCGATGATCACGCCCGGCCCGGTGGTCATCACTGTCGGCTTTATCGGCTACCTGGTGGCGGGCCTGCCCGGTGCGTGGGTGGCTGCGCTGGGCACGTTCCTGCCGTGCTACCTGTTCACCATCCTGCCGGCGCCGTACTTCAAGAAATACGGCAAGCTGCCGGCCATTCTGGCCTTTGTTGATGGCGTAACAGCGGCGGCCGTGGGCGCCATTACCGGCGCGGTGATCGTGCTGGCCAAGCGCTCCATCGTCGATGTACCGACGGCGCTGCTGGCGGTGGCGACGGTGCTGCTGCTCGTGAAGTTCAAGAAGCTGCCCGAACCGGTGATCGTGGCAGGCGCCGCATTGCTTGGCCTGGCGCTGTATCCGCTGCTGCATCGGTAACACCACGCCAGCAGCGGCGACTTCACTTCCACTTGGCACCAATCTCCGCCAACCCCGCCTTCTGCAAATCCTCCGCGCTCATCACGATGCGGAACTCGCAGTCTGCGTTGAACTGCAGGAACCACGGCTCGGCCAATGCGGGAATGTGCGAGGCCGATTCCACATTCACGATGAGCACCGCGCCACGATGGCCGCTCTGCTCGGTAAAGTAGACCGCCTCGGGCTTGCTTTCGGCCAACACGCGCGGGATCCGCTCGGCGATGGAGCCGTCGCGCACATAGGTGTTGAAAGGTTCGTGCGGAATCCGCACGTTGACGAGCATGCGCATGATCTGCCTCCTGGATGATGGCCAGGGCAAGCGCCGCAACGAGGTCACCACGGCCACCACGGCCGCCACACCTGCGCATGGCCGAACACCACAGGTATAGGACGGCCGTCGTGTTTGCGTTATCAGCCATCGGTTAGCCGAGATGGCGTAGATGCCAGGATGAGGGCGTGTAGCCAATGCTCCCGAAGCAGACGACCCGGCGAGCTTGCTTGCGGTCGACGGGTGAGCGCTTTCACTTCGGTATCGGCTCGTAGTGCACTTTGCTGCGCCATTTGCCGTTGACGAAGGTTTCTTCGGTGATCTTCATCTTGTCGCCGGAATTCATCACCTCTTCGATGTAGCGCGCGACGGCGACCGGCACATCGCGGTCGACGCGGTACGTAGTGGTCTCGTGATAACAGCAACCGCCCTTCGCAAAGGTCCGCAAACGCTTGTTTTCGGCATCGACCTCAAAGAAACCGAGTGTCGACAGGATCAGCGACGTCATCTCGCTATTGCGCACAAAGCGCTGCGCCTGCGCATTGAACAGATAGACGTCGTAGCTCGGGCCGCCGTAGCTGCCCTCGTTACCAGTCTGGATGCCGAAGTCTTCCTGGCCATCGAAGTTGAAATCGCCAACGTTGATTACGCCCTGGTAGTCATAAAGGTGCGCCGAGTTGACCAGCGGCCCCCTGCCCCCCTTGGGCAGAGCGACAAATACCCTCGACAGGTTGATGACCTGGCGCACCGCGCGTTGGCCCTTGTCATGAATGACCAACTGGGCGGGCCCTTCGCAGGTGATGTCCTCCTTGCTGCTGTCCCCCGGGCAGGCTTCGAGCATGCGAAGCACGAAGTCGCGCTGCTTCGCGATCGCCGTCAGCGGGAAGACCGGGCCATTGACCGGCTCGCTTGGCTCCGGAAAAGCGGGCTGGGCTTCCAACTCGTCAATCCGCGTGCGGTACGCGTACTTCAATTCTTCCACGTCGATCTGGCTCGATGGGGCACGCTGTTTCAGCCAATCGCGTTGCGCGGCCTTCAATTCATTGGTGTCGACGCCGTGCTTGTTCAACGCAGCGCGGTACGTATCGGCCAGTTGGCTATCCAACGCGGAGAGCTGCGCGTCATTGCAGATGGCATGCTCGATGGGGCTGCGGGCGGCGGCGCAATCAAAGCTGGCTGCGTGTGTAGCCGTGGGCAGCAAGGCGATGGCAAAAGCGATAGCGGAGATGCCGCGAAATGGCGTCATTGGATGCACCCATGGGAAAACAAGATAAGCGTGTGCGCGATTGTGCTGCGGAATTGGCCCGTCTGGTGTGCTTTCTCCGCGCCTGGTTGCTTTCACCCCCCGGCCAGAGCGGCACGGAAAGACTTTTCCTACCATGGCAACCACCCCCCGCCGAAAAAACGATGAGGTACGCAATGGCCCTTCCTACGCTCAACGCCCCGACCCACCAAGCATCCTATCTCGCCACCCGGCTTATGCGCGGAGTCGTCAGTACGCTTTCCGTCGCTGCCGCGTTGCTACTGCCCCTGGCCGCATCGGCCGCGGACCCCATCGACGACGCGCTGGAGCAATGCCTGAAAACCCCGCGCGGCGAAACCACGGCCGGCATGACCGAGTGCACGCACGCCGCGTATCAGGCCTACGACCGGCAGATGAACACGCTGTACCAAGCCGTAATGAGCAAATCCGACCCCGTATCGCGCGAGGCCATCCGTAACGCACAACGTGCGTGGCTGGCCTATCGGACAGCCCAGAAGGCCGCCGACAACGCGCCATGGCGGGCAGACGCCGGTTCGGTGGCGAGCCCCGATATCGAAGGGCTGAACGTGGAGGCAATCCGGGCGCGCATTGCAGAGCTGGAGTACTACCCGCACTAGCCGGGTGGGAGAGATGCCACTGTGGATAACCTCCCCTCCCCCTGTGAATAACTCCAGGGACAAACGTGTTGGTTCTCCGGGGTCAGCGTGCAGACAGCACGGGAATAACTTCCCACCGTGGCGACGGGCCCCGACGCGATGCCCTGCAGTCATCCACGCGACGGCACACGCTGTCCGATGGGTTGTCCGTTCTGCAAGTGGTTGATGCCAAAGCGCTTTTGGTGCTTATCCACAGGACTTATCCACCGTTATCTACTACTACTATCTGTATACATAAAGAAGTAAACCGATAAACCCTCTGTGGGGCATCGAGGCCGTGGCGGGGTTGTGGGCAAAGCGGCAACACAGCCTACGGATTGACACCCGGCTGTCATTCAATAGTTTCAATATGTTGGAACTATGGAAGAGACCGACGCCATCCGATCCCTCGCCGCGCTGGCTCACGGCATTCGCCTGCAGGTGTTTCGCATGCTGGTCGTGGCAGGCCCAACCGGCCTCACGCCGGGTGCGATTGCCGAACAGCTCGAAGTGCCGGGCGCCACGTTGTCGTTCCACCTCAAGGAACTGACGACAGCGCGGCTGATAACGCAAGAGCGCGACGGCCGCAACCTGATCTACCGCGCGGCGTATGACCACATGAATGCCCTGCTGGGCTTCCTGACCGACAACTGCTGCCAGGGCAACGCCTGCCTGAGCGCCGCCAGTGACTGCAAATGCTGACCACCCCCACCGCCGCCCGCACCACCAACGTCCTGATCCTCTGCACCCACAACTCCGCACGCAGCGTGCTGAGCGAAGGCATGCTCAACCACTGGGCCAAACAACTCGGCAAAGACGTGCGCGCCTACAGCGCCGGCAGCGCACCGAGCGGCCGCCTCAACCCGTTTGCACTGGAAGCCCTCACCAACGCAGGCATCGACACCACCGGCTACCGCAGCAAGAGCTGGGACGAATTCGTGGGCGACGGCGCCCCGCAGATGCGCATCGTCATCACCGTGTGCGACAGCGCCGCAGCGGAAACCTGCCCCTACTGGCCCGGCAGTCCCGTCAAGGTGCATTGGGGCTACGCCGACCCCTCCAACGCGCCGGGCGGCGAGGAGGGCAAGCGGCAAGCCTTTGAACTGACACGTCAGGCCATCGGCTACCGCATGCTGCAGTTGCTGGCGCTGCCGCTCGACACACTCAGCAACGCCGAACTGCAGGCCGCGCTGGAACGCATTGCGCAGGCCTGAGCACCATGGTCGAACTACGTAGCCGGCTCACCGCCGAAGCACTGGGTACGGCGCTACTGCTGGCCATCGTGATCGGCTCCGGAATCATGGCCGAACGCCTGTCTGGCGGAAACGTCGCGATCGCGTTGCTCGCCAACACGGCCGCCACGGTGGGAGGCCTCTACGTCCTGATCGAAGCCTTGGGGCTCATCAGCGGGGCGCACTTCAATCCGGTGGTGAGCGCTGTGATGGCGGCGCGTGGCGAGCTGCCCGGCGCCGCCCTGCTGCCGTACATCGTTGCGCAAATGCTGGGCGCGGTGCTGGGTGCATGGCTGGCGCACGCCATGTTCGACATGACCCTGCTGCAGTTTTCCACCAAGGTGCGCAGCGGCACGGGGCAGTGGATTGCCGAAGCGGTGGCCACCGCCGGCCTGCTGCTCGTCATCCTGCGGGCGCCCAACGGGCGGGCTGCATCGATGGTGGCGGCGTACATCGGCGCGGCGTACTGGTTCACGGCGTCCACATCGTTCGCCAACCCGGCGGCCGCGTTCGGGCGCATGTTCAGCAACAGCTTTGCCGGCATCGCGCCCGGCAGCGTGCCGGGGTTTGTGCTGGCTGAATGCGCGGGCGCCGTGCTGGGCATGCTGCTGCACAACCTGCTTGAGCCGCGCCTTGCTGCGAGCGGCCATCCCAACGTCATCGAATCGTCGGGCGAGCATCCGCCGCAGACGTAACCCCCGAGCCACCAGCGCCCGCCCCCCTCTCCTTCACGCTTGCACCCCGCGTGGCGCGTACTACTCTTGACGAGGCCCTGCGTCGCGCGCTGACCTGCGAAGCGAAATCTGCGAGTTAGCGAACGAGTGCAGGCCGGCAGTGCGCCGAGAGTCGAAACTTGTTCAACGCATCTCAATGCGAGGAGTTCCCAATGCAGCCAGTCGTCCGAGTCTCGATTCTTCGGTGTCCACCAGACAAGTTCGCCGAGATGCGCCAGATGATGAACGACCTCGAAGCCGTGCTCCGGCCCGGTATCGAAGCCATGCGCGGGTTGGTCGCGTTCTATGTGGGCGAGGACGAGGCGACCTCGTCGCTGTCGAACGTGAGCCTGTGGACTGATCTCGATGCGGCCAAGCAACTGGATACGTTTCGCCCGATGCTGGATTCGGCCAAGCCCTTTCTCGACAAGGGTGGCACGTTTGAGCGGCCGATCATGAATTACCTGCCGATGTGGGAGTTGAAGCCGGTGGGGAAGGTTTGAGGTATATGAGCGCCACATTGAGGTTTGCTGGCTGCCTCGTCCTTCTGACCGCGTGTTCGCACGCAAGCGCGCTTACGCCGCCGCGCCCGCCATCGGAAGTGACAACGTTCATTGAGGAACGGAAGACCTGTGACTACATCCGTCGGCAAGTGATTGAGGAAGACAGTCCGGAGCAGGTTGCGCGTCGAGAAAGGCTGCTCGACAGCTTCGACATCTACTGCGCTGGCACTGACAAGCGTCTTGCAGCGTTGAAGCGGCGGTACAAAGACAATCCCGCTGTCATGAGGCGGCTCAGCGAGTTTGAAGAACACGTTGAGTGATGGGATGGTCTTGGCCATGGTGCTGAGGGAAGCGACGACACGGCCATGGCATTCCCGCCCGTCGCGGGAATGCGTCAATCAGTTGTTATTGGCTGTAGCCTCGCCGCTCTATGGCGGCTAGTACATCCCACGTCTGCGGATCGACATCGCGCCCTCCGAGCGACATCGAAACGTACGCATCAATCGCATCCATAAAGCCTTTGATAAAAGCCGGCGGGAACGCGTGTGCGGAGAAGTGTTGAAGCTCTTCACGCAGCATCCCCGGTCGGCATTGGCCGTGGGTGCGCATGGCGGTGCGCGTGCGCCTGAGATACGCCTGCGCTGCGATTGCGCCGTTCAGGTAGGTACGGTTTTTTGTAAGCGTGCCTGCGCCAGACGACGTGGTGGGTGGTGCTGTTGGTGGAGATGGATAAGACGCGGGGCGGTGCCCGCTTGCGACTCCGGTCATGGAACCTCCTGTGAGACAAGAGAGGCCCGGCCATTCGCTGCTACACGAGGGTGGCGGGCCCGACGACAGGGGTAGCAGACCGGCCTCACAGGAAACCGGCAGACCCGAAGGTCTCCCTGCCCGGCCCGCCGTAAAAACAATAGGCGTGCACAAGCTCCGGATGAAAAAAGCCGCGTGGCAGCGGCTATCCGGCCTGTGAGAAAGAGACGGGCTGCTACACCCGGCTGCCCTTGGTGCGGCAGCGGGGGAATTATAGCGATGGGGGGTACGCACCGGATTCTGATTTTCGTACGCCGAGCTCCGAGCTGGGACAGCCGAGCAAAAAGCCTCACGCGTCGAGCTCCGAGCTCGGGCAGCCGAGCGAAAAGCCCCACACGTCGAGCTCCGAGCTCGGGCAGCCGAGCGAAAAGCCCCACACGTCGAGCTCCGAGCTCGGACAGCCGAGCAAAAAGCCTCACGCGTCGAGCTCCGAGCTCGGACCGCCGAGCAAAAAGCCTCGCACGCCGAGCTCCGAGCTCGGACGGTCGAGCAAAGAGCCTCATACGCCGAGCACCGAGCTCGGACCGTCGAGAACGCCGCTCGATGTGTCGAGTTGTGAAGGCCGCATCAGATCATTCTGATTCTTCGCCCAAAACCCCCTCCTGGCATTGCGGATCAGCGCCGCAGCGGCCAATCTCCCGCCCTCGTGCCCTTGATGGCACGGCACCGCCAATTGATTTGCGAGGAGTGAAATGCCGCAGAACTTGATTTCGTATCAGCTCACCTCGGCCGATCTGGCCGCTGTGGACGGTGCGCTGAAGACGCTGGAAGACCGGCTCGCCAGCCTGATCGACCTCACCCCGGTTCAGCGCCGAACGCTGGTGAAGATGGGCGACAAGTCCGAAGCCTTCGCGCGCAAGGCCGTGGAGGTGCTGAACAACAACCCCAACGTGCTGCCCGGCAATTTCGACCTCGCCGAACTGCGCCGCGATCTGGCGGGCTTCGATCAGCTACGCAGCCGCCTCATGCGCGTGGCGCGCATTCACGAACGCATGGCGGATTCGCACTTGGCGCTGGGCAGCGATGTGATGAGCGCCACGTTGGAGGGGTATGCGTTCCTCAAGGTGGCGGGCCAGGGCGAAGGGTTGGATGCGGCGCGCAAGGCGCTGGCGGTGCGGTTTAGTCGGGGAGCAAAGCGAAAAGACGACGAGGCCGGCAGAAGTGAGGAAAGATCGCCGGATGAGGTGCGGGGGGCTGAATCATCGTAGACGGGGTTGGATGATGCGGATGGGTTTGGTACGAGACGGACGTGAAGAAGGCCTGTTGAATTGGAATAACACATCTTCCAATGAATATGGCACAAATCTCAATCCTTAAACTACGATTTAAGTCCTAGCATTCTCGGAAATATCTGGTGAGAGATATTTCCGATGAACTGAATGCGAGGAAAATATGTGGGACAGTAATGCAGCCGCCAATCATGTTCGACAGCATGCGCAAAGCCAAAGCGGTGGGAATTGTGCAAAGTATGTCCGAAAGGCGATTGAAGCAGGCGGAATCAGTGTGACGCGAACACTATCGGCAAAGGACTATGGATTCCCCTTGCGTCAGGCCGGATTTATCGAGCTGGGGGAGGGGGATGCATCGTCGCCTCGTCGAGGGGACGTGATTGTGATCCAACCCATCCCGGGGCACCCCCACGGCCATATGGCAATGTTTGACGGAACAACCTGGGTATCAGACTTTGTCCAGAACAATGGATTTTATCCGGGGCAAGAGTATCGGACACAAAAGCCACCATACAAGCTATATCGACATCATTGAGGCAAGAATGAAAAAAATACTCTCATTCTGGATTGCCAGTTTTCTAATGACATTCTCGTTCGCTTCCTATGCCGACGCCGTGACATCTCCTGGTCTGCAAGCAAAGCAATTCTATGTCTGGTACATCAACAAGCAGGTGAACCAAGTGTTTCCGCTTCTAGATCATGAGATCGGTCGCTACGTTGACGCGTCCACGGTTGAGAGCCTGCGCAGAGACTACAAGCGAGATCAACTTCCTGGCGGGGCGGACTACTTTCTGAAGGTGCAGGATTACGACGAACGTGACTGGCTCGCGCATATCAAGCCAGGTAGGCAGCTCACGTTCGGCGATGCTGTTGTCGTGCCTGTGAGTTTCGGCTCGCGTAGCGAGGTCACCGTTCTCGTGTTTTTCACCAAGCAACATGATGGTTGGAAGATCATCAAGGTCGATGACATGCTGCCCTATTCATCACCGGGTAACTGACAAAGAGAGCCGCCTTGTGCGGCTCTTTTGATTCAGGAGCGAAGTCATGACGCAGAACCACTTCACTTACCGAACGACATGGTCCTCTGAAGATGGAGAGCACGTCGGCCTCTGCGCAGGATTCCCGTCGCTATCGTGGCTCGCTGCCACGCCGGAAGGTGCGCTTGCCGGTATTCGTAACCTTGTTGCCGAAACGGTGTGCGACATGGAGGCGAATGGCGAGGAAGGCCCTGAGCCAATCGCTGACCGTACCTACAGCGGCGAATTCAAGGTGCGAATCCCACCGCAGGCGCATCGCGCCCTGGTCATGCAGGCCGCAGAACAGGGCGTTAGCTTGAATCGCCTCGCGAGCGCCAAGCTGTGTGCATAACGAAGCAATATCGACCCGTCTCCGGCCCGCGCAAGCGGGCTTTTTCTTGCCTCGGGCCAGCGTGTGATTTCCGATGAGACTAACTATCAAACGGCCGACGGTAAAAGGAGACGTGATCGTCATTCAACCCGCCCCCGGGGCACCCGCAAGACCCGGTGCATGTGCTCCTGTTCATGAAGCGAGTGGATGCGGCCTGGTAGATCATCAAAATCGACGACACCTGGGAGTACAGGTAAACAGTCCAGCAGAGACACCCGGGCGTCGCAGCATGTGGCGCCTACCCTTTCTGCAGCGCCTTTACACTCCCCCGCACATCAACTCCACCTACCCCACATTCATCGGCAGCAGCACCATCTGCTTGCCCTGCACATGCAGGCGCGTCTGAATCTCGAGCGGCGTCTGGTTATGCAGCCATGCGGTCAGGAAGTTGACCTGTTTGAAGATCAGCTTGCTGGCAAAGCAGACGCTGTTCGGAAAGGCGTCCATCGTTGTTTCGGCCAGTCGGGTGAATTCGGCAATCGGGTGGGTGCCGAAGGCGATGCGGTAGTCGGCCGCCATGCCGTGCCGCCGGCAATGCGCGACGTAGTACTCCAGCGATGCGCCGATGGTCTGGCGCAGGTGGTCCAGGTGCTCCGCGCCCTCGTAGCTCTGGGCATCCACTTCGCCCACGGCCAGGAAGATGACGTTCTTGAAGTGACCCGGAAACAGCCGGTTGACCCAGAGCAGCGCGTGCATGCTGGCGCCGCGATGCTTGCCCACCAGCAGGATGGCGGTCGGCTGCGACGGGTCGGGCTGTGCTGGCGCCGTGGCTGGGTCCACTACCGGAGGCTGGCCTGCAAACAAGGCGTCTTCCTTGGCGATCAGTGCGCGCGTTTCATCGTAATGCCGCCGGATCAGGAAGCAGAGTGCGACCACCGCGCTGGTGACGACCACGGTCAACCAACCGCCGGCCATGAATTTCTCGACCAGCGTAATGACGAGCACCGTGCTGGTGACCGAAAGCCCAAGCGCCGACAGACCGAAGTGCGTGTACCAGTTGCCGCCATCGCGGCGGCGGCGCCACCAATAGGTGCACAAGCCCAGTAATGACAGGCTGAAGGTCAGGAACACGTTGATGCTGTAGAGCACCACCAGTACCGCCACCTGGCCGTGCGTCCACAGCAGGATGATGACGCTGGCCACGCCCATGACGATGATGCCGTTCTGCCGCACGAGTCGCGTCGACAGATCACGGAAATGACGTGGCACCCATGAGTCCTGCGCCATGTTCGACAGCACAGCGGGGCCATCCAGGAAACCGGTTTGCGCGCCAACCAGCAGCAGGCCGGCCTCGAACGCAAGCACGGCGGCCAGCAGCGCACTGCGTGCGAAGGCGGAGTCCAGGCCCATGTGGTCGATCACGCTGCCGAACACCACGGCGTTGAGCGTTTGCCCTTCCACCGGCTTGGCCTGCCACAGCATGTAGAGCAGGATGATGCCGCCTGCCGTAAAGGCCAGCGACGTTGCCATGTACACCATGGTCCGCTTGCCGGCCGGAACACGCGGTTCGGCCAGCATGTTGACGTTGTTGGAGACGGCCTCCAGCCCGGTATAGGTACCGCCGCCCATCGAGAACGCGCGCATCAGCAGCCCGATCATCACCAGTGGCCCGAAGGCTTGCGACATGCCATGCGCCTCGCCGACGGCCTCGGGCACGACAGCCGCAAGGTGCTGGCCGTGTACGGCGACGCCATAGATGATCAAACCGAGATGCAGCACCACGAAGCCGATGAAGATGGGCAGCAGCACGAGGATGGATTCGCGCATGCCCCGAAAGTTGAGCCCGGTCATCAGTACAACCAGCACGATCTCGGTGCCCAGCTTGAATGCTTGCGCGCTCACGGGCAGCAGGCTGAAGAATGCGTCGACGCCGCTGGCAAGCGACGTTGCAACCGTCAGCACGTAGTCGACGAGGAGTGCGGCGCCCGATACGAGCCCGGGCCGGGGTCCGAGCAGCGCCGTGGCTACGCGGTAACCGCCTCCGCCAGTGGGAAACAGCTCGATGACCTGGTTGTAGCCCAGCGCGATGATGAACACCGTGGCAGCGGTGGCCAACGCAAGGAACAAGGCAAGCGGTGTGTGCTGGCCCAGTGCCAGGAAGGCTTCTTCCGGGCCGTAGCAGGAGGATGAGAGACCATCCGCACCCAGGCCGACCCACGCCAGCAGCGGCGTCACGGCAATGGCGTGTCGCGTGCGCGGGTCCAGCGGGTCCAATGGCTTGCCGAACAGCAACTGCCACATCTTGGCGAAGCGTGCCATGGTGTCTCCCCTGCAGCAGATGATATCGATGCGCGCGTCGTCGTCGCAGGAGGAGTCATTCCCACGCGTGCGCGCCGAGTTGGATGGCGTTCTAGTCGGCAATCTAAAACAACACCCTTCGCAACGCCACAGATGCATGCCTGGGCTGGCTTGCTGTGATGGTCACCCGCAAACGCACGGGCAGGGCGTTTACAGGATTTTTCTACAGCCACGCCAAGTCTCTACACGTTTTTAATGGCCGCCTCACTACTCTTGCATTGACTGGACTATGGGGGCGCAGTGCGCTCAATCATCATGACTTTGGCCGCCAGATGGCTACTCGGCGCCGGTGCCGTGCTCGCCCTCGTGATGTTGTTCGTGGTGCTTTACCTGGATGAGCGAAGCGCGTCCCGGCGCTATGGGCGCGCAATCGAGCACCATGAGAAAGGGCTCTCGAACCCCGGGGATCCCTCGTGAAGACTGCCGCTGCCGCTGGTCCTGCTGGGCCGACGTCAGCCGACGCCGCGCCCACGGCGCATGCGGTACGCGCGTCCCTTTACACCTTTTTTATGGGCACGGGCCGCAGTCTTTACACCGTCTTTGCGGCGGCGTTCGTATAACACCGACAGGCCGTCACGCTGTTCAAACGGCCATGCCCCCGGCACTGTGCAGGCAACGACCCGACTCACCCTGCCGCCGGTCGACCAACGTGATCAGGGTTACGCAATGCTCAAGCTTCTCGTCCCCGTCAACGGTTCTCGCCACGCGCTCGACGCGGTTCGCCATGCAGCCTTTCTCTGCCAGGACCGTTGCGCGTCGGACATCGTGCTGCTCAACGTACAGACACCGATTGAAGGGGGACGCGCCAGCGCCTACCACTCGCTGCAGGCCCTGCGCGAGATTGAGGAACAGAGCGGTGAAGAGGCCCTGCGGCGGGCGCGCGCCATCCTGGACGATGCCGGCGCGCACTACGTTGCCCAGGTCCGGATCGGTCGCGTGGCCGAAACGATCGCGCAAACCGCTGCCGCCAACCAATGCGACATGATCGTCATGGGCTCGGCTGCCCGCTCACCGCTCGGCTCCCTCATGGCCGCCCGGCTGTCCAACCGGTTGATGCGCCTGTCTCGCATTCCGGTGACGCTGGTTCGCTAACCAGTGCGCCCGTACGCAGGACGCTCGTCGTCATGACGCAGCGTTACCGCCATCCGCGCGGGGTGCCGGCCAACACGTGCGTAGCCATCAAAGTCGACCGCGCCGGAGCCCGCCGCAATGCGCGTGGCCGTATTCCCCGAAATCCGACAACCAAGACCGGCGCTATCCGCTACGGGATGTCCCGCCTTTGCTCGGAGCTGTATCGCGGCCCGGTGTGTCTGGCTCGCGGGCACCCCTGATACAACTGGGGCAGTGATCGCCCGGGCAATCGACCGTTTTTACACGGCGTTTACACCCCTCCCCTGAAGCTTTATCCCGTTTTTATCCCCGCTTCCCTAATGTTGCACTGCACGCAGGCCCTGTGACGGGAGCCTGTCCGCACGCCGCATCCGGCCCCAGTTGACGCGCATCTGCGCCGGGCCGGGCGGCACCTAAAACAACAAGGGAAAGGTCCATGCAAGCCAACGTTTCTTTGCGCGCCACCGTCATGGGTGGCGTTGTCTTCTGTGCCGCAGCACTGTCGAACGCGGCCGCATTTGCGCAGTCCACTGACGCTGCCCCGGCACCTGTTGCCGCCCCGGCTGCACCTGCCAGCCCGTTGACGGCCAACGTCACGCTGGCCAGCCAGTACCGCTATCGCGGTCTCATGCAGACCAACAACAAGCCTGCCATCCAAGGCGGCGTGGATTACGCGCTGCCCAACGGCTTCTACGTGGGCAACTGGAACTCGTCGATCAGCTGGCTGGGGGATTCCAACCCCAACGTCTCTGCCCCCATCGAGATGGATTTCTACGGCGGCTACAAGACCGAGCTGATGAAGGATGTGCCCATTGATGTGGGCGTGCTGCAGTACTACTACCCGGGCAGCTACCCCGACAGCTACACCCGCCCGCACACCACGGAAGGCTATGCGCAGATCGGCTACGGGCCCGTCACGTTCAAGTATTCGCATGCGTTCTCCAACCTGTTCGGTTTTGCAGATAGCCACCACAGCCAGTACTTCGATCTGTCGGGCAACTTCGACACCGGTTTCTGGGGCCTGACGCTGAACCTGCACGTGGGCTATCAACAAGTGCCGCACCAAGTGGTGCGCACGTCCTATGCCGACTGGAAAGTGGGCGTAACGAAGGATTTTGGTTCGGGCTGGACAGCTTCTTTGAGCTACATCGACACGAATGCATCGCGTCTGGCCTACACCAACACACGTAACAGCTACATGGGCAAGGCGACCGCCCTGCTCGCCGTGACCAAGACGTTCTAACGACCACCACCCGAAGGAAAGGGGAGCGCATATGGACCTCGTTTATCTCGCCGGCCTAGCGGTGCTGGCCCTGGCAGTGGGCGGATTGCTCGCCCTCTCCGGCCGGCTCGCCACCAAAGACCAACCCACCACGCACGCGATGGAGAAACAGCAATGACCTGGCTCTATGCGCTGTCCGGGGCCATCACGGTGGTTCTGCTCGTCTACTTGTTCGTGGCCTTGCTCTGGCCAGAACGTTTCTAACAACACTGCGAGGCACACCATGAATGCGTTCCTCCTCCAGCTGGCGATCTATCTGGTCGTGCTGCTGGTTCTGGCCAAACCGCTGGGCGCGTATATGACCGGCGTGTTTGGTGACAAGCCATCGCGCACGCACTGGCTCGGCCCCGTCGAGCGGCTGTTCTATCGCGTGGCCGGCGTCAACCCGAAGGCCGAGATGGGCTGGAAGCACTACGCACTGGCCGTCATCGTCGTCAACGTGCTGGGCGCGCTGGCGGTGTATGCGCTGCAGCGCGCGCAGCAGTGGCTGCCGCTCAACCCGCAGGGCTTTGGTGCGGTCACGCCGGATTCGTCGTTCAACACGGCGGTCAGCTTTGTCACCAACACCAACTGGCAAGGCTATTCGGGCGAAAGCACGATGAGCTATCTCACGCAGATGCTCGGGCTGGCGGTGCAGAACTTTCTGTCTGCGGCGACCGGCATTGCGGTGGTGATTGCGCTCATCCGCGGTTTTGCGCGCCACTCGGCCAACACCATCGGCAACTTCTGGGTCGACTTCACCCGCTCGACGGTCTATGTGCTGCTGCCGTTGTCGATCATCGTGTCGGTGTTCTTTGTCAGCCAGGGCGTCATCCAGAACTTCGATGGCTACAAGGAGGTGACCACCGTCACCGCCACCACGTACGACAACCCGAAGATGGATGCCAACGGCCAGCCGATCAAGGATGCCCAAGGCAACCCCGTCACGGAAAAGGCCACCACGCAAACGCAGACTCTGCCGATGGGTCCGATCGCCTCGCAAGAAGCCATCAAGATGATCGGCACCAATGGCGGCGGCCCGTTCAATGCCAACTCCGCGCACCCGTATGAGAACCCCAACGCGCTGACGAACTTCGTGCAGATGCTGTGCATCTTCATCATCCCGGCGGCGCTGTGCTTTACGTTTGGCGGCATGGTGGGCGATGGCCGGCAAGGCTGGGCCGTGCTGGCTGCGATGACGGTGCTGTTTGTGGTGCTCGCCGTCTTCCTGGCATGGGCTGAGCTGCACGCCAACCCGATGCTCACCAACCTTGGCATCGACCAGACCGTGGGCAATATGGAGGGCAAGGAAACGCGCTTTGGCATCGTGGCCTCGTCGCTGTTTGCCACCATCACAACGGCAGCGTCGTGCGGGGCGGTCAATGCCATGCATGACTCGCTGACCGCGCTGGGCGGCTTCGTGCCGATGTTCCTGATGCAACTGGGCGAAGTGGTGTTTGGCGGTGTGGGCTCGGGCCTGTACGGCATGCTGGTGTACGCCATCCTGGCCGTGTTCATCGCGGGCCTGATGATCGGCCGCACGCCGGAATACCTCGGCAAGAAGATCGAGGTGTTCGAGATGAAGATGACGTCGATCGCCATCCTCGTCACGCCGCTGCTGGTGCTGGTGGGCACGGCCGTGGCCGTGGTGGTCACGCAGGGCAAGGCGGGCATCTTCAACCCGGGCACGCACGGCTTCTCTGAAGTGCTGTACGCCTTCTCGTCGGCCGCCAACAACAACGGCAGCGCGTTTGCGGGCCTGTCTGCCAACACGCCGTTCTACAACATCGCGCTGGGCATCTGCATGTGGCTGGGCCGCTTCTGGATCATCGTGCCGGTGCTGGCGATGGCAGGCACGTTTGCCGCCAAGAAGCGCCTGCCCGTGACGGCCGGCACGCTGCCCACGCATGGCCCGCTGTTTGTGGTGCTGCTGATCGGCTCGGTGCTGCTGGTGGGCGCGCTCACGTACATCCCGGCGCTCGCGCTAGGCCCCATTGCAGAGCATCTCGCCCGCTAAGCGCACGGCGAGTCGTCTACCCAATATCAACAGGTGCCTTATGGCTATCCGTTATCCCGAATCCGAACCGGCTGTGCGTACGGTCAAGCACAAGCTTGAGCCCACCGCCGGTACTGGTACTGCTGCAGCCGCCGAGCCGCAGGCACGCAGCACGCACACGACGCATACCACGCTGTCCGCCAAGGATGTGCGCAAGCTGTCGATGTTCTCGTCGGCGCTGGTCAAGCCCGCCATTGTCGATAGCTTCCGCAAGCTGTCGCCGCGCGCGCAGGCCAAGAACCCGGTGATGTTTGTCGTCTACGTCGGCAGCATCCTCACCACCATCCTGTGGGTGATGGCGCTGCGCGGCCAGGCCGAAGCGCCGGCGGGCTTCATCCTCGCCGTATCGGTGTGGCTGTGGTTCACGGTGTTGTTCGCCAACTTTGCCGAAGCGCTGGCCGAGGGCCGCAGCAAGCAGCAGGCGGCATCGCTGCGCGGCATCAAGACCACGGTGCAGGCCAAGGTGCTGGCGGATGCCGCCCGCCGTGACCGTGTGGAAGCACGCGCCGCCACCGCCCTGCGCCGTGGCGACATCGTGCTCATCGAAGCCGGCGACATGGTGCCCGGCGACGGCGAGGTGATCGAAGGCGTGGCCTCGGTGGACGAAAGCGCCATCACGGGCGAATCGGCACCGGTCATCCGCGAATCGGGCGGGGATTTCTCGTCTGTGACCGGCGGTACGCGTGTGCTGTCGGACTGGATCATCGTGCGCATCACCGCCAACCCCGGCGAGAGCTTCCTGGATCGGATGATCTCGATGGTGGAAGGCGCCAAGCGCCAGAAGACGCCCAACGAGCTGGCGCTGACGATCCTGCTGGTGAGCCTGACCATCATCCTGATGCTGGCGACCGTCACGCTGCTGCCGTACTCGATCTTCTCGGTGGATGTGATGAAGGCGGGCTCGCCGATCACGATTACTGTGCTCGTGGCGCTGCTGGTGTGTCTGATCCCGACCACCATCGGCGGGCTGCTCTCCGCCATCGGCGTGGCCGGCATGAGCCGCATGATGCAGGCCAACGTGATCGCCACGTCGGGCCGCGCCGTAGAGGCGGCTGGTGATGTGGATGTGCTGCTGCTCGACAAGACCGGCACGATCACGCACGGCAACCGTCAGGCATCGCGCTTCATCCCGGCGCCGGGCGTGACGGCCAAGCAGTTGGCCGAGGCGGCATGGCTGTCGTCGCTGGCCGATGAAACGCCGGAAGGCCGCAGCATCGTCACGCTCGCGCGCAACCTGGGCGAGGCGTCCATCGATGAAGCGGCGCTGGCGAAGACGCAACCGGTGTACGTCGCCTTCTCTGCGCAAACGCGCATGAGCGGCATCAACGTTGGGCACAACGGGGAGGCCCGTCAGATCCGCAAAGGGGCGGCCGATGCGATTCGCACGCACGTGACGCTGTTGGCTGGCAAGTTTCCCGATGCCGTATCGACGGCCGTGGATGACGTGGCACGCGCGGGCGGTACGCCGCTGGTGGTGTCCGACAACGACCGCGTGCTCGGCGTGGTGGAACTGAAAGACATCGTAAAGGCCGGCATCCGCGAGCGCTTTGCCGAGCTGCGTCAGATGGGCATCAAGACGGTGATGATCACCGGCGACAACCGCCTGACCGCCGCGTCCATCGCAGCCGAAGCGGGCGTTGACGACTTCATTGCCGAGGCCACACCCGAGACCAAGCTGGCGCTGATCCGCGAACAGCAGGCGCAGGGCCGCCTCGTTGCCATGACCGGTGACGGCACCAACGATGCGCCCGCCCTGGCACAGGCCGACGTGGCCGTCGCCATGAACAGCGGCACGCAGGCCGCCAAGGAGGCCGGCAACATGGTCGACCTGGATTCCAGCCCGACCAAGCTGATCCAGATTGTCGAGATCGGCAAGCAGATGCTGATGACGCGCGGCTCGCTCACCACGTTCTCGATCGCCAATGACGTGGCGAAGTACTTCGCCATCATCCCGGCCGCGTTCGCGACGACGTATCCGCAGCTCGCCGCGCTGAACGTGATGCACCTGGCGACGCCCGCATCGGCCGTGATGAGCGCCGTGATCTTCAATGCGCTGATCATCGTGTTCCTGATCCCGCTGGCGCTCAAGGGCGTGAAGTACCGCGCGCTGGGCGCTGCCACGCTGCTGCGCCGCAACCTCTTGATCTACGGCCTGGGCGGCCTGCTGCTGCCCTTCCCGGGCATCAAGATCATCGACATGTTCCTGGCCGCGATGGGCTGGGTTTAAGGAAGGAGTGCATTCATGGCAACCACAACTCAAGCGCGTCAACCTGTTCAGGCCGATGTGCCGCAACAAGGTGGGCTGCTGCGTGCAGCGCTGGTGGTGTTTGTTGGGCTGTCGCTCATTACCGGCGTGCTGTATCCGGTGGTGGTGACGGGTATTGGCAAGGCGTTGTTTCCGGCGCAGGCCGGGGGCTCGATCATCGAGCGTCATGGCAAGGCCGTTGGCTCGTCGTTGATCGGGCAGAACTTTGATACGCCGGAGTATTTCTGGGGGCGGATCTCGGCGACTGCGCCGAATCCGTATAACGCGCAGGCGTCAAGCGGATCGAACCTTGGGCCGAGCAACCCTGCGTTGACGGAAGCGGCTAAGGCACGCATTGCGGCGCTGAAGGAAGCGGACCCGACGAACAGTGCGCCGATTCCTGCGGATCTTGTGACGGCATCCGCCAGTGGGCTGGACCCGGAGATTAGTCCTGCTGCTGCGGCGTATCAGGTGGAGCGTGTTGCGCGTGCGCGGCATCTCTCGGCTGACCTGGTGAAGAAGGCTGTGGCTGAGAACACCAAGGGGCCGGTGCTTGGGGTGTTTGGCGAGCCTACCGTCAATGTGTTGGAACTGAATTTGGCGTTGGATGATTTGAAGTGAGGGTTGTGGACTGCTGGCTTTGATGTTGGTGGTCCATCCCCCTTTCGTTCCCTGCCGGGACCGACTCACTTTTCTTTGTCTTGCCAAAGAAAAGTAAGCAAAAGAAAGGCGCGCCCGAGATGGCGAAAGACTCCTTGAATTTGCGTAACCGGGCGGAGGTGGGGAAAACTCGCTTCGCTCAGACAGTTCCCCACCTTTTTCCGCCCGCTTACGAAAATTCAAGGCGCCATCAAGGGCAGGAACGTCAACGGCCGAAACTGTGGTTTGCGTGGTCTGTCGGAGTTTCGTTTGTTGCGGTGCTCTGCTTCGCTTCGCTCGCACTCCACTGGTTCGCTCGCTTTGCTTCGCGTCTTGTCGCTTGCGCTCTACTGCGGTGGTGCTTCGATGGTGTGGCCGTACCCTGCCCTAGATGGCGCCTTGAATTTCTGTTGCAGGGAGGAAAAAGGAAGGGAAACTGTCTGAGCGCAGCGAGTTTTTCCCTTCCCCTCCCTGCGACATAAATTCAAGGGGTGGGTCGCCATCTCGGGCGCGCCTTTCTTTGCTTACTTTCTTTGGCAAGACAAAGAAAGTGAGTCAGCCCCGGCAGGGGATGAAACAGGGATGGACCACCAAGTCCCAAAAACCCAAAATACAGCGCATGCCAGATAACGAGCGCCCGAACCCCGACCAACTCCTAGCCGAACTCCAATCCGGCAAGGAACAGTCCGCCCGCGGCAAACTCCGCATCTACTTCGGCGCCTCGGCTGGCGTAGGCAAAACCTACGCGATGCTGGCAGCAGCCAAGGCCGCGCGCGCAGCCGGCATCGACGCCATCATCGGCCTGGTCGAAACCCACGGTCGCGCCGAAACCGCCGCGCTGGTCGCCGACCTCGAACGCCTCCCCACCCGCCAGATCGAATACAAGGGCCGCACGCTGCCCGAGTTTGATCTCGATGCCGCGCTGGCGCGAAAGCCCGCCCTCATCCTCGTCGATGAACTGGCGCACTCCAACGTGGCGGGCTCGCGCCACCCCAAGCGCTGGCAGGACATTGAGGATTTGCTCGCCGCCGGCATCGATGTCTGGACCACCGTCAACGTCCAACATCTCGACAGCCTGAACGAGGCGGTGGGCAGCATCACCGGCATCCGCGTGTGGGAAACCGTGCCGGACGCGGTGTTCGATGCCGCCAACGAAGTCATCCTCGTCGACCTGCCGGCCGATGAACTGCTGCGCCGCCTGGCCGAGGGCAAGGTCTACATGCCCGAGCAGGCGCAGCACGCCGCGCGCAATTTCTTCCGCAAGGGCAACCTCATCGCGCTGCGCGAACTCGCCCTGCGCCGCACCGCCGATCGCGTCGACGACGACGTGCAGGCCTACCGCCGCGCGCGCCGCATCGAAAACGTCTGGCGCACGCGCGAAACCGTCGTCGCGTGCCTCGACCCGCAGGGCGATGGCGAACAGGTCATCCGCAGCGCCGCCCGCCTCGCGGCCCAGCTTCAATGCGATTGGCATGCCGTGGCCGTGGTGATGCCGCATCTGCGCGCCGCCGATGCGCGCACCGAGCGGTTGCATGCCCTGCTCAAGCTGGCCGAAGACGCCGGCGCCAAGGTGGAGACGCTGGCCGGCACCAACGCCGTCGAGGCGATCACCGGTTATATCCGCCGCCACAACATCACCAAGGCCGTGATCGGGCGCCCGCCGGAGAAGCGCTGGCGATCGGCGCGGGCCGTCGTCGTGGCGCTGCGGCTGGCGATCGGGCTGGAGCGCCGGCTGCCCAGCGGCGACTTTGCCGAGGCCCTGGCGCGGCATTGCCCCGAGGTCGACGTGATCCGTGCCGCGGCGGACCCGGCGCATATCCAGCTCACGCCGCGCGCAGCGGAGGTCGGCCGCGCTGATGTGCGCAGCGAAGCCCAGCGCGCGGCCGATGCACAGGTTGGTTGGCTCAAGCCGGCTTACGTGGCCGCCTGCGTGTACGTCGGCATTGCGACGGCGCTGTCCAGCCTGGTGCGGCCGGTGTTCGATCTGGCCAACATCGTCATGCTGTTCCTGGCCGCCGTCGTGGCGGTGGCGATGCGCCACGGGCGGGGTCCGGCAGCGTTGGCGTCGGTGCTGTCGGTGGCGCTGTTCGATTTCTTTTTCGTGCCGCCACGTTTCTCTTTTGCCGTGAGCGACGTGCAGTACCTGCTGACCTTTGGGGTGATGCTGGCGGTCGGCATGCTGGTGGGCCAGCTGACGGCGGGCCTGCGTGAACAGGCCGAGGTGGCGGTGCAGCGCGAGGCGGCGGCGCATGCGTTGTATGAGGCCGCGCGGGAGTTGTCTGCCGCGCTCACGCTGGACCAGATCGTCAGCATCGGCGGGCGCTTCGTCAACGCAACGTTTGGCGGGCGCTGTGCGTTCTTCTTCGTCGGGCTCGATGGGCGGTTGGGCGCACCGCAGGTCGCCAAGCCGGAAGGCAGCACCGATGCACCGTCCGGCATGCCGAATCTTGACCGCGTGCTGGCCGATTGGACGTACCAGCACGGCCAGCCTGCCGGTACGGGCACGCATACGCTGCCGTCTGGCTCGGTGCTGTATCTGCCCTTGAAGGCGCCGATGGCGATTCGCGGTGTGCTGGCCGTGGAGCCGGAAACTTTCCAGGTGCTCGCCCAACCCGACAACCGCCGCCAGATCGACGCCTGCGCCACGCTCATCGCGATTGCCATCGAGCGTGTGCATTACGTGGAAGTCGCTCGCGACGCCTTGGTGCGGATTGAATCGGAGCGGCTGCGCAATTCACTGCTGGCCGCCGTGTCGCACGATTTGCGCACGCCGCTCACGGGCCTGGTGGGGATGGCCGAAACGCTGTTGCGCGCGCAGCCGCCCCTGCCCGCGCTGCAGGCAGAAGCCGCGGCCGCCATCGGGCAGCAGGCCCAGCGCATGCGTACGATGGTCACGAACCTGCTCGACATGGCGCGGCTGCAGAACCAGGACGTCAAGCTGCGGCTGGAGTGGCAATCGGTGGAGGAGTTGGTTGGCGCGGCGCTGCAGGCGATTCCGCTGCCCGATCATCGTGTGGTGGTGGATGACCTCGCAGCCCTGCCGCTCATCCGCTGCGACGGGCCGCTGATGGAGCGCGTGCTGTCGAACCTGCTGGAGAACGCGGGCAAGTTTGCGCCGGCCGGCACCGAGGTGCGTATCTCTGGCGAGATTGTCCACGACGAAGCACGCGGCAACGAACTCCGCCTGCGTGTGCGCGACCACGGCCCCGGCGTGCCGGCGGGTTCGGTGCAGACCATCTTCGAGAAGTTCACGCGCGGTGAGAAGGAATCGGCCACCACCGGCGTCGGGCTGGGCCTGGCCGTGTGCGAGGCCATCGTGAGTGCGCATCACGGCCACATCTGGGTGGAGGCGCCGGCTGACGGCGGCGCGTGCTTCGTCGTCGCCCTGCCCGCCGCCGAGCCGCCGCCTCTGGAAGACGCCGAGCCCATCGCCTAGCCTGGCTGCACCGTCGCAGGGCATATGGACATGCCGAAAAAGTCGTTCGGTTACGGATGCCGCTATGACAGGATCACGTCACACGCCCGCTATCCGCGGGCGGATTTCATTCACGACAAGATCCACGAGGTTTCTCCATGTCCCTGTTCTCCCGCCTTGCGCGCGTGGCCGTACCGGCCATCGCCTTTGCCGTCGCCACCGCCGCCAATGCCGATACCAAGCAGATCAAGCTCGGCACCATGAGCGGCCCCGATGCGCAAATCTGGGAAGTCGTACAGAAGGTCGCCAAGAAGGATGGCCTCGACGTCAAGATCATCGAGTTCAACGACTACGCCCAGCCCAACCCGGCGCTCGATTCGGGCGACCTGGACGCCAATGGCTTCCAGCATCAACCCTTCCTCGACAGCCAGATCCAGGCGCGCCACTACAAGATTGTCAATGTGGGCCTGACGTATGTGGCGCCGATGGGCTTTTACTCGAAGAAGGTCAAGTCGCTCGCGCAGCTCAAGGAAGGTGCCAAGGTCGGTATCCAGAACGATCCGTCCAACGGCAACCGCGCGCTGCTGTTGCTGCAAAAGGTGGGCGTGATCAAGCTCAAGGCCGGCGCCGGCACGAACGGCAACAATGCGACCCCGCGTGATGTGGTCGAGAACCCGAAGAAGATCAAGCTGATCGAGCTGGATTCGGCGCAACTGCCGCGCTCGCTGGATGATCTGGACGCCGCTTCGATCAACACTGACTACGCGGTCAAGAACGGCCTGACGCCGACCAAGGACGCCATCGCACTGGAAGATCGCCAAGGGCCGTACGCCAACCTCATCGCCGTGCGTGAAAAAGACAAGGATCAGCCGTGGGTGAAGACGCTGGTGCGCGCCTACCAATCTGAAGACGTGCGCAAGTTCATCGACACGCAGTTCAAGGGCGCGATCCTGCCGGCGTTTTAAGGCCTCACGCTAAGTCAGCGATTACTTTCGCGAACTGACCCGAGATTGAAGTGCGGCGCGCCGCTGGCTCAGCTTAGCCGGCGGCGCGCCAAGTCATTTGCTGCGCTGCAGCAGTGTGTGACGGTTGCAAGCGTTTCCGTCACACGTGGTGCGCTGGCAACGCTTGTAGCTTCTCGTTACATTAAGTAGTTCTACCTTATTGCAACGCAGCAAACGATTCGCTATAGTAGGAACTGTCTCCTCCACCCTCCTTGGTGGATTGTGGCCCGAGCACCTGGTGCTCGGGCTTTTTTCTTTGGTGCGCCGCCGCCGTTGTTGTTCTTCTGGCCGCCTTGCATCTCGGCCGATCCTGGCTACTCTGAAACCTTCCTCTCAAGCGACCTGCGAGCGCGGCGTTGCCCGATAGCAACGAGCGCAAATTTTTTAAGCGCGCGCGCCGAGCCACGCTTGAGTCGCCTGCCCGCGTCAGCGCCGATCCTATCCAAAGCGTTGTTTGAATCACGTTGCTGCTGCTAATGTGCGCGCAACAGCGTGCTTTGTGCAGCTAACATCGCCAAATTTCGTCAGTTTTTGTCCTACAAGGGTTTCGGCGAACCCCGGACAGTCTGACGTCATCCCCTCCACTAAACTTCACCTTGCTCTCTCTTTAGAGAGCACTCCCCCCCTTTTGAGCCCGCCCCTGTTGCGGGCTTCATTTTTTTCGGGCACGATTTCTTCCATCCCGACGCCGTCGACACCGGCGTCGGAAGCTCAAAAGGTTGGGGGAATCGCTCAAGGCCCGCGCAGTTGAAAAGCTGCGCGGGCTTTGTTTTTTCCGGCTCCGTGTTGACTGTGCCTGACAAGGCTTCTGCAGGGTGCTTCAATGGCGGCTGACGGTGGCGTCACACAGCGCAAACACGATGCGCTGCGCGCCGATACGCACAACGACAAGGACTGGCCGATGGAAGGTTTCGCGCAACTCGCCGTGCTGGTGGTGGACGACCACCCCGTGCAACGGGCTGCCGCCCGGCAACTGCTCCATACGCTGGGCGTGCAGCAGATCCTGACCGCTTGCGACGGCCGCGAGGCGCTCTACCTCCTCCAGCTCTGCCACGTCGATCTCGTGCTGTGCGACATCGACATGCCCGGTATGAACGGTCCGGAACTGATGGAGCAGATGCATCTGCGCGGCGGCCGTGTCTTTCCGCGCCAGGCGCCCGTGTGGGCGTGGGTCAGCGCGATGGACGCACCGATCGTCGAGTCGCATGTCGGCCTGGCCGATGCGATCGGGCTGACGCGCACGCATGGCGTGCAGAAGCCACTGCGTCCGACACATGTGCTGCCGTTGCTGGAAGAAGCCGCTGCGCGCGAGCTGGACCCGGTGCCTGCCGCAACCCCGGGTTTGCCGCAGTTTTCCGACGATGAACTGGCGGCCCTCATCCACGAAACGCCCGAGCAGATCGAAGTCGTCTTCCAACCGCAGCACGATCTGGCCACCAACCAGATTGCCGGCGCCGAGGCGCTGTGCCGCTGGATGCATCCGGTGCATGGGCGGGTATCGCCCGCGGCTTTCGTTCCGCGGCTGGAAGCGCTGGGGCTGTCCGATGGCCTGTTCTTCCACGTGCTGGAGCATTGCGTGCGTGTGCAGCACGCGCTGGCCGCGCATGCGCATCCCGTCTCGATCGGCGTGAACGCGTCTGCGCAGACGCTGGGCCGTGCCGGCACCGTCGACCGCATCGAAACGATCGTGCGTGAGGCGCGTATTGCGCCGGCGGCCATCGCCATCGAGCTGACGGAAGATTCGCCCGTGCCTGATGCCGCACAGCTCACCATTGCGCTCAACCGTCTGCGCCTGCTCGGTCATCCGCTGGCCATCGATGATTTTGGCGTGGGCATTGCCACGCTCAAGCTGCTGGCGGATCTGCCATTCACCATTCTCAAGATCGATCGCTCATTTACAGCCGCGGTGGACCAGACCAGCCAGCGCGGCGTGATCTGCCGCACGATGATCGAACTGGCGCGCACCTTGCAGCTCGAGTGCATTGCCGAAGGCGTGGAAACCGAAGCGCAACGCCAAACGCTGCGCGCCCTGGGCTGTGCAACGGGCCAGGGCTATCTGTGGGCCGCGCCGCTCTCCGTCACGGCGTTTCTGGCGCATGTGCAAGCGGCGGCTTAAGTGCGAATGCTGCAGGGCGATTCAGTTTTCTTCAGCCCTGATAAAAACAGCTTCTGCGCCGAAAGGTTACACGCCGCAAAAGTAAGAAAAATCTGACCCCGTCGGGCACATCGGGTCAGTAAGGTACCGGCTCCTTTCGGCGGCCTTCCACTCTCCCATGACGGCTCGGATCTCTCCCCCTCTGTTGCTTGCCAAGTACGATGCGCCATCTCCGGCGACGCGCCTGAGCTGACCGCGCGCGCATGTCCTCTGTCCTCTCGATCGTGATGGCAGACGATCATCCGTTGATTCTGCTGGGGCTGGCGGCCGCCATCGGGCAGTTTCCCCAGCAGCGTGTCGTTGCACAGGCACACGACGGACGCGAACTTCTGCAGGTGCTTCTGCACACCGACTGCAACGTCATCGTGACCGACTACAACATGGGCGGCGAACCCGCCTTCGATGGCATGCAACTGCTGGCGCGCCTGCGCAAGAAGCATCCGAAGCGCGCCATCGTTGTCTGCACGATGGTTCACAATCCGGCCCTCTTGCGGGCCATGCGGCAAATCGGTGTGTCCGGCATCGTGAGCAAGGACGATGGCTTGGTTCATGTCGGCCACGCTGTCATGGCCGGTGCGCGAGGCGTGCGCTACGACAGCCCGCGCATCCTGGCGGACACGGGCCTCGGTTCCAACGAGCGGACTGTGACTGAGCGACTGAGCCAGCGCGAGCGCGAAGTGCTTCGCATGTATGCCGGCGGCATGGGCGTGTCGGACATCGCCCTCAAGCTCGGATCGAGCATCAAAACCGTCAGCACGCAAAAAACCGTGGCGCTGCGTAAGCTCGGGCTGGTGCGCGAGACGGATTTGTTTCAGTACGTTCGCGACAGCGGTTTGACGGCGCTGCGTTGAGCGGCGATCTCAGCCGGCCCCGCGGTGCATCGGTACGGCTTGCGCCGGGGCGATGGCCGTGTCGGATGCCAGCGCCGGCGACGCTTCTACGCCCATCAGCCAATTGAACAAGGGCGTTGCGAGCATCGCGCCGAGCAACTGCGCGAGCATGTAGCCCGGCACGTCTCCAGGGCGGATGCCGGAGGGGCCGTCGGTCAGCGCGCAGGCAAGGGCCAATGCCGGGTTGGCCAGCGAGGACGACGACGTGAACCAGTACCCCGCCGCGATATAGGCGGCCACCACCAGCGGTAAGTGCCTGGGCGCGTGACGGCCGCATGCGATGCCCACCCCAATCAATCCGAACGTTGCAAGTGCCTCGCTCCACCACAGGGCGGGCCCGGTTGCGGCATGCGTGCCCGGCGCCCACGCCGACATGCCGAACATGGCATGCGCGGCCGCCACGCCGAGCACGGCCCCCGCAGCTTGGGCAGCCAGGTAGGCGAGTGCCTCATGGCCGCGCAGACTGCCCCGCAACAACGCCGACAGCGTGACCGCGGGGTTCAGGTGTGCGCCCGACACCGGCGTGAAGACCGTCAGCAGCGCAAGCAGCCCGGCGCCACCGGCCAGCGATTGCGCCAGCAGCGTCCACGTGGCGTCGCCGCCGGAGAGTCGGCTTGCGTGGATGCCCGTGCCGATCACCACCGCAATCAGCAGGGCTGTGCCAAGTGCCTCCGCAACGATGCGGCGCGCCAGGGATGGTGCAGCGGACGTGGCCGAGACCGCGGCGCGAAGATGGGACACAGTGGCCATGAGGGAAGAAGAGGAACGATGCCAAGCGCATCGCGCGGGAGTTTGGAACCTCCGTCGGGGCCGATCAATGCACCCAGGCGCGCTTGTGTCGCGCGCCCGAGTATCGAATGGCGGGATTGGTACGGCGGGGCTGAGGCCGGGCTTGCCGCGCCGGTGGCGGCCAGTCGGCGCTGTTGTGCACCCAGCCGCGCAAAGCCGACGGCCGCCGCACCGAGCGCTGCCAGCATGGCGGTGCAGCCCGCCATCGTGCCGTGCGCCATGCCGTTGGCGCCGCCGGGAGCGGCGAAGGTGAAATACAGGCCGCCGATACAGGCGACGCCCAGCGCGCCCGCCAATTGCTGCGCGGTCATCAGCAATCCCGCCGCTGCCCCCGCTTGCGTACGTGCGACGCCCGTCAGCACCAAGCCGATCAGCGGAACGACGACCAGCCCTTGTCCCGCCCCGTACAGCGCCACCGCAATGCCGATGCGCATCATGCTGGGCGTGGCGGGGTGTGCCCACTCTGTTCCGAATCCCGCCAGCAGCACCAGCAGGCCCAGGGCCATCAGGCCGAGCCCCGCCAACAGCGCGCGGACGCCATAGCGCCGTACCAAGGCATTGGCTACCCGCGATGTGATCAGAAAGGTGATGGCCAGCGGCAGGATGGCGATACCCATGCGCACCGCGGAAAGCTGCCGCCCGTTCTGCAGATATAGCGTCAGCACCAGGAAGAACGCCATCATCCCGATGTAGTGCAGCGCCGATGCCGTCAGGCCCGTCATGAAGGCGCGATGCTGCAGCAGGTCCGGCGGCAGCAGCGGCGTACCGCCTGCGCGGTCGACACGGGCCTCAAGCTGCTGGAAGGTGGCCATACCCAGCACGCCAACAACCAGCAGCGCGAGCGTCCACACCGGCCAGTGCAATTCGCGGCCGAACAGCAACGGCACCAGCACGGCCGCCACGCTCACGGCCATCCACGTCACGCCGGTTGTATCCAGATGCACCTTCGCCGCGTCGGGGCTTGGGTGCGGGATCCAGCGCCCGCCCAGCAGCGCGGCCGTCAGCCCGACCGGTACGTTGATCAGGAAGGCCGCGCGCCAGCCCAGCCCGGCGATGTCGGCGCTGGTGAGTGCGCCGCCCACCAGCAACCCGGCCGCCCCGCCGGTGCCCATCACCAGGCCGAAAATCGACAGTGCGCGGTCGCGCTCGGCGCCGGCAAAGAGCGCCTGCACGCTCGCCAGCACCTGCGGCACCATCATCGCGGCCGACAGGCCCTGCGCGAAACGCCATGCGATCAGCGCCGATGCACTGCCCGCCAGCCCACAACCGGCCGAGGTGGCGGTAAAGGCGACGAGACCCAGCAGAAACACGCGCCGCCGCCCAAACAAATCGCCCAGACGGCCGCCGGTGATGAGCAGAATCGCGTAGCCAAGCTGGTACACCGCCAGCACGGCCTCCAGTTGCGCGGGTGTGGCATGCAAGGTCGTGCGGATACTCGGGATGGCCACATTGGCGATGAACGCATCGACGATGAACATGAATTGCGCCGTCACCATCACACCAAAGGCGAGCCAGCGGCGGGGTTCCGATACGGAGGAAGCAGAAGAATGGTGAGTCACGATCGGCTCCGGAAAGTGGGATGAACGCAGCGTAGGTGCGCGAGCCGATTCGATGCAGAGCTAGGATTAACCTAGGATTAGCTTGTCCCTCCCACCCGCACATGCCAGCGTGTGTAATACCGCCATGGACGATTTCACCGCCGACCTTGCGCCCTTACCCGCCGCGCCCCGCAACGAGCTGGGCGAGTTCCTGCGCAGCCGCCGCAGCCATCTGCGCCCGCAGGACGTGGGGCTGCCCGAGGGCAGCGGGCGCCGCCGCACCGCGGGCCTGCGCCGCGAAGAAGTCGCGCAACTCGCCAACATCAGCATCGACTGGTATGTGCGTATCGAGCAGGGGCGCGACGTGCGGCCTTCCGTGGCGACCATCGAGGCGATCGGGCGGGCGCTGAAGCTGTCTTCGGACGAGCGCGCGCACATGCGGGGCCTGGCGCGTGCCGAATCCGTTTTGACGGGCGCCGGCGCGGGAGCGGCCGAGCGTTCCACGGCCGAGGCGGTGCCGGATGTCTTGCGGCGCGCCGTCGCCGGCATGGCGCTGCCCGCCCACGTGCGCAGCTACCGCACCGAACTGCTGTGCTGGAACGAGGCGACCTCGCAGCTCTTCATGGATTTCGGCACGATGCCGCCGGAAGACCGCAACTCGCTGGTCTACATGTTTCTGTACGCCAACGCGCGCGAGCGTTTTGTCGAGTGGGAAAACGAGGCGCGGCGCATGCTGGCGAAGTTTCGCGCGGTGTACGACCCGCATGCAGACGACCCGGTGCTCGCTGCACTGGTCGACCGGCTGCGCACCAGTAGCCGCGAGTTCGATACCTGGTGGCGGCAGCACGAGGTGCGCGCCCAGCGTGCGGAACACAAGCTGATCCGCACGCCTGGCGGCAAGGTCGTCCGCTATGACTACATTGGTCTGCCGGTGATGGAAGACCCGCGCCTGCGCATGGTGCTCTACGTGCCCGTCGAGGACGGGGCCTGAACGCTCAGGCCGTCAAGGCCGAGAGGATGGTGCCGGTATCGCGCACGCGGCCCAGTCGCGGGAACACGTTCTCCACTGACGATCGATGCATCGCCGCATCGTTCGAACTCATCGCATCTTCGGCCAGCACCAGCGCGTAGCCGTGTTCCCACGCAGCGCGCGCGGTCGATTCCACGCCCACATGCGTTGAGATACCGCCCAGCACGATGGTGGTGACGCCGCGACGGCGCAGTTGCAGATCCAGCTCAGTGCCGTAGAACGCGCCCCACTGGCGCTTGGTGATCTGGATGTCAGTGGGTGCGACCTCCAGCTCGGCGGGCTGTTCCCACCATTGCGGCGGCAGACCGCCCGGCTGTGTAGGCGAGGGCCGGTCGACGGGCTGGCGCGGCGCATCGGCGTAGTCCGGCGCCCATCCCACGCGCACCAGCACCACGGGCGCAGCCAGCTCGCGAAAGCGCTTGGCGAGCCTGGCGGACGCACTCAATACCTGCTCGGCCGAGTGCGGCCCCTGGGCAAACGGCAGGATGCCGCGTTGCAGGTCGATCAACACCAGTGCGGTGGTCTTCGCAGACAACGCGGACAGGGTTTGCAGCGGTTCAGACATCAGATGCTCCAGATGAATCGGGGTTATGGACGGCGGATGACACACGTTGCCGTGGCATGCGCCAGCAACGTGCCGTCCTGGGTCTTGAGCGTGCCCTCCGACACGCCGATCGTGCGCGAGACATGCAGCACGCGCCCAACGGCCACCAGCGGCGTATCGACCGGCACAGCCTTCACCATCTTCACGTTCAAGTCGACCGTGCCGTAGCCGACGCCGGCTTCCAGCATCGAATGCACGGCGCAGCCCGTTACGGAATCGAGCACCGTCGCCGCAAAACCGCCGTGCACGCCGCCCAGCGGATTGAGGTGGCGCTTGTCGGCCCGGGCCGTGAAGTGCACGGTGCCTGCTTCGATGACATCCATCGTCATCGGGATGGTTTCGCTGATCGAGGCGCGCGGCAGTTCGCCGTGCGACATGGCTTGCAGCAATTGCAGGCCGGTCATTTGGGACGGATGCATGGGGAAGTCTGCTTGAGTTCGGAAGAGGTGACACGACACTCTACCGCGAGCCCGATTGCCGGGGCTGCAATGCGTTGCATGGGTCGACGCAACAACTGAGCGTCAGCGCACGCCCCAATACGGGTAGACCCTAACGTTGCGCGCACGCCGACGCGAAAGGCTCCTGAAAGGTGCCCCCTTCTACGCTCGCCCAGCGATTGCATCGGCGGCCTGACCCACTGCCGTTGCGCGTTTTCCGAAGCCGGCATTACGACCGGACACCATCACCCACAAAGGAAGGAGACTTCAATGTCCCGCATCAAGTTTGCCCTTGCGGCAACAGCAGCGGCTGCGGCCACGCTGGCCGCCGGCGGCGCCCATGCCCAGTCGAACGTGACGCTCTACGGGCTGATCGACACCACGATCAGCACCGTCAACAACACCAACGCCGCCGGCGCGCGCACCACCGGCTTCCAGGTGCCCTGGTTCTCGGGCAGCCGCTGGGGCCTGACCGGCAAGGAAGACCTGGGCGGCGGCACGTCGGCCATCTTCA
Source organism: Ralstonia pickettii (assembly GCF_030582395.1). Classification (NCBI taxonomy): domain Bacteria; kingdom Pseudomonadati; phylum Pseudomonadota; class Betaproteobacteria; order Burkholderiales; family Burkholderiaceae; genus Ralstonia; species Ralstonia pickettii. The sequence continues at coordinate 3,317,243 of NZ_CP104381.1, forward strand.
AGCTGGAATCGGAATTCGAAACACCAACCGGCAACATGGACACCCCGGGCGTGTTGTTCAACCGCGATGCCTGGGTGGGCCTGTCGAGCGAATCGCTGGGCAAGCTGACCTTCGGCCGCCAAAACGCGATTGCACGTGACATCTCCGGGATCTACGGCGACCCGTACACCAGCGAGAAAGTCGGTCTGGACGAAGGCGGATACACCAACGTCAACAACTTCAAGCAGCTGATTTTCTACGCAGGCAGCGCCACCGGCACCCGCATGAACAACGGCGTGGTGTGGAAGAAGATGTGGGACGGCCGCTTCCTGACGGCCCTGGGCTACCAGTTTGGTGAAGTGCCGGGCCAGTTCACGCAAGGCACGACCGAATCGCTCGCGCTGGGCTACAACGGCGACAACTTCCACCTGGCTGGCTTCGCGCAACAGGCCAAGGTGGGCGGCTTCATGGACCGTTCGTACTCGGTGGGCGGCAACGTGATCTTCGGCATGTTCCGCGTGAATGCCGGTTACTTCCATTACACCGGCGAGCAGCCGGCCGCGATCGGCAACCGCAGCGATAACGCCTACACCGTGTCGCTGAAGGTCGCTCCCCCGGGCGCCTTCGACTATGAAATCGGCTACCAGATCATGAAGGCCAACAACGCCGCCTTCAGCGCCGACGGCAACACCCTCAACGCGTATGCCAGCGTGGTGGGCGCCACGGCAGCAGGCAGCGGACGCAAGAGCACGCTGTACGGCTCGGTGTTCTACCACGTGTCCAAGCGGACGGAGTTCTACGTCGCGGCCGACTACATGAAGCTGAAGGATCAGTACATCGTGGGCAGCACCAACGGCCACAACAGCCAGACGGAGTTTGCCGTCGGTATGCGCACGCGCTTCTAAGCGCCTGTTTGGCTTGAGCTAGCGGCCCTCGCGCACCTGGTCGACAAACTTGTTGGTGTAGGTGCGCGAGAGGTCGATGTGCTTGTCGCGCGCGTTGGCATTGCTGGCGGCGAGGACGCGCAGGACGGTGGGTGGGCCGTCGTCCGGCATGCGTCCGTCGGTGCTGAAGGTTGGCAGCGCGGCGGCAAGCGCTTTTGCGTACAGCTCGGGATGATCGCGCCGGAATTCAGCCGGCATGCGGGCGGCAATGTCTTCGGCGCCGTGCGTGTGCATGTAGCGCAGGGTGCGCACGAATGCGTGAGCCAGTTTGGCAGCGATGTCCGGATGCGCCTCCAGCCATGCGGTCTGCAGGTACAGGCATGCGGCGGGATACGGGCCTCCGAGCGCAGCCCGCGTGCTTTCCAGTGTGCGCAAGTCCAACAGCACACGGGCTTCGCCGCTGTGCACGAGGCGCGAGACCGTCGGGTCGGTGGTCATGCCGGCATCGATGCGGCCGTTGCGCAGCGCGGTGACGAAGCTGCGGTCGGCTCCGACCGGCAGCATGGTGTAGTCCCCGGCCGACAGCCCTTGCTGGGCCATGAGATAGCGCGTGAGAAAGCTGGTGGATGCGCCCAGACCCGTCACCCCCAGCGTGCGGCCGCGCAGGTCGCGCATCGACTGCACCGTCGCCGGCAACCGTGTCGACACGACTTCCGCTTCGCCCGGCACCTGGCTGAATACGACGATGGCGCGCACTTCCTTGCCCTTGGCCTGCAGGTCGATGGTGTGGTCATAAAAGCCGACCACGCCTTGTGCAAAGCCGGTGAGCAGTTCGCTCTCCGCATCGACGCCGGCGGGTTGCGAGATCAGTTCCACTTCCAGCCCTTCGTCGCGGAAATAGCCCAGACGTTGCGCCAGCGTGGCCGGCAGGTAGATCATCTTGGCGGTGCCGCTGACCATGAGCGTCAAGCGCGTCGGGTCTTGTGCGAGGGCGTGCGAGGTTGCCACTGCCAGAAGGGCAGCGAGCCACGGCGTGATCCAGCCCCGGACCCCGCGTGCGCGGGCGGTCCTGCAGGTAAAAACACCCATTGAGTTGTCTCCGGCTCTTTTGTAGATATCGGTATCGCGCGGTCCGGGTCTGGCGAGTGATGCCTCCGGCGCGCGTAGGCAGCCGCCACCATTCTAGGAAGCGGCAACCCACAAATCGCTTTCATTTTTCGGACGCGCTGTTTTCGCATGAAGCTGCTCCTGATCGAAGACAACGCCCCGCTGGCGCACTGGCTGTCGGAAGCCCTGCGCCGTGCCCATTTCACCGTGGATCACGCCACCGATGGCGAATCCGCAGATACGCTGTTGCTTACACAACACTACGACGTGGTGCTGCTCGATCTGCAATTGCCTAAGTTGTCTGGGCAAGGGGTATTGCAACGTTTGCGCGGCCGGCGCAACGCGGTGCCGGTGCTGATCCTCACGGCCAGCGGCGGCATCGACGACAAGGTCGCCTGCCTGGGGGCCGGCGCCGATGACTACCTCGTCAAGCCGTTCGAGATTCGCGAGCTGATTGCGCGGATCCAGGTGCTGGTGCGGCGCAGCACGCCGGACCAATCCGTCGAGCTGCAATGCGGCGACCTGACGTACCACACCGGCAGCCGTACCTTCAATCTGGCCGGCCAGCCGTTGGTGCTGCCGGCGCGTGAGCACACGGTGCTGGAAATTCTCATGCTCAAGCTGGGGCGCACGGTGTCCAAACCGGCGCTGGTGAACGGCGTGTTCGGGATGGACGACGAAGCCAGCCCCGAGGCCATCGAAATCTACATCCACCGCCTGCGCAAGAAGCTGGAGCATTCCGCTGCCACCATCGTCACGCTGCGCGGCCTTGGTTACCTGCTGCGCGATGCGTCCGCCGCGCAGTCCTGACGGGGCGCCCGCGCAGTCCGCCCCGGCACGGGCGCACAGCTTGCGCGCCCGGCTGGTGTTGTGGCTGGCATTGCCGCTGGTCGTCTACGTGGCGGCCGATGGCTGGCTCGACCTGGCCGCCGCGCGCCACAACGCCGATCTCGTGCACTTTCATGCGCTCGACACGGCTGCACAGATGATCAGCGGCCAGATCGAGTGGGACGAAGGCCGCCTGCGCGTGTCGGTGCCGCCGGCTGCGCTGGCGGTGTTTGCCGCGCCACAAACCGCGGTGCGCGACCAGGTGGCGTACCAGGTCAGCACTGAGCACGGCCGCCTGCTGGCCGGGCGGCTCGACTTCGGCACGCGCCCCGCGTTTGACGCGGCTGGCCTCGCCGACGCCGGCACCTACACCGATACCGTGGAGGGCCAGCCCGTGCACGTAGCCGCCGTGGTGCGCACCATGTACGACGCCGGCCGCACCGAGCGCGTCGTCACACGTGTCGCGCAAACGATGAACGGCCGTGACGCGATGATCCGCCAGTTGTGGTGGCCCGCCACCGTGCGCCAGCTCGCGCTCGTGGGGCTGGCGCTGGCGATGATCCTCATCGGCCTGACGCTGGAATTGCGGCCGATCTTACGGCTGGCCGGCAATGTGTCGGCACGCGCCCCCACCGACCTCGCGCCGCTTGATCCCAACGGCCTGCAGCACGAGTTGCAGCCGATTGCCGGCGCGTTCAACCAGTACCTGCAGCGCATAGCCGACAACGCGCTCACGCAGAAGCGCTTCATTGCCGATGCCGCGCACCAGATGCGCACGCCGCTGGCGATTCTCGATACGCAGATGCAGGTGGCGGCGCAAGCCAACGCAGATGCCGCGCTGCATGAAGTCCTGAGGGCTGCGCGCACCAGCACGCGCAACCTGGCGGATCTCATCAACGACTTGTTGCTGCTGTCTCAGGCCGAATCCTCGGCCGCGACGAGCGAGGTGGTGGACCTCTCTCAGGTGGCGCGCACCGTGCTGGAAGACCTCGCGCTGCTCGCCGACGGCCGCCGGATCGACCTGGGCATCGAGCTAGCCGACCAGCCCGTGTGGACGTCGGGCAACCGCACGCTGATCGCGGCCCTGCTCTTCAACCTGGTCGACAACGCTGTGCGTTACACGCAGGAAGGCGGCCATGTGACGGTGCAGGTGTCGGCGGACTACGGCTGGGCCATGCTGACCGTGACCGATAACGGCCCAGGCATTCCGCCCGAGGCGTACGCACGCGTGTTCGAGCGCTTCACGCGGCTGGAAGGCACGCAAACGCAGGGCAGTGGCCTGGGGCTGGCGATCGTGCGTCAGATCGTCGATCGCATGGGCGGTCAGATTGCGCTCGCCCCCGGGCCAGGTAACGTCGGGCTGGCGGTGACGGTTTGGCTGCGACGCACGAGCGCACCCGCCGCAGCGTAAGTCGTCGCCGCCGCCCTACTGCTTCCCCCCCTTATTGCACCGACACAAACACCGGGTTCGAGTAGAACCACAGATCGTTGTAGTTCCGATCGTTGATGGCGTTGAAGCGCGCGGCGTTTTCCGTCACCACGGTCTTCTGGTCGGGCAGCGGGTTGCCGTTGCTGGTCTCGCCTGACACGTTCATGCCGAGGTTGGTGCCGCGCAGGCGGAAGTACTGGTTCTTGGCAGCCGTGTAGGTGTACGTGATGCTGTTGTAACCGTCAGCGTCGACCTTCCAGTCGGCCTTCGTGAACGTAGCGATGACCTTGGTGGAGTCGTTGGTGTCCTTCGCATAGGCCGGCGTGCCCGATGCCGCCTTGCCCGTCACGTCACCCGCAATCAGGTCGACGTGGTCGACCACCGGGCGCATGTTGACCTTGAAGCCGCTGCCCAGCGGGTACTCGTAGTTGTTGCGATCGGGGCTCTTGAAGCGGATGGTGATCGTCACCTTGTCACCGGCCTTGGCCGTAAGCGTGCCGCCCATGTCGGCTGATGCGGCCGCGGTACCCGCATTGAAGTCCAGCGCGTTGATGAGGTCACCGAACACGGCGAACGATTTGCCCGAGCGCATGGCCGCCAGCAGCGTCTTCAGGTCGGTGCTGGTGCCCGGCAGCCAGATGTACGTCTTGGCGTATTCGCCGGGGTAGTAGCCGCTGCTGAACTGCTGTGTGGCGTCGACTTCAAAGTGGTGGTCGGAATCCGCAAAGTTCCAGATGCGGCGGCCCTCGCCCAGCAGCGCATCCCAGACGCCACCGACTTGGGCGACTACGTAATCCACGCCGCCGTAGGTGCGGTTCTTCAGGTTGGCATCGATGTAGGCGCTGGCATAGCCGCCGCGATCGGGTTCCATCTGGTTGCCGACCATGCCCTCGATGCCGAACATGATGTCGGGCGCCGTGTCGTTGAACTCGCGGAAATCCGCCACCGTGTACTTGCCGGGGTTGCGCGACGGGTGGTTGATCAGGCCGTAGCTGGTGTTCGGGTAGTTCGTCTTCAGCCACTTGAAGGCATTGACCACGTCGGCGTGGGTGGTGCCGGCGCGCGGGCCATCTTGCTGCCAAGCGGTCACATCGTTCGGATCGAACAGCGATGCAGATTGCTGGGTAAAGAAGTATTCGAACTTGTTCAAGCCCTTGGCCGACGTCTGCAGCTTGTCGATGCCATCGAAGATGCCCACGTTCAAGTGGTCGTGCGTGGGCATGTCCCACTCGGCAGCGGAGAAGATCAGCTTGCCTGCGTATTTGCCTGACGCCTGCGCCTGCGCAATCGCGGGCATCTCGTATTGGGCGATCCCGGCCGATGCGGCAATCGAGCCACCTGCAAGCGTGGCGCCGGTGGCGTCGCGCGGCGACGGACGCAGGTGGTTCGATACGGCCATCCAGTCGAGGCCATTGAGGTCGAATGCGTGATCGAGCACCGTCGACAACGGCGTAACGGCATCGACGGACTCTGCTGTGTGCACGTGCAGGTCGCCCGTGGTCCACAGGCCCTGCGGCTTGGCGGGCTGCGTCGGCGTGGTCGGCGTGGGTGCCGGCGAGGTGCCTGCAGTGTTCGTAGGCGCGGGGTCGTCACTGCCGCCGCACGCGTACAAGCCGAGCGTCATGCATGCCGGCACCGCAATCGCGAGCAGCGTTTTCTTGGTCGAAAGCATGGTGGTTTCCTGTCGATTCGATGAGGTCGGGCAAACGCCGCCGGCCGCCCATGCCTGTGGGCGGTTCATTCACGATTAAAACGTTTGCGTGGCGTAATCTTCTCGTCGCGGCGTGAAGGTTTGGTGAAGACGCCTTGTGAAAACAGGAAGCGGTGCGGGATGCAGTGAAGAGGTAAGGCACCAAACAGCGCGCAAAAGAAAGCGGCCCCGAAAAGGGGCCGCCTTCAGCGCACTGCTGGCGCGTCAGGGTGCGTCCTTGCTTGATGTATCGCGTTCTTCCTCCCGGGCGGGCTGGCGGTGTGATTTCCGCCCGTCCACTTCCGACAAATCACGTTCGCGCACTTCGGCTTCGCGCACGGTTGTGCCTTCTGCATCGGTTTCAGACACATCGGTCAGGAAAGGCTCGTCGGCGTCGGGAGGGCCCGCGCCCTTCTGGTGTCGGCTGTTCATGGTCACCTCGTCAATGATGCGATCTGCTCACGGAATTACTTCGCCGCGAGCTTCAGTTGCTCCGCCATCTGCAGGTGCTCACGCAGCGCCGGCAGGTTGTGCGCGAAAAATGCCTTGATGTCGGGATCCTTTGCATCCTTCGAGGCCTTGTCGAACAACGAGACGGCTTCCTTGTGGGCCTTCACGCCTACCTCGTCGGCGTAAGCCTTGTCGAATTTGGCTCCTTCCAATGCGTTGAGCTTGTCCACCTTCGCGCGCTCATCGGCGGGCAGGCTTTCCGGCACGGCGATGCCCTTTTTGCCGGCCAGTGCCTTGAGTTCGTCACCAACGGTGGTGTGATCCTTCACCATGCGTTGTGCGAACGCGCGCACGTCTGGGCTGCTCGCGCGAGTGATGGCCACTTGGCTGGCCTGCACTTCGAGCATGCCCGATGCCGCAGCCTTGGTCACGAACGTGGTGTCGGACTTGTCCGCCGCCGCCCGCGCCACACTCAATGCGCCGCCAAAGCCCAGCACCCCTGCCACCAGCAACGCGGCAACACGCCGGGCGCCAATATGGTGTGTCGATCTGTTCATGAGTCGTCCTCCTGCGCGCATACGCATCACTTTTCGTTGCTGACGGCCTTGGAAACAGCGGCCGGCGTGTCGTATTCATCGTCGGGCATGTCTTGCAGCGTCTTGAGTGTGCTGTCGTCTGCGCCGTTGGCCTGCGCGGTCTTCAGCAGCTCCTGCTTCTTTGCCGGATAAGACGCACCCTTCAGCGCCTTTTGAATGCCGATCGGAGAGTGCGTTGCGTGTTCGCCCCCGGTACCGCCGCCATGGGCACCGCGCTCGTGCGATTTGGCACCGGCACGTTCAGACGACTTGCCGGCACTCCCGTGGCTGGCGTGACCGCCACGCTCCTTGTCAGATGCGCTGCTGCGTTTGCCCTGCGACGTCGATTTCGAGTGCGACGCGTGCTTGCTCTTGTCGCGAGTCGGTTTCATGACACCTCCGCTGGTTGGTTAGTCGGGCCGTCACCCGAAATGGCGCGGCCAACCACCGCTACGCAGCAGCCAACATGCCTGCGCGAAGGTGCGAAGTCAGAGAATGCTTGACGGAAGCGGCGCGTGGGCTACGTGCGCGATACAGGCTTGGCGCGCGGACGCGGCATCGGCAGCGGTGCTTCCCTTAGCGCGCGGTTGACCGCGTTCGGCTTGTCGACCAGATCCTGCAGCGTGTAGCCGTCGAGCACTTCAAAGTACGCCTCCAGCGCTGCGTGGAGCACGCCGCGCAGGCCGCACACGCGCGTGATGACGCAGTGGTTGTCGTCACCGTCGAAGCACTCGACCATGCGGAAATCGGGCTCGGTGGCGCGAACCACATCGCCGAGATTGATTTCTGCCGCAGGGCGGCCGAGCGTGATGCCACCCGCGCGCCCCCGCACGGTGTGAAGGAAGCCGTCCTGCCCAAGCTGCTGGACGATCTTGATTAGGTGGTTCTTGGGAATGCCGAAGGCATCCGCAATGCGCTGGATCGTGACAAGTTCGTCCGGGTGCACGGCCACGTAGATCAGCGTGCGCAGCGCGTAGTCGGTGTAGTCGGTCAGTCGCATGGCGGGTGTTCGGGATTGCCGTAGCTTAAAACATTCATGAAAGTCGCATCTTATCGGGAAGCGGCCAAAGAGATGCGCCGGTTTGTCGCAGTCTTATTTGTTGTATCGAAAATGTATGTTTAATAGAATCCGATCCAAGCGGTTGGTTGAGCACTACGCCATCCAGGACAAAACCTGGCGGCGCCCCCGTCCTATTTGTTGCATCTTTAACGCATATTTGGAGTCCAGCATGCTGTCCGACAAGTCCAAGCCCTACATCGATGCCAGCGTTCCGGTGCTGCGCGAGCACGGCCTGACTATCACCCAGACCTTCTATCGCAACATGTTCGCCAGCCACCCCGAGCTGACCAACGTGTTCAACATGGGCAACCAGGCCAATGGATCGCAGCAACAGTCGCTGGCTTCGGCGGTGTTTGCGTACGCTGCCAACCATGGCAACAACGCGGCGCTGGCGCCCGTGGTCAGCCGCATCGTGCACAAGCATGCCGCGGTGGGGATCAAGCCAAGTCATTACCCGATCGTGGCGCGTCACCTGATTGGTGCGATTGCAGAGGTTCTGGGTGACGCCGCCACGCCCGACCTGCTTGCCGCCTGGGACGAAGCCTATTGGTTGCTCGCGGCCGAGTTGATCGCGGCGGAAGCACGCCTGTACCAGCACACCGGCAGTGGCCCCGATCATCGTCAGCCGGTGCGCATTGTGGAGCGCCGCCAGCAAGCCGAAGACGTGGTCTCGTTCAAGCTCGAAGCCGTGGGCGATGCGCCGTTGGCCGATTTCCTGCCCGGTCAATACATCTCGGTGCAAGTGGAGCTTGCGCCCGGGGTGCTCCAGCAGCGCCAGTACAGCCTGTCGGATGCACCGAATGGCCGCACGTGGCGCATCTCGGTGAAGCGTGATGCGGGCGATGCCAACCGCCCCGCCGGCACCGTGTCGAGCTGGTTGCACGCCAATGCGCGCGAAGGCGACGTCCTGCTGGTCAGCCAACCGTACGGCGACTTTGTGCCGCAACTGGCGACCGGCAACCCGATCGTGCTGATGTCGGCCGGTGTGGGTATCACGCCCATGATTTCGGCGCTCAACACGCTCGCGCAGCAGAACAGCGAGCGCAGGATCGTGTTCAGCCACGCTGGCCGTGCGGCCTCGCATGTTGCCCACGCCGACGAGCTGGAGCGTGCGGCGCAAGCACTCCCGGCGTTCGAGGCACACGTGTTCCTGGAGTCCGGTGAAGATGCGGAATTCGCGCAGCGCCCAGCCCAGCCCGGCCGCATGACGGTCGACACCTTCGTTCGCGAAAACGCGGACGCGGACTTCTATCTCTGCGGCCCGCTGCCGTTCATGCAGGCGCAGCGTGCGGCGCTGCTCGCCAGCGGCGTCCCGTCGGAGCGCATCCACCGCGAAGTGTTCGGCCCTGACCTGCTGGACGACATCCTCTGACCTGAACCACGGAAATCACCATGCCACGCCAAGCCCCGGTCCTCACCATCGGCAAGCCCGACCCGGCAAGCCGCGCGTCTTACACGGGGCTGGCTGTCTTCGCACTCGGCTTCCGGCCGTTCTATCTGCTGGCAGCGGCCTTTGCTGCGCTGGGTATGGCGTTGTGGGCGGCGTTGCTGCTGGGCGTACTGCCGTCGACGGAAGGCCCGGCCACCATGGCGCCGCTGTTCTGGCATGCACACGAAATGGTGTTTGGCTTTGCGGCAGCGGTGGTGGTCGGTTTCCTGTTCACCGCAGGCAAGAACTGGACAGGCTTGCAGACGCCGCAAGGCGCGCCGCTCGCCGCGCTGGCTGGGCTGTGGCTGGCGGCGCGCGTGCTGATGTGGACGGGCCCCGTGCCGCTGGCTGTGGCGGCAGACGTCGCGTTCCTGCCGGCATGCGGCGTGGCGTTTCTGCGCATCCTGCTGCGCGTAAAAAACACGCGCAACTACGGCTTGTCGATCGCGTTGCTGGGGCTCGGTGGTGTCAACGCGGCGTTTCATGCAGCGCTGGCCCTGGGGGCGCCGCTGGCCGCGTTGCGTTGCCTCGATGCGGCCGCCGGGCTGGTGTGCCTGTTTGTCACGGTGATCGGCGGGCGCGTCATCCCCATGTTCACAGCCAACGCGGTCCCCGGGGTGAACGTGCGCCGCGTGGGGTGGGCCGAACGCGCCATCGTGCCGGCGACAGCGCTGGCGGTGCTCATGTTTGCGACGCCGCTTCAAGGGCTTGTTCCGGCCATCGTGTTTGCTGCGGCAGCAGTCGTGCAAGGCGTGCGCTGGGCCGGCTGGGACACGCGCCGTACGCTGCGTACGCCCATCGTTTCGATCTTGCACGTGGCATATGCCTTCCTGCCGATCGGGTTCGTCATGTTGGCCGCTGCGGCGCTCGGCTGCGGCGACCGTTCCACGGCGCTGCATGCGCTCACGGCGGGGGCCATCGGTGGCGCCATCGTCGCCATGATCACGCGCACCGCGTTGGGTCACACCGGCCGGATTTTGCGCACTGGCCGGACAGAGCATTTCGCCTACGGTGCCATCGCGCTGGCTGCACTCGTGCGCGTGGCGGGTCCCGCGTTGCTGCCGCGCGAGGTGTGGACCGGCGCGGCGAGCATGCTATGGATGTCCGCGTTCGTGGCGTACCTGTGGCGCTACACGCCATGGCTGATGGCGCCGCGGGCTGACGGCCGGGAAGGCTGAGCCCCGCGCTCTTCTTTCTGCCGCTCGCGGCTTCCGTAGAATGGTGCAGCCCTTCGCACACCGCGCCCACGATGGATGTCCATTTGACGATCCACGGTCGGCATGACCTTGCCGGCCAGCTCTATCGACAACTTCGCACCGCCATCCTCGACGGCCGGCTCGTGCCGGGCGAGCGCCTGCCCTCCACGCGGGATCTGGCGCTGCAGATCGGTGTATCGCGCAAGACCACGCTCGATGTGTTCGAGCGCCTCATTGCCGAGGGCTATCTCCGCACGCGCGCCGGTTCCGGCACCTTCGTGGCCGAAGCCACCGAAGGATTGCGCGTCCGCACGCCAGCCGTCTCGCCTGCGGCGCAACTTGCGTCGCCCGCGCCAGCCCCACGCATCTTCGACACGCCGTGGAACACCATGCCGGCGGTGCTGCCCCTGCCGCGCGAGAATATCGTCCACGATTTTGTCGGCGGGGTGACGGAGAAGCGCCTTTTCCCGTTCGACGTGTGGCGCCGCTGTGTTGCGCACGCGTTGCGCCAGCAGGCGCGGGGGCGCGGCGGGTATCACGACCCGGCTGGCGATCAGGCGCTGAGGCTGGCCATCTCGCGCTATCTCGCATTCAGCCGCGCGGTGGTCTGTGCCTGGGCCGATATTGTCGTCACGCATGGCGCGCAGCAGGCCATCGACCTGATCGCCCGCGTGCTGGTGCGCCCGGGTGAAACCGTCGCCATCGAAGATCCGGGCTACCCGCCCGCGCGCATTGCGCTGCAGGCCCTCGGTGCCAACGTCGTGCCGGTGCCGGTCGACGCCGAAGGCCTGGTCGTCGATGCGCTGCCCAAGCGCGCCAAGCTCGTCTACGTGACACCGTCGCACCAGTTTCCGCTGGGCATGCCGATGAGCCTCGGGCGTCGCGCGCAACTGCTCGACTGGGCACAGCGCCATGACGCGCTCATCATCGAGGACGATTACGACAGCGAATTCCGCTTCGACGGCCGCCCGATGGAATCGCTCAAGAGCCTGGATACCGCCGGTTGCGTGGCCTATGTGGGCACGTTTTCGAAGACGATTTTTCCGGAGCTGCGCATTGGTTACGTGGTGCCGCCGGGTTCGCTGGTGGCGCCGCTGCGGCACGCCAAACAGGTGGCCGATTGGCACACTGAATCGCTCATGCAGGCGGCGCTCGCCAAATTCATGCTCGACGGCGATTTCGGCAAGTACCTGCGGCGCATGCACAAGGAATACGCCGTGCGCCGCAATGCGCTGCTGCGGCATCTGCGGGGTCCGCTGGCACCGTGGCTGACGCCCGTGCCCTCGTCGGCGGGCATTCACATGGCGGCGCAGTTGCAGGCGCCGCTGGCGGAAGCCGAACTCGTCAAGCTGGCAGAGCGTGTGGGCCTCGGGCTATACGGCACGGCGAGGATGTTCGTGGCGCGGCCGGCGCAACCCGGGCTTATGATCGGCTATGGCCACGTCGACGTTGCGGAGATCGACGCGGGGCTCGGCAAGCTCGCGGAAGTACTGGCCAAGGTGGCTACCTGATATTCGCGGGGATTGGCGATTCCAAGGTGCCACTGCGGTGCCTACACTGGCTCCAGTTCTCAAGCACAGGAGCCCTCTCATGGAACCCCGCCTCGACTTCTATCAAAGCAATCCCGCCGGCATCCAGGCGGTCATGGGCCTGGAAAAAGCGCTCGCCAAAAGCACGCTGGAAAAACCGCTGACTGAACTCGTGCGCCTGCGTGCCTCGCAAATCAACGGCTGCGCCTATTGCGTCGACTTGCATACCGCCGATGCGCGCAAGGGCGGTGAAGACGACCGCCGGCTGGCCACCGTGTCCGTCTGGCATGAAACGCCGTTTTTCACCGACCGGGAACGCGCCGCGCTGGCGTGGACGGAAGCCGTCACTCTTGTCGCAGAAACGCGCGTGCCCGACGACGTCTGGCAGGCCGCGCGCGCACAGTTCTCCGATGCCGAGCTGGTCGACCTCACGCTGCTGGTCAGCACCATCAACACGTGGAACCGCCTGGCCATCAGCTTTCGCAAGCTGCCCGCCTGAGCGCCGCATATACTGCCTCGCACGGCAAGCGCCGCACCCGGAGGCCACATGCTGCACAACGTCCGCACCCTGAGCATCAACATCGAGCGCCACTTCGATGACGTGGCCATGTTCCTGGCCGAGCCGCTGAACTTTCCGATCTGGGCGACCGGGCTGTCGGAAGGGCTCGCCCCGGGAACGCAGGGCTCGGGCGCGGCCCCCGATGAATGGATTGCCAAGGCTGCGCCCAGCAGCGACGAAGGCAGCGTGTTCATCCGCTTCAGCCCGCCCAATGAATTCGGCATTGCCGATCACTGGGTGCGCCTGCCGGACGGATCGACCATCTACGTGCCGCTGCGCGTGGTGCGCAACGGCGCGGGTACCACCGTGTCCCTCACGCTGTTTCAGCAGCCCAACATGGACGAAGCGCAGTTCGACGCCGATGCCGAATGGGTGCAGCGTGACCTGGTGAAACTGAAGACGGTGCTGGAAGCCGAATAGCCGCTCAGGCCTTCTCTGCCTGCCGGGCTTGCGGCACCGCCTGCGGACCGGACGCGCCGGCGGATGCCGGAGATGCAGCCAGCGACGGGTCGCCCTGCGCATCCGATCCCTTCACCTGGCTCACCCAGAACACGCAGAACAGCCCGGCCGCCACCGCCAGCCAGCCGTTGAGGCCATAGCCTTCGATGCGGCCGCCGGCACCGCCGGAGAGCAGCAGCCCGCCCAGCCACGCACCCACGCCGGTACCGACCGACATCACCGCGCTGTTGGCCGACAGGAACGCACCGCGCACCTGCGGGGCCGGCACCGTGGTCATCAATGCCTGCATCGGGACCATGCGGCTGGAGAGGGTGACCATGAAGAACGGGAAGAACAGCAGCATGCCGATGAAGGGCCAGTCGGGCAGATGCGTCATCACCAGCACCGGGATGAACGCCAGCAGTGCGGCGCCCACGAACACGCGGCGGCGGCCGTAACGGTCGGCCAGCTTGCCCACGGCACGCGAGCTGAAGAACGACGCCGCGCCGCCCGCCACATACAGCCACGACAGGTTTTGCGGCGGCACCCCGTGGTTGGCCACCAGCACCGGCGAGATGAACGGAATCACCAGCATGTGCGAGCCCATCATCACGAAGGTCAGCACGAACGCACGCAGATGGCCCGGGTTGGTGAGCAATCGCCACAGGCCGGAGAGCACCTCGCCCAGCGTCTGGCTGCGGTTGCCTGCCAGATGTTCGGCCAACGGCGGAACGGTCTGCCGCGCGCCAAGCCAGATCAGCATCGTGAGCGCCGTCAGCAGGAAGAACGGCGCCGACCAGCCGAAGTGCGCGCCAATGGCAATGCCCACGGGCACGCCCGCCATGGCCGCCAGCGCAAACGACGACATCACCACGCCGGTGGCCGCGCCGCGCCGCGCAGGCGGAATCACGTCCGACAGCACGGCCATGATGATCGACCCGAGCACACCGCCCGTGACGCCCGCAAACGCACGGGCGAACAGCAGCATGCTGTAACTGCCCGACAGCGCGCAGGCCAGGTTGGCCAGCGTGAACAGGCCGTAGACGGTCAGCAGCAGGCGGCGCCGGTCAAAGCGGTCGACGTAGGTGGCGGCCAGCAAGCCGGAGGCACCCGAGCACAGTGAATACACCGACACGGCCGTGGCGAACGCCGCCGGACCGATGCCAAACGTGTGCATGATCTGCGGACCAAGCGGCATCATCACCATGAAATCCATGATGACGGTGAACTGCGTGAGCGCGAGCAGCCAGAGCAGCCGGCGCTCGCGCGAGGGATCAAGTAAAGGCATGAGGGCGATCGAAGAAAGGGAGGAAGCGGCGCACGCGGCTGGCAACAGGAGCCAGACGGCCGACACGCCGTGTTGTGTCATAAAACATATCTTACGATAGTTGTCGTGACACAAGAAGTCAAACTTTATTCGGCGAAATTCTGCGCGTCGTCGCTGCCTCCGCGCGCAATGGACTATTTCGCCCGCAGCCGCCACAACACGTCCAACACATGTTGCGTCGATCGCTCGACGTGGCCGGCGCGGTGCGCGATGCCGAGTTCACGCCACAGCGCCGGGCGCAGCGGCCGCATGGCGATGCGCGCATCCGACGGCGCCGCAGACGCCTCATGCGGCAGCAGCGTTGCGCCGTAACCGGCCGCGACCAGGCTCTTGATGGCGTCGTTGTAGTTGAGCTGGATGCGCGGCACAGGGTGGTGGCCATCCGCGGCGAACCATTCGGTCGTCTGGCGCGAAAGCCGCGTGGTGGCGTCGTTCAGGATCAGCGGCTGCGCCGCAAGCCACGCAGGCGTGATGCGGGCCGGGTTCGACCAGTGCGCTGGCAGGAAGGCCATCACGGGATCGCGCCGCCACGGCTTGATGGAGAGCCCCGCCACCTGCGATTGCGGAAGCGCCACGAGACCAATGTCGAGCGCGCCATCGACCAACCCCGCCAGCGTTTCCTGCGACGTCAGCACCGCCACCTGCACGTCGATGCCGGGGTGGTCTTGCCGCAGCACCTCCAGCGCCTGCGGCAGCAAGTGGGCGATGGCGCCGGTGGAGGCGCCCAGCCGCACGCGCCCGCTCAGGCCCTGCACTTGCCGCTGGATATCGTCCAGCGCTTGCTCGGCATCAGCGAGCAGCTTGCGCGCGCGCTCCACCATCACCTCGCCAATGGCGGTGGGCTGCACCTGCCCGCGCTTGCGTGACAGAAGTTGCGCGCCCACGCGATCTTCCAGCTCGGCGATATGCAGGCTCACGGTGGGCGCTGCCAGATGCAGGGCCCGCGCCGCGTCGGCAAACGATCCGCGGCCGGCGACTTCCACGAGGGTGCGCAGGCGGTCCAGGCTGATCTCTCACATGATTCAGAAAAGCTGAATGTGACAGTTGTGAAATTCAACTTTTCCTATTCTAGGTCGCGCTCGAAGATGGGGGCTCGCATTCATCACCAACTTCTTTCCCTGGGAGCGCCCCGCCATGTCCACGCCCCTCGTCTTCATTGATGGCGACCAAGGCACCACCGGCCTGCAGATCCACGAGCGCCTGCGCAGCCGCGTCGAGCGGCAAGACCTGAAACTGCTGACGCTTCCCGCCGACGCCCGCAAAGACGCGCAACGCCGTGCCGAAGCCATCAACGCCTGCGATATCGCCATCCTGTGCCTGCCCGATGCGGCCGCGCGCGAGGCGGTCGCGGCTGTCGTCAACCCGAGCGTGCGCGTGATCGACGCCAGCTCCGCGCATCGCACCACGCCGGGCTGGGTGTACGGCTTTCCGGAGATGGGCGAAGGGCAAGCCCAACGCGTTGCCGCGGCGTCGCGCGTGACCAACCCGGGCTGCTACCCGACCGGCGCCATCGGGATGCTTCGCCCGCTCGTGCAAGCGGGCCTTGTGCCGGCGGATTATCCGATCAGCATTCATGCGGTGTCCGGCTATTCGGGCGGTGGTCGCGCCGCAGTGGAAACCTACGAGGGGCCGGACGCTGCACATGCCTTGCCGTTCCAGGTGTACGGGCTGGGCCTCGCGCACAAGCACACGCCGGAGATCCAACTGCACGCCGGGCTCACGCAGCGGCCGATGTTCGTGCCGGCCTACGGCGCGTATCGCCAGGGCATTGTGCTGACGGTGCCGCTGGAGCTGCGTCTGCTCAACGCCGGCGTTGATGCGACTGCGCTGCATGCCTGTCTGGCAGACCACTACGCTGGCGCGCGGCATGTGGACGTGATGCCGCTGCAGGCACCGTCTGCCTTGCCGCATCTCGATCCGCAAGCGCTCAACGGCACCAACGACATGCGCCTGGGCGTGTTCGCCAACGACCACGGTCAGGTCTTGCTCACGGCGGTGTTCGACAACCTCGGCAAGGGCGCCTCCGGCGCGGCGGTGCAAAACCTCGATCTGATGCTGGCGCAGTAGTGGCAAATCGAATGGAAGGCATCGCAACATTTAATTGGTCGATTGTGGGCGACTTCGCTATCGTCAACGCCGCCCGCGTACGAACCGCCTGTTGCTGTTTGCGCTCGGGGCCGGACCAACCCATTGCCTGAATGCAACATGTCTAAAACCACGTATTACGCGCCGCATGGCGGCCATCCGCCGCAGACGGATCTACTGACCGATCGCGCGATGTTCACCGAGGCGTACGCGGTGATCCCCAAGGGGGTGATGCGCGACATCGTCACGAGCTGGCTGCCGTTCTGGACCCACACGCGCCTGTGGGTGATCGCCCGCCCGCTGTCGGGTTTTGCCGAGACCTTCTCGCAGTACATCGTTGAAGTGAACCCGGGCGGCGGCAGCGACAAGCCCGAGCAAGACAAGAACGCCGAAGCCGTGCTGTTCGTCGTTGAAGGCGAAGCCGAGCTGACGCTGCAAGGCAAGAAGCACACGCTCACGCCGGGCGGCTACGCGTTCATTCCGCCGAGCGCCGACTGGACGCTGCACAACGTGAGCGACGCCCCGGTGCGCTTCCACTGGATCCGCAAGCACTACCAGGTCGTCGATGGCATTCCCCTGCCGGAAGCCTTCGTGACCAACGAACAGGACGTCGAGCCGATCCCGATGCCGGGCACCAACGGCGCCTGGGTGACGACGCGCTTTGTCGACATGAGCGACATGCGCCACGACATGCACGTCAACATCGTCACGTTCGAGCCGGGCGGTGTGATTCCGTTTGCCGAGACCCACGTGATGGAGCACGGCCTGTATGTGCTTGAAGGCAAGGCTGTCTATCGCCTGAACCAGGATTGGGTCGAGGTGGAAGCCGGTGATTTCATGTGGCTGCGCGCATTCTGCCCGCAGGCCTGCTATTCGGGTGGCCCCGGCCGCTTCCGTTATCTGCTGTACAAGGATGTGAACCGTCATATGAACCTGACCCTGAACCCGTCGCGTTAAGCGACGCAGAGGTCGGATAAAAAAGCCCGCCGGTATTTGCCGTCGGGCTTTTTTTCATGGCGGCGCTTCTGCTTCTGCGATTGCGCCTACTTGCGCGTCGCCACGATGAACAGGCGCGGAAACGGCAGCAGCACCGTGCCATCGTCGAGTGCCGGATAGGCGGCGGCGATGGCATCGCGGTAGCGCGCGAGGAAGACGGGCCGTTCGGCTTCGTTCAAGGCCGCGAGGAAGGGGCGCAGGCCGGTTCCCTTCAGCCATTCCACCACCGCATCCGCGCCACCCCGCAGAGGGTGGTAATACGTGGTGCGCCATACGTCCACCCGACGGCACAGCGGTGACAGCATGGCGTAGTAGCGGCGTGGGTCAAACCGCTCCGTGCGTTCGACGCCCTTGAGCTTGCCGGCCCACGGGCCGTCGGCAGCCACCTCGCGCATCAGGCGGTGCGTCGGCTCGTCCAGGTTGTCGGGCATTTGCACCGCCAGGTGGCCGCCCTGCGTCAGCTTGCCGATCAATTTCGGGAGCAGCGTGCCGTGATCGGGCAACCATTGCAGCACGGCGTTCGCCAGGATCAGATCGAACGCATCGGGCGGGTTCCACGTGGCAATGTCGGCGATCTCGAAATCCACGTGCGGCAGGCGCTTGCGCGCGGCCTCGATCATGTCGGCCGAAGTGTCGAACCCGCGGACGGCCGCGCCGGGCGCGCGCGCCATCAGTGCCTCGGTGGAATTGCCTGGCCCGCAGCCGATGTCGATGGCGCTGCGGATGGCCGTTTGCGGCACGGCGGCCAGCAAGTCCCGGGCAGGCCGCGTGCGTTCTTCTTCAAACCGCACATACTGATCTGCGCTCCAATCGTGCTGCGTGGTCATGCGGGCTCTCCTTGCCGGGGTTGCGATCGAACACGGGCATTCTGTGGCATGACCGGAGATCAGTAAAATGAATTCATTGCTGGAATTCATTCACTTATCTAATGAAAATCGATACGCTCGGCGTGCAGGCATTCGTGGCAATTGCGGAGTGCGGCAGCTTTACGCAAGCCGCTGAAACGCTGCACGTGACGCAGACCGCCATCACGCAGCGCCTGCGCAAGCTGGAGGCGTTTCTGGGTGTCGCACTGGTGGAGCGCACGACGCGCCGGACGGAGCTGACGGAAATCGGTCAGCGCTTTCTGCCGCAGGCGCGGCGGCTGCTCAATGAGCTGTCCGACGCGCTCACGGAGATTCGCGAGACCGGCCTGAGCCAGCGCGGCGACATCACGATCGCCTGCGTGCCGACGGTGGGCGTGCAATACCTCCCGCGCATCTTGCGCGCGTTCTCCGAGCACCGCCCGCACGATCGCGTGAAGATTCTCGACCACGCCTCGGCGTCTGTGTTGCAAGCCGTGCTGCGGCGTGAGGCCGAGTTCGGCATCAGCATTGCAGGCGATCAGCATCCGGAGTTGGTGAGCGTGCCGCTGACGAACGATCCGTACGTCCTGGTCTGCCGCGACGATCATCCGTTGGCCAAGCGCCGCCGCATCCGATGGCAAGCCTTGCAGCCCCACCCGCTCATCTTTGCCGGCGAGGTCAGCGGCAACCGCAGCCTGCTCGACGGCGCACTCAAGGCGAGCGGCGTGACGCTGCATTCGTTCTACGAAGTACAGCGCAGCTCAACGGCGCTCGGGCTGGTGGCGGAAGGGTTGGGCGCGGCGGTGGTGCCACGGCTCGCCATTCAGAAGAATGCGTATCCGATGATCCGCACGGTCGAGCTCGTCGAACCGGAAGTGTCGCGCACGCTGGTGCTCGTCACGCGCAAGGCGGCGCAGTTGTCGCCTGCGGCGCGCGCGCTGTATGACCGAATCGTCGAAGGGGCAACAGCGCCGACGTGATGCCGGCACAGAGGGGGCCGTGTCTCACTGCGCCCGCCTCTCATGCCGTACGCGGTCTTCACGCGCTGGCGCCGTCCGACGTGCCGGGGTAGCGCGTATCGCCGCGCCATGCGAGCACATCATGTGCGCTGGTTTGCCGATCCGCGCCCTGCGCATACGGATCGAAGCGATCGTACTTCCACGACAGATAACCGTAGGTATCGGCTTGGCGGTCGGCACCTTGCGTGAACGGGTCCGTCTTGTCGACGGCGCCTTGCGTATACGGATCGTACTTGGCCTGCGCGGCAGCAGCCGGTTGTGCGAGGAACAGTGCGGCAGAAGCGGAAAGGGTGGCAAGCAAGGCCAGGGTAATGCGGCGGGTGTGCATGGTGAACTCCTCGTACGGTGAACGTGCCGCCGGAGGCGGCATCCCATCGGATCGCCGGCGGCGCGTGGCCGCTTGCGTCCCACAGGTTGGTCGCGGTGCACCTGCAAACCTGACACTGCATCGACGAAAAAATGCCGCACCAGCCTGTACCTGCAGATACGCAGCCCGTGCGGCAGTGGATGCGGCCCTCGCGAAAAACGCGTGGATGTTGCGGCTGTTGCGGCCGCTGCATCAAGCTGTGCAGGCCCAGCCACCCGACGTAGACGCCACTGGGATGCTACCCTCGCACATCATTCACATCACCTCGATATCCGACCCATGGCCCATACCATCCGCGACAAAGCCAAGCTGCAGGCGCGCGTCCGGCGTATTCAGGGGCAGGCCGCCGCGCTTGAAAAACAACTCGCCGAAGAGGGCGATTGCACGGCCGTCCTCCAGCAGATTGCCGCCATTCGCGGCGCGGTGAACGGGCTGATGGCCGCGGTCATCGAGGGCCACCTGACAGATCACGTTGTCAAGGAGCCCGCCGAGGCGCAGCGCCAGCAAGACCTCGACGCGGTGATGCAAGTGATCAAATCGTATCTCAAGTAGCGTGCCGCCCTTGCACCATGCGCGCGATCCCGATAGGCTGCGCAAACGCCATCGGCCAATTCCGATTTTCTGAAGCTTTCCGAATCTTCGTCTTCATGCCCCGACTTCACGCCACCCTCCTCGTTGCCGGCCATCGCGCCCGCGTGGATGACCCCTGCGTGCAGCCCGGGCCCTTCCCTCCTCCTGTCGTCTCTTCGGGCTACGACGTCGGCGCGCCGCCGCCGCCACATCTGCCCGCATTCGGCTGACTTTCAGCCGCTTCGTTTCCGGTTGACCTGAACCAGGCTCGGGCACACGCCCGAGGCAGGCGCTTGCCTGCGCGCCGGAACCCGACATCTCTTTTCGACAGGTGAGTGGAATGCCTTCCATGCAAGCCGCGCTGGCAGGGTCCGGCGCGACGGTTCTATTCGTGCTGCTGTGGAGCAGCGGTGCAATCTTTGCGGAGATCGGGGTGCAGCATGTCCCCGCGTTCGCGTTTCTGGTTGGGCGCTTTGCGCTCGCGTCTTTGGTGCTGGCGGGGCTTGGCCTCGGGCGGGGGCGGTGGTGGCCGGCGCCCGGCTCACGGCTGAAGGTCGCCGCCACCGGTGCATTGCTGACCGGCGGCTATTCGATCTGCTATCTGCTTGCGCTGGACCGCGGCCTCACGCCCGGGCTCCTGGCCACGGTGCTCGGCGTGCAGCCGCTGCTCACGCTGCTGGCGACCGAGCGCACGTGGTCTGCACGGCGGATGGCCGGCCTCTTGCTGGCGTTGGGCGGCCTCTCGCTGGTGGTGGGCGGGGCCGACGCGCGCCAAGTGCCAATGGCCGGTCTCGGCTATGCGTTCGCCGCGCTCCTCAGCATGACGCTGGGCGCCATCGGCCAGAAGCTGCTGAACCAGTCGCCGATCGATACGCTGCCGCTGCAGAACGCGGTGAGCCTCGTGCTGTGCGTTGGGTTCGCCATCGCGCATCCCGCGCAATCGCTGGTATTCATGCCCAGCCTGCCCGGCATCGCTGCCTTGTTGTGGATGGGCGTGGTGATGTCGGTGGGTGCGCAGTTGCTGTTCTACCGGCTCATGCAGCACGGCAACCTCGTCAACGTGACGAGCTTGTTCTACCTCGTGCCGGTTGTCACGGCGCTGCTGGATGATCTTGTGCTGGGGCATCGCCTTGCGCCCGTTGCAGTGGCGGGGATGGCGATGATTCTGCTGGGGTTGGCGGTGGTATTCCGGGTGCGGCGGTAGATTGGTGTGCGGTTGCCGCTAGGCGGACGGCAACCGCACCGTCACCCGCAGCCCGCTGGCACGATCATCCGCCTCGCCGAGTTCCACCTCCCCGCCGAGTCGCCGCACCACCGTACTCACGATCGACAACCCGAGCCCCGAGCCGGTCGCCTCATTGCCGAGCACCCGATAGAACGGGTCGAACACGCGCGCGCGCTCTTCTAGGGGGATGCCGGGCCCGGTGTCCTGCACGGCAATCGACACAACGTGCGCGTCATTGGCGACCGACAGGTCGATGCGCCCGCCTTCCGGCGTGTAGCGAATCGCGTTGTCCACCAGGTTGCGCACTACGACAAAGAGATCGAGTTCGCTGGCATGGACGCGTGCATCGGCTTCGGTGGTGACGCCCATGTCGAGCTGTTTGGCGTCCGCAAGCGGCATGAGGTCTTCCAGCACGCTGCGGAACACGCTTTGGACGGAGACGGTGCCCGTTGGCACGCCGGTGGCCTCTTGCGCGCGCGCCAGGGTGAGGAGCTGTTCGAGCAGCCCACGGCTACGCTCGATGCCCTGGCGCAGCGTGCCAAGACGCGCCTGCGCGTCGGGTGACATCGCAGCCTGCCCGAGCCGCTCGGCCTGCAGCGACAGTGCGGACAGGGGGGTGCGCAGTTCGTGCGCGGCATCGGCAACAAAGCGGTGCTGGGCGTCCATGGACTGCTGCACGCGCGCGAGCAGGCGGTTGATGGCGACCACGAACGGGCGCACTTCGTCGGGCACGACTTCAGGGGCGATGGCGTGCAGTTGCCGCTCGTCCCGTTGGTCCACCTCATGCGCCAGCCGCTTGATGGGCGCAAACATCTTGCGCAACACGTGGGCCACGGCCAGCAGCAGGATGGGCACGAGGATCAGGAACGGCATCAAAGTGCGCAACGCGCTGTCGCGGGCGGTTTCGTCGCGCACGGCGGTCTCCTGCGCCACGGCGATTCGCTGTCCGTTGACCAGCGTGCGGACCCACACGCGGTACTGTCTCGCGCCGAGGCGTGCAGTCTGCATGCCGTCGGTGAGCACGGGGGTGTCGGCGGTGGGCGCACCGCCAGCCGGCGGCAGCACCTGGACGATCACGCGCGCCTCCGTGTCCGAGACCTTGGGCTCATTGGCCGGGTTGCCCGGCGCGGGAAGATGTTCCGGGTCGAACATCGCTCCGACCTGGCGCAACACGTCGTCCTGCAACGCATACGCTTCGCGAAAAGCCGAAGCAAACGCAAAGCCTCCGGCCAGCACGGCCACGGCGACGATGATCACCGACAGCCACACCGACAGCCGCCGCTGCACGGACGCACCTGAAGGCGCATCCGCTGTCATTGCCCCTTGGGCACCATCCATCCCACACCCCTGACGTTCTTGATGGCCTGCGCGCCGAGCTTCTTGCGCAGGGCGTGGATGAGGAATTCGACCGCGTTGCTCGCCACCTCGTGGCCCCAGCCGTAGATGCGCTCTTCCAATTCCGTGCGCGAAAGGATGGCGCCCGGCCGGAGCATGAGCGCCTGCAGCAACGCAAACTCGCGCGCGGACAGGCGTACCGGTTCGCCATCGCCCATGCGCGCTTCATGTGCGGCCGGATCGAGCGTCAGCACGCCGTTGGTCAGCACGGGGCTCGCTGCCCCGCCCTTGCGGCGCAGGACGGCGCGCATGCGAGCGAGCAGTTCGACCATTTCGAATGGCTTGAGGATGTAGTCATCCGCACCGCCGTCGAGCCCGCGTACACGCTCATCCACCGCATCCCGCGCGGTCAGGATCAACACGGGGACCGGATTGTCGCGGGCGCGCAAGCTGCCGAGCACCGCGTGGCCGTCCTTTCCCGGCAGGCCGAGATCGAGCAGCAGCAGGTCGTAGTGTTGATGTGCGGCCACATCCAATGCAGTCTGGCCGTTGCGCACCCAGTCAACCGCATAGGCGGCGTCCTGCAGCGCCGCTTCCACGGCCGCGCCGATCATCGGGTCGTCTTCAACGAGGAGGACTCGCATTCAGTGTTGGGGAACGGTCAGGCCGATTGCAGCGCACCACGCCGCGCCTGCATACCGGCGGATTCTCTGGAGCGATGGATGGAGATTGCGCACCAGTCTGCCGAGGCAGACTTAGGTGACCCATAGCCGCCCGGTGGCCGATGCCTTACTGCGCCAGCCGCCGCAACTTCCATTCTCCGCTCGGCTGCTTGCATAGCCAGGCTGTCCACTGCTCCTTGCTGCTGCCGCGCGTCAGCTCGCTCTGCAGACGGCGGCACGGCTGGCCGGCTTCGGTCTTGGATTCCAGCGGTGTGATGGTCGCGTCGACCGCAGGTTGCCTGCCCGTGGCGGGCGAACTCCATTGCGTGGGCGCGTTGTCGGCGGTGCTCTTCAGCACATCGCCGATGGCCTTGGTGAACGACTTCAACTCCGTCGGGCTCATCGAGCCGATGATGGTACTGGCAAGCACGTTACGGAAATAGGCAAACGAAGGCGTGGCGGCAGCAAACAGTGCGGCGCCCGCGAAGGCGAGCGCAAGACGGCGGCGATGCGACATGGGGTCTCCCAGGATGTGACGAAAAAGGTGCCTTCATCCTAAACCATGCCGCATCGGCCTGCGGTGACAATGCGCGCTCGTTTCCATCGCCGGCAGCAACGGCTGGCCGCTGCGGAAGGGCTGCCCAGCGGGGTTGAGCTCCGCGCTCCGCGTCATGAGGCAAGCACGGCTGAAAACGTCCCGTTGATACGAGCCAATGGAACCGCCATGGCGCGCTCGCGCCGTCAGCGCTTGCACCGGAAGGCAGGCAGAATGTGCAGATTGACCCAGACGCCGCGCTCCACATGACGACCACGCCCTCCCTTTCCGATTACCCCCTGCACTCGACCGACAAGCTCCGCTACGGCGACACCGACCGCCAGGGCCACATCAACAACGCCGTCTTCGCCACCTACCTGGAGACGGGCCGCGTGGAGATGCTCTTCTCGCCCGAGAGTCCGCTGGCCGCACCCGGCTGCGAGTTCGTCATCGCGCAGCTTGTGCTCGACTTCCGCAACGAACTGCTCTGGCCCGGCTCCGTCCAGATCGGCACGCGCGTGGCGAGCGTCGGCCGCAGCTCGGTCAAGCTCGAGCAGGCCATCTTCCAGAACGGCCAGTGCGCCGCCACGTCGCAATCGGTGATCGTGCAGATCGACGTGGCGACGCGCCAGTCGAGTCCAATTACCGACAGCGCCCGCCAGCGCCTAGCTGCGCTCACCGCCACCCCTGCCGGCGCAGAAGCAGAGTGATGCCCGCGGTACGCAAACGAACGTCCGCCAGAAATTTTTAACTTTGCTTGCACTTCCGCCATCAGCCGGTGGGAAGATGGCTCTCCCGTTCAATCACGCGGAGGTGACCATGGGACTGTTGGATGAAGTGGGCAAGATCGCCGGCGCCGTCGCCGCCGTTGAAGCCGCCGAGAAAGTCGATCCGGATGCCGGCCTGCTGACCAAGGCCGTCGCGGCCGTCGCCGGTTTCAAGGGCGCGGGCGCACTGGAAGAGATGATCGAAAAGAAGGACGAAGCCAAGGCCGAAGGCGCCGAGGCGGCTCCGGAAGATGGGGCAGCGCCACAGGCTTGATTGGCTTGCAGGCTCAAAAGGATTTGGGGACCCCGCCGGTTGGCGGGGTTTTTGTTTTTTGGTGCCGTGCGTTCGACGCGGGTCCTTGCCGCCATACGGGCACATATAATCCCCACCGTCACCGCACCAACGGTGACTGGGTTTAGCAGCCCATCCCTTTTTCCCAGACGGACAGCCGCCTTTCGCGCGGCATTTTTGTGTCCGGTGCTTGTGCACGCCTATGTGTTTCATGGCGGGCCGGGCGGTGAGACCTTCGGGTCTGCCGGTAGCTGGGATAGGGCCGGTCTGCTAACGCCGTCGTCAGGCCCGCCACCCTCGTTTAGCAGCGAGCGGCGAGCCTCCATCAACCTATCCCCGGAGGCCACATGGCTACCGCACTCAGCGGGCATCGCCCCGCGTCTTACCCTTCCCCCCCACCTTGGCGCTGCAGGCTTCCCACCCAACCGGGAGGTGCCGCATGTCGCTGACCAAAAACCGCCTCTACCTAGATGGCGCGGTGTCAGCGCGCGCGTTTCTGTGCCGCACACACAGCGTCATGCGCGACCCTGGGCATTGCCGGCCCGGCAGGCTGCGCGAGCAGCTCACGTACTTTTCGGAACACGCGTATCCGCCGGCATTCGTGAAAGGCTTTATCGATGCCATCGACGCCTATCTGTCGATGTCGCTCGGGGGGAGCGACGTGGATCCGCACACATGGGAGGTGTTGGCCGCCATCGAGCGCCGGCAGATCACCGCCGCATAACAACAGATGGACGTATCCCCGGGGCGGGCCGGGGATGCCAGATAGGCAGCCGATCGCAGATCAAGCCGCGCGCTTGCGCTCCAGCGCGCTCTGCCGCGTAGAAAATCCGTCTCGAATACATTGCGCCAGCGCTTGTGTTGCCTGGCTCGCGCCTTGCGCGGGCACCAGCAGGCTGATCGCAAACATCGGCAGCTCGGGCAGGCCGGCTTCGGGCCCGAGAATGTCCAAGTCCGCCGGCACCGTCGGTGTCAGCCATGCCGTAACAGCGAGCCCGGTGCGGACCGTGGCGGTGGTCGCTTCGATGTTGCCGCTCTCGAACACCGTGCGCCATTCGATGCCGTGCTCGCCCAGCGCCTTGAGCACGCGGGCGCGGAAGGCGCAGTTTTCATCCACCATCGACAGGGGCAGCGGCCGCTTTGCATGCACGTTGCCGCCGCGCGGGCCCACCCACACCAGACGTTCCACGCACAGGCATTCACCCGTGGCCTCATCCACCGGCGCTTCGACCACGGCCAAGTCCAGCTCGCCGCGCGCCATCCCTTCCGCCAGCTCGGGCGAGGTGCCGCAGACGATGGTCAATTCCACCGACGGCCACGCTTCGGTAAATGCCTTGAAGATCGGCGGGAAAACGGTGCCGACCAGGTCGTAAGGCACACCCAGGCGCACCGGGCCCTGCAGCGGGCGGGCGGCCATGTCGGCCCAGATTTCGTCGTTGAGGGCGAGCAGGCGTTTGGCGCGGCCGAGGAACCGTTCGCCCGCGTGGGTGAGTTCCAGCCGACGGCCGTCGCGTTCGAACAGGCGGCATTCGAAGGCGTCTTCGAGCCGCTTGATCTGCTGGCTGATGGCGCCCTGCGTGAGGTGCAGCGCGTTGGCGGCCACCGTCATGCTGGCGTTTTCCGCCACGGCAATGAAGGTGCGCACGAGGGTGATGTCGAGGTTCTTGGCCATCGCTGCATTCTAGGAGCTAATGCTTGGCGGCGAATACCTCATCGTTGCTAATGACTTTTTCAGCGCACCAGCAGCTTCATCATGGTCTCGAACGTCTTGCCGTACGGCGCACGGAACAGGCCCAGCCCGTTGATGGCCGATTGCCGGAACACCGGCTTCATCTTCGAGAAGCGCTCGAACCCGTGGATACCGTGATACGCGCCCATGCCGCTGGGGCCTACGCCGCCAAAGGGCAGGTCGTCCTGCGCCACGTGCAGCAGGGTTTCGTTGATGCAGACGCCGCCGGCGATGGTGCTGCTCATCACGCGGTCGACGGTGCTGTTGCTGCGCTCGAACAGGTACAGCGCCAGCGGGCGCGGGCGCGCGTTGATGTAGTCGATCGCTTCGTTCAGCGTGCGATACGGCACCAGTGGCAGCAGCGGGCCAAAGATCTCTTCCTGCATGACGCGCATGTCGTCGGTGCCGCCGGTGATGAGCGCGGGCGGGAACAGGCGCGTGGCGTCGTTGGGCGCAACGTTGGTAAGGTGCAGCACCTGTGCGCCCAGCTCGCGGGCCTCGTCGGCGAGGCTCGCCATGCGCTGGAAGTGGCGCGGGCTGATGAGCGTTGTGTAATCGGGGTTGCGGGCCATGTCGGGGTACATCTTGCCGACCAGCTTGCGGGCGGAATCGATGAAGCGCTGTTCGGTGCCGGCGGGCAGCAGCACGTAGTCGGGCGCCACGCAGGTCTGCCCCGCGTTGAGCAGTTTGCCGACCAGCGTGCGCTCCACTGCGCGGTCAAAGTCCGCATCCGGCCCGATCAGCGTGGGCGATTTGCCGCCCAGCTCCAGCGTCACGGGCGTGAGGTTGTCGGCGGCCGCGCGCATGACGTGATGGCCGACGTTGGTGGAGCCGGTGAACAGCAGGTGATCGAACGGCAGCCGCGAGAAGGCCTCGGCCACCGCCGCATCGCCATTGATGACGCGCACTTCATCGGCCGCAAAACTGCGCTCGACCAAGTCGGCAAACAGGGCGGAAAAGCGCGGCGTGTATTCCGAGAGCTTGACCATCGCCCGGTTGCCCGCGGCCAGCGCAGACACCAGCGGCCCGACGGTCAGGTAGATCGGGTAATTCCACGGCACGACGATGCCGGCCACCCCCAGCGGTTGAGGAATCAGCCGCGTGCTGGCGGGCCGGAACCACAGGCTCACGCCGCGCCGCTGCACGCGCATCCAGCGCTTGCCGTGCGACAGCGCATGCTTGATGCCGTCCACGCTCGGGAAAATTTCCAGCAGGTCGGTCTCTTGCCGCGAGCGGTTGCCGAAGTCTGCGCTGACGGCCTGGGCAATGGCGTCGCGGTTGTCCATCAGGAGGCGCTTCAGACGCATCAGGCGATCACGACGCACGGCCCAGGCGGGCAGCATGTCGCCCTGGTGTGCGGCGCGCATGGCCTCAAAGGTTTGCTGCATGCGCAACAGATGCGGGGAGGGCAGATCGGCAGGTTGCATGGGGGCTCCGGGCAAGGTTGGCGGATCGGCGCAATTGCAAAGCAGTATGGTCGCCAGACGCCCGTGCGGCGGCCTGATACGGTCGCCCGGTGTGCGGCATGCCCGGCTTGCGGGAGCGCGCGCAACCGTGTGCCAGCGTTGAAATGCTGCGTCGCAATATTCCGCTGTTGGCGCCCGTGCGGCGTTTGCAGAGGTGTCTCTTGCCGCCTTGCTGCATGACATCGAGCGATGCCTCTAATGCGGGTAAGCCCGGTCGTTTCAAACAAGCCGGCGCGCCTAGGATGTGAATTCGTGACCGGCAATAAGCCGGCGGCGTCGCTCGCCCATTAGAAAACCATCCGGAGACACCCATGGCCACCGAATCGCAGAGTTCCGCGCTCACCTTCGACTACGTCATTGTCGGCGCGGGGTCGGCCGGTTGCGCGCTTGCCAGCCGGCTGACCGAAGACCCGGACGTGACTGTCGCGCTGCTCGAAGCCGGCCCGCACGACCATCATCTTTCAGTCTGGGTGCCGGCCGGTTGCGCGGCGTCGCTGCCGTTCAAGAACAAGCGCAACTATGGATTCCAGACCGTGCCGCAAGCGGGGCTGGGCGGCCGCCAGGGCTATCAGCCGCGCGGGCGGGGGCTGGGCGGCAGCTCGTCGCTCAACGCGATGATCTACATCCGTGGCACGCCCAGCGACTACAACCACTGGGCCGCGCTCGGCTGCACCGGCTGGAGTTGGAGCGATGTGCTGCCCTACTTCAAGCGCTCCGAAGGCAACGAGCGGTTTGCCGGCCGCGATGACGACGCGCTGCACGGCGGTACCGGCCCGCTGCACGTGAGCGACCTGCGCACCGGCAACCCGATCGCCCAGCGCTTTGTCGAGGCCGGCGTGGCGGCAGGCTACCGCCTCAACAACGATTTCAACGGCCCCGACCAGGAAGGCGTCGGTCCGTACCAGGTGACGCAATACAACGGCGAGCGCTGGAACGCCGCACGTGCCTACCTGCACGGCGGCGACAAGGCTGATGCCACGTTCAGCCGCAACCGCCGCCAGCTCACCGTGATGCCCGACACGCAGGCGCTGCGCATCGTCTTTGAAGGCAAGCGCGCGGCAGGCGTGGTGGTGGAGCGTGCGGGCCGCACAGAAACGTTGCGCGCGCGCCGCGAGGTGATCGTCTCATCGGGCGCGTTTGGGTCGCCGCAGTTGCTGATGGCCTCGGGCGTGGGCCCGGCGGAGCATCTGCGCTCGCTGGGCATTCCGGTCGTACACGACCTGCCCGGCGTCGGGCAGAACCTGCAGGACCACCTCGACATCATCCTGCACAAGAAGGTCTTCAACCTGGATTTGATCGGCTATTCCGCGCGCGGCAGCGCCCGCATGCTGAGCGAGATCCTGCGCTACCGGCGCGAGCGTCGCGGCATGCTGGCAACCAACTTTGCTGAAGCCGGCGGCTTCATCAAGAGCCGGCCCGATCTGGCCGATCCCGATCTGCAACTGCACTTCGTTGTCGCCATGGCCGACAACCACAACCGCACGTTCAACTACGGCCACGGCTATTCGTGCCACGTCTGCGTGCTGCGCCCGAAGAGCCGCGGCGAAGTGCGCCTGGCCTCCGCCGACACGCGCGACGCACCGCTGATCGATCCAAAGTTCCTTTCTGACCCCGACGACATGGCCGGCATGCTCGCCGGCTTCCGCGCCGTGAAGAGCATCTTCGCGCAGCGCCCGCTGGCCGACCTGGGCGGCCGTGAGTTGTATTCGGCAAACATCCGCGGCGATGGCTCCGACGACGAAGCCGTTCGCGCCCTTATCCGCCAGCACGCCGACACGATCTACCACCCCGTCGGCACCTGCAAGATGGGCAGCGCAGACGATGGCATGGCCGTCGTCGACCCCGAACTGCGCGTGCGCGGCGTCACGGGCCTGCGCGTGATCGACGGCTCGGTCATGCCAACGCTCATCGGCGGCAACACCAACGCCCCAATCATCATGATTGCCGAGCGCGCATCCGACCTGATCCGCCAGGGCGGGCGCCCGACCCTGAATGTGGTGGGCAGCACCCCGGCGCAAGCAGCACCGGCCGAGGTGCACTGAAAACAGCGAGGGCGACGAGCGGCCGCGCCGCCCTCCGCATACCAACGGTGTGGCCGTTGGAGCCCTAGATGGCGCCTTGAATTTCTGTGAGCGGGCGGAAAAAGGAAGGAGGCCTGTCTGAGCGCAGCGAGTTTGCCTCCTTCCCCGCACGGTCACAGAAATTCAAGGGGAAGTCGCCATCTTGGGCGCGCCTTTCTTTGCTTACTTTCTTTGGCAAGACAAAGAAAGTGAGTCAGCCCCGGCAGGGGATGAAACAAGGGATGCACCACAAGCGCCCACCCCCGCCAGGGGAAAACAGCTGCCCGCCTCAGTTCCCAGCACTATCCGTAGGCGTATTAAACGAATCCCGCAGCAAATAACTCATCGGCACATCCAGATTCACCCCATTCGGCGGAATCGGCTGCTGAAACCACTTCTTGTAGAGCTTCGGCACCTCGCCGTCGACAATCAGCCGCGTCATCGACTGGTCGATCAGCTTCTTGAACTCCGGATCCTGCTTGCTCAGCATGATCGCGTACGACGACACGAGCTGCGTCTTGCCCGCCAGGCGGTAATCGGCCGGGTTCTTGGCCATGGCGCGCATGCCCGAGAGCAGGATGTCGTCACCCGCGAAGGCCTGGGCGCGACCGTCGGTCAGCATGGCGAAGGCGCTGCGCAGGTCATTTGCGTCCACCACCTGCATCGTCATGCCCGTCTCGTTGAGC
The DNA here is from genome assembly GCF_030582395.1 of Ralstonia pickettii. Lineage (NCBI taxonomy): Bacteria > Pseudomonadati > Pseudomonadota > Betaproteobacteria > Burkholderiales > Burkholderiaceae > Ralstonia > Ralstonia pickettii. The sequence goes on from NZ_CP104381.1 coordinate 3,348,362, forward strand.
TTGCGTGCGAGGTCGGCATTGGTCGATCCGCGCGCGGCTACCACCGTCTTGCCGTTCAGGTCTTCCCATTGCTGGATCGGCGAGTTCGCTTTCACCAGCATGCGCCCCTTGGTGATGTAGTGCGGAATCGTGAAGGCCACCTTCTGCCGGCGCTCCGGCGAGTTGTTGGTCGAGCCGCACTCAAGATCGGCCTTGCCCGTGGCGATGATGTCCAGACGGTTGGCAGCCGTGACGGGCACGTACTGCACCTTCAGGTCGGGGCGCTTGAGCGACGTGCGCAGCGAGTCGATCAGACGCGAGCAGATGTCGATGGCGTAGCCGACCGGCTTGGTGCCATCGAGATACGAAAACGGAATGGAGTCTTCCCGATACCCCACATGCACCGTGCCGGAGTCGCGGATGCGATCGAGCGTCGGGGAGGCAGCAGCAACGTCGGGTGAGAAGAATGCGGCGGAAACAGCAGCGGGAACGGCAAGCGCGGCCAGCAGCCACGTGCGCGCGGGAAACGACATCGTCAAAGGTCCTGGGAGAGGGTTAGGGCTCTAGTGGCACGACTGGCTGCGCTGTTGCCCTGTCGGCGCAGCTCTGGCGTGCGCGCCGTCACTCCCCCGGGAATGCCAAAACGTGAAGCAATGTCACGCGCCGCCATGGGCGCGCATTATGCGCTGATTACGGGTATACCCTCAAGCACCTTTCCGGTGCATGGTGGGCGGGGCGTTGCGTCAATCCGCCACCTTGTCGGTCGGGAACTTGAACGAGTCGCGCAGCAGAAAGCTCATCGGGATCTCCAGCTTTACGCCATTGGGCGGAATGGGCTGCTGGAACCACTTCTTGTAAAGCTTTTCCGCCTCGCCATCGAGGATCATGCGTGACATCGCTAAGTCGATGACCTTTTTGAACTCGGGGTCGTCCTTGCTGAGCATGATCGCGTACGGCGCTACAGCCAGGTTGCTGCCGACGACCGCGTAGTCCGCCGGGTTCGGCGACGTGGCCCGGAAGCCATAGAGCAGCACGTCGTCCATCGCAAACGCATCGGCCTTGCCGGCCACCACCAGGCCGAACGCTTCGGTGTGGTCGCGGGCTTCCACCACGTTGACCTTGAGCACGCGCGCATCGGCCATCGCGCGGATCTGCCCACCGTTCGTGCTGCCGCGCGTGGACACCACCGTCTTGTTGTTGAGGTCTTCCCAGCGATGAATGCCGGAGCTGGTTTTCACCAGCATGCGGCTGCTGGCAATGTAATGCGGGATAGTGAACGCTACCTTCTCGCGCCGCTCACGCGTGTTGTTGGTTGAGCCGCATTCCAGATCCGCCTTGCCCTCGGTGATGGCGGCAATGCGCGTGGCGGGCGTCACCGGCACGTACTGGATGTTCAGGTCGGCCCGCTTGACCGCCACCTTGAGCGCCTCAACCAGCCGTGAGCAGAGGTCGATCGAATACCCCACCGGCTTACCGCCATCGACATAGGAGAACGGCACGGAGTTTTCGCGATACGCCAGCCGGACGGCGCCGGTATCGCGGATGCGGTCAAGTACGGGGCTGGTGGTGGGTAGGGCCAACGCCTGGAAAGCGCACAACGCCAGGCCGGCCGCGAGCAAGGCGCGGGTCGGGTGCGGCACGGGATGTCTCCTGTCTGGTTATTTTTCTGGTGCCGGCGCGCTCGCGCGGCTCCCCAACCCTAGGCGATGTGATCTTTCATCCCGCTTTCACGCCGGCCTGCCGGCGTTTCCCTTCACAGCGTATTCATACAGGCCACGCGCGCTGCAGCACGGCGCCCAGCTCCTGCGCGTGCCCGTCGAGCGTGCCGAACACGCGGCCATGCTGGTGGTGGAAGCGGCTGGCGACAAAGCGTTCGGCATCGTCCGGGTGGGCGTGGGCCAGCATCAGCGCGGCCTGTGCCGTGAGCGCCAGCCCTTGCGCGATGCGGCGGGCGGAGGTTTCCTGGATGTCGCCGGGCTGATGCAGCATTGCCTGCAGCGCGGCCAGTTCGGCACGCACGGCACGGTGACCCTGCGCGCGCTCGCCAATGTCGTGCACGAGGCGCAGTGCGTCGTCCGGCGTGCGGGCGATGGCACGCAGCACGTCCAGGCACATCACGTTGCCCGAGCCTTCCCAGATGGAATTGACCGGGGCTTCGCGGTACAGGCGCGCCATCGGGCCTTCTTCGACATAGCCGTTGCCGCCCCAGACTTCCATCGCCTCGCCGGTCGCTTCGATGGCGCGCTTGCAGACCCAGAACTTGGCGGCGGGCGTGACGATGCGTTTCCACGCCGCGGCTAGCGGATCGACGTCTGCGCGCTCGAACGCGCTGCCAAGCTCCATCATCAGCAAGGTCGCGGCTTGCGATTCGAGCGCCAGATCGGCCAGCACGTTGCGCATCAGCGGTTGGTCGGCCAGCAGGCGGCCGAATGCCATGCGATGGCGCGCGTGGTGCAGCGCCTGCATCAGCGCGTGGCGCAGGATGGCCGCGCTGCCGATCACGCAATCGAGCCGCGTGTGCGTCGCCATCTCGATGATGGTCGGAATGCCTCGACCCTCCTCGCCGATGAGGATGCCCTCGGCGCCGCGAAACTCCACTTCGCTGCTGGCGTTGGAGCGGTTGCCGAGCTTGTCTTTCAGGCGCTGGATCTGGATCGGGTTCTTGCTGCCATCGTCACGAAAGCGCGGCACGAAGAAGCACGACAGCGGGCCGTCTTCCGCACCCATGCGCGCGACCACCAGGTGCGCATCGCACATCGGCGCAGAGAAGAACCACTTGTGGCCGGTGATGGCGTAAGTCGCGCCACGGCCCTCGCCGCGCAAGGGCGTTGCCACCGTGGTGTTGCTGCGCACATCGGAGCCGCCCTGCTTTTCAGTCATGCCCATGCCGACGAGGATGGCGGTCTTCTGGCGCCACGGCAGATCGCGTGCGTCGTGCTCCCGGGCGTAGAGACGCGGGCCCAAATCGGCAAACAGCGCGGTCTCTTTCTGCAGGACGGGGATGCTGGCGAACGTCATCGTCGCCGGGCACAGCGTGCCGGATTCGATCTGCGCCTGCATGAAGTAACCGGCGGTGCGCGCCGCCCATGCACCCGCGCGCGGCTCGGCAAACGGCAGGGCCTGCAGCCCCTGGCTGCGCATCAGGCCGAGCAGCGCGTGCCAGGCGGGGTCGAAGCGGATGGCGTCGATGCGCTCTCCCGTGCGGCTGTGGGTGTGGAGTTCGGGGTGATAGGTGTTGGCCTCCGCAGCCCACTGCAGCGTCTCGGGCGCGCCGAGCTGGTCACCGAACGCTTGCAGCGCGCTGGCGTTCCAGCCGCCGCCCAGGCGTTCGAGCGCGCCTTGCAGCGTGGTGTCGGACGTGAAGGGGTTGAAGCCGGTCAGGTCCGGGACCTGGTTGAAGACGCGGTGGGTGGCCTCTGTGGGCATTTGGGGTCTCCTGGCGTGGCGCTTTTGGGTGTGTGGGCCATGGTAGACCACCGGCGGTGGGGGTGGGTGGAGGGGGATTTCTATACGAGATGTATTGAGGCGTTGGGTTTTTGACTTGGTGGGTTATCTGTGTTTCGTACCCTGCCGGGGCTGAAACAAGGGATGCACCACAAGCAAAAAAAACCACATCAAGAAGCGACCGGCTTCTCCCCCGTCAACAAGTAATGCATCAACTCCCGCACCGGCCGAATCGCCTCCCCAAACGGCAATTTCCCCGCCCCGCGGAAGAACAGCCCACGTTCCACATCCCCCCGCAGCGCCTGCGCCAGCTTCAGGTCAATGCAGAACTGCCCGACCTTGCCGATGCCATCCCGCAGTCCGCACGTCTGCAGGCAATCGAACCCCTGCAGGCAATCCCGCACCTTGGCTTTCGCCTGCAGCGCGCTTTCGCGTGACAGATAACGCGACAGCCAAGGCGTCATCACGGCCCGCGCGGGCAGCCCCGCCACGCTGACAAACTCGCCGATATCGCCTTGCTCCGCACCCGTCAGCACCCGCTTGAAGCGCACGTGCGCATCGCCCTCTTCCGTCACCGCAAACGCCGTACCGAGCTGCACGGCAGCGGCGCCCTTGTCGAGCCAGTGCTTCACTTTGGCGTGCGAATCGATGCCGCCCGCCAGGATGATTGGAATCTGTTCCGCAGCCAGCCCCAGCTTGACGAATAACTCACGGCATTCGTCCAGCACGCGGGCAAACGAAAAGCGCTCGTCGCGTAGATCTTCGATGCGGGCTGCGCCCAGGTGGCCGCCCGCGTGCGACGGGTGTTCGATCACCACCGCGTCGGGCAGTCGCGCCTTTTTCATCCACCGTTTGAGCACGACGCCCACGCCGCGCGAGTCGGAAAGGATCGGGATCAGCGCAACCTTCGGGTGCTCGGCGGTCATTTCCGGCAGATCGAGCGGCAGCCCCGCGCCCATGACGATCGCATCGGCGCCGCTCTCGCACGCCTGCCGCACCAGCGCCGGGTGGGATTCCACCGCCTTCATCACGTTCACGGCGATCATGCCGTTGCCTTGGCTGGCTTCACGCGCGGCGCGGATCTCGCGGTCCAGCGCGACGAGGTTGGCGGCGTTGATGGCGTCCTTGTCGCGGGATTTCTCGGTGGCGGCGACGAGGTCTGCGTGGTGATGCCGCAAGTCGATGCTGGCGATGGTGCCCACGCCGCCTTCGCGCGCCACGGCGCCGGCCAGCCGGTGCGCCGAAATACCCACGCCCATGCCGCCCTGCACGATCGGTACGAGGCTGCGCCCCGCCAGTGTGAACCGACGCTCCAGCATGACAACTCCCAGCGGCCGTGCCGCAATGCAATAGAAAAGGGATTGAGCGTCGCATAGGTGAAACGCGGCGGGGTTGCGCAAGATCAAGGCGAGCCCTGCTGGTGCGTGCCGCCGCACATTGCGCGGCGGTTTGGACTGAAATGACGCGCCAAGCGCCCTCTCTCGGCTTTTCGTGCTGGCAACGCCGGCGGCCCTGTGCTTAAATTCAGCCTCGTTGGATGAAACAGGGGTGCCGTACGGATGGGCCGTGCGGCTGAGAGAGTCCCTTCGCACCCGATCCGGTTCGTACCGGCGTGGGAAGTTTCAGAACACCGCGTAGTCTCTGGCAGCTACCCCCTCGGTTCTTCGGGTCACGCCACCTCTCCCGGTTTCGTCCACTGCCTGCACCACCAGGCCACAGAATCAAGGACGAGACCATGCCCCAAGCCAAAAACGCCCCCGCCGCATCGTTCGACTCGCTGCAGTCCGAGCTCGACCAGAAGTTCGCCTATCCGGCCTCCAGCAAGACCTACATCGTCGGCAGCCGCCCGGACATCCGCGTGCCGATGCGCACCATCAAGCAGACCGCCACGCGCACCGACAAGGGCGAGATGCTGAACCCGCCGGTGCCGGTGTACGACACCTCGGGCCCGTACTCCGACCCGGACGTACACATCGACCTGAAGGCTGGCCTCGCCCCGCTGCGCGCCAAATGGATCGACGAACGTGGTGACACGGAAATCCTGCCGGGCCTGTCGTCCGAATACGGCCAGACGCGCGCCAACGACCCGGCCACGGCGCACCTGCGCTTCTCGCACATCTCCAAGCCGCGCCGCGCCAAGGCCGGCGCCAACGTGAGCCAGATGCACTACGCGCGCCGCGGCATCATCACGCCGGAAATGGAGTACGTCGCGCTGCGCGAATCGCTGAACCTGCAGGCACTGCAAGACAAGCCCGAGTACCGCCAGCTGCTCAAGCAGCATCCGGGCTTCTCGTACGGTGCGAACCTGCCGCAGCGCCCGGAAGACATCACGCCGGAATTCGTGCGTGCCGAAGTGGCCGCCGGCCGCGCGATCATCCCCGCCAACATCAACCACACCGAGCTGGAGCCGATGGCCATCGGCCGCAACTTCCGCGTGAAGATCAACGGCAACCTCGGCAACTCGGCGGTCACCTCGTCGCTGGCTGAGGAAGTGGAAAAGATGGTGTGGGCGATTCGCTGGGGCGCCGACACGATCATGGACCTGTCCACCGGCAAGCACATTCACGAAACGCGCGAATGGATCCTGCGCAACTCGCCGGTGCCCATCGGCACGGTGCCCATCTACCAGGCGCTGGACAAGACGGGCGGCGTGGCTGAAGACCTGACGTGGGAGATGTTCCGCGACACGCTCATCGAGCAAGCCGAACAAGGCGTGGACTACTTCACCATCCACGCGGGCGTGCTGCTGCGCTACGTGCCGCTCACGGCCGACCGCATCACGGGCATCGTCTCGCGCGGTGGTTCGATCATGGCCAAGTGGTGCCTGGCGCATCACAAGGAAAACTTCCTGTACACGCACTTCGACGAGATCTGCGAAATCATGAAGGCGTACGACGTGTCGTTCAGCCTGGGCGATGGCTTGCGCCCGGGTTGCATTGCCGACTCGAACGACGCCGCGCAATTCGGCGAGCTGCACACGCTGGGCGAACTGACCAAGAAGGCGTGGGAGCACGATGTGCAGGTCATGATCGAAGGCCCGGGCCACGTGCCGCTGCAGCGCGTGCAGGCCAACATGGACGAAGAGCTGAAGCACTGCTTCGAAGCCCCGTTCTACACGCTTGGGCCCCTGGTGACCGACATCGCCCCGGGCTACGACCACATCACCAGCGGCATCGGCGCGGCCAACATCGGCTGGTACGGCACCGCCATGCTCTGCTACGTCACGCCCAAGGAGCACCTGGGCCTGCCCGACAAGGAAGACGTGCGCGAAGGCATCATCACCTACAAGATCGCCGCGCATGCGGCCGACCTTGCCAAGGGCTGGCCGGGCGCGCAGCTGCGTGACAACGCACTGTCGAAGGCGCGCTTCGAATTCCGCTGGGAAGACCAGTTCAACCTCGGCCTCGACCCGGAGAAGGCGCGCGCCTTCCACGATGAAACGCTGCCGGCCGAAGGCGCCAAGATCGCGCACTTCTGTTCGATGTGCGGTCCGAAGTTCTGCTCGATGAAGATCACGCAGGAAGTGCGCGACTACGCGGCCACGCTCGATTCCAACGCCACTGCCGCCGCAGTTAACCCAACTGCGGGCATGGAAGAAAAGTCGATCGAGTTCCGCAAGAGCGGCAGCAAGATCTACAGCTAAGCCAAGCGGTGCAATGCCAACCTCGACTTCATTTGACGTAACGATCCTCGGCGGTGGCCTCGCTGGCCGCCTCTGCGCGTGGCAACTCGCGCAGACGGGCGTGCCGCCCGCGCGCATTGCGGTGGTGGAGCGCGGCCCGCGCGACGGCAGCGCTGCCGCTGCATATGTGGCTGCCGCCATGCTCGCGCCGTTGGCCGAAGCGGCCGTGGCGGATCGTTTCGTCGTCGACTTGGGGTTGGCAAGCCTGGCGCTGTGGCGCAATTGGCTGCCGAAGCTGCGCACGCCGGTCTTCTTCCAGGAGGCTGGCACGCTCGTGGTGTGGCATGCCGCAGACCGTGGAGAGGCATCGCTGTTTGCCAGCCACGTGCGCAATGCCGCGCCGCCCGAGCGTGTGGCCGCCGATCTGCGCGCCGTGGATGCAGCGGGCATTGCGCAGTTGGAGCCGCTGCTCGCGCAACGCTTCACGCAGGGGCTGTATCTGGCGGGCGAAGGTCAGCTTGACCCGCGCGGCGTGCTGGATGCACTGGCGACCGAGCTGGAAGCACTGGGCGTGCAGTTGCGCTGGAACACGGAAGTTGCCGACCCGAGCCCCGGCGCATTGGCCGCTGCGGGGCTGGGCGCGCGCCTCGTGCTCGATTGCCGTGGCCTCGGTGCCAAGCCGCAGTGGCCGCGCTTGCGCGGCCTGCGGGGCGAGGTGGCGCGCATCCATGCGCCCGATGTGTCGCTCACGCGGCCGGTGCGAATGCTGCATCCGCGCTACCCGCTGTACATCGCGCCCAAGCCGGGCAATGTCTACGTGATTGGCGCGACTGAGCTGGAATCCGACGACATGTCGCCGGCAAGCGTGCGCTCTACGTTGGAATTGCTTTCTGCGGCCTACGCCGTGCACCCCGCGTTTGGCGAGGCCCGCGTGCTCGAGCTGAACACGCAGTGCCGGCCGACGCTGCCGGACCACCGCCCCGCGCTGCGCTGGGATGGCGCGCGCACGCTATCGGTCAACGGCCTGTACCGGCACGGCTACATGATTGCCCCTGCCGTGACGCAAGCTGCCGTGGCCGCTGCACGCGCGCTGCTGGACGGCCGCACCATCGATGCGGATCACAGCGAATGGCCCGGGCTGTTCGCTGATGCCGCATCCCCCGAACCTGTTTTGCCATGACGCTGAACGTCACCCTCAACGACCTGTCGCTCGCGCTGCCTGCGGGCAGCACGCTGGCCGACGCCATTGGTGCTGCCACGCCGCAGCTGCAGATCGCGCCGCCATTTGCCGCATCCGTGAATGGCGATTTCGTGCCCAAGGCGCGCCATGCGCAGCACGCGCTCAAGACAGGCGACCGCATTGCACTCGTGCAGCCCGTCGTGGGCGGCTAGGAGTCTTCGATGACCACTACGAACCTGTCCGCCGTGGCTGACCCGCTGCGCCTCTACGACGAAACCTTCGCCTCGCGCCTGCTGCTCGGCACGGCACGTTACCCGTCGCCGCAATCGCTGGAAGACGCCGTGCGTGTTTCCAACCCGGCCATGCTGACGGTGGCGCTGCGCCGCCAGAGCGCGGGCTCGCCCGAGGGCGGCGCCGGCTTCTGGAAGATGCTGCGCGAACTCGGCGTGCCGGTGCTGCCGAACACCGCTGGCTGCTATTCCGCCGACGAGGCTTACACGCTCGCGCAGATGTCGCGTGAAGTATTCGAGACGGACTGGATCAAGCTCGAAGTCATCGGCGACGACTACACGCTGCAGCCCGACACGCTCGCGCTGCCGGCCGCCGCCGAACGCCTCATCCGGGACGGCTTCAAGGTGCTGCCGTATTGCACCGAAGACCTCGTGCTGTGCCGCCGCCTGCTCGACGTCGGCTGCCAGGCGCTGATGCCGTGGGCCGCACCCATCGGCACGGGCCGCGGACCCACCAACCCGTACGGCCTGCGCCTGCTGCGCGAGCGCCTGCCCAACGTACCGCTGATCGTCGATGCGGGCCTGGGTGTGCCGTCGCACGCGACGCAGGTGATGGAATGGGGCTGCGACGCCGTGCTGCTCAACACCGCCGTCGCCCAAGCCGGCGATCCGGTGGCGATGGCGCAGGCGTTTGCGATGGCCACGCAGGCCGGCCGCCTTGCGCGGCTGTCGGGCCCGATGCCTGAGCGTGATGTCGCGCAGGCCAGCACGCCCGTCGTCGGCCTGCCGTTCTGGCATGCGGAAGAGAGAAGCGCATGAGCCTGTCTGCCCTGCGTTTCTCCGCCGCGTGGCCCGAAGCCGCAGCCCTTGCTGCGCAGATCGTCGATCGCCATACCGAAGCCTTCGGTCGCGCGCCGCACGCCTGGAGCGTGACCGACCGCGCCGACGAAGCCACGAGCGCCGCCACGGTCCTGCTGACGACCGATACGGCGCAAGCCGAACGCGCTCGCTCTGCTGGCGCCGCTGTTGTGTTAACTGCAGTGGAAGGCGACCAGCGCATCGACACCGTGTACGACCGCCTCGGTATGTACCGCTTCACGTCTGCGGCGCAAGGCGATGCATTCGATGCGCGCTTCGTCGCCATCTTCGGTGCGGCACTCGCGCTGGCATTCGAACCGCGCGATGCGCTGTGCGTGGCGCGCGCGTGGATTGCCGAAGGCAATGCCGATGCCCTCGCTTGGCCCACGCAATTCGATGCCTTGCCTCGCGTGCTCGAACCGGCGTTGCCGTGCCCGACCGCAGCCGACCTTGCCTTTGCGCCGTGCCCGACGCAGCTCGGTATCTACGCCGTCGTGCCGGATGCGGACTGGGTGGCGCGCCTCGTCGCGCTCAAGGTGCCGACGGTGCAGTTGCGCTTCAAGTCGGACGACGCGCAGGCCGTGGTGGACCAAGTGCGCCGCGCAGAAGCCGCCGCACGCGGCAGCGCCACGCGCCTGTTCATCAATGACCACTGGCAAGTCGCGCTCGACGTGCATGCGCAGGTGCCCGGCAGCGGCATCTACGGCATTCACCTCGGCCAGGAAGACATCGACGATGCCGACCTCGTGGCGATCCGCTCGGCCGGTTTGCGCCTTGGCATCAGCACGCACGGCTTTGCCGAAATGCTGCGCGTCGCACCGTTGAACCCGAGCTACCTCGCACTGGGCGCGGTGTTCGCCACGCCCACCAAGACCATGCCGACCGTGCCGCAGGGCCTCGGCCGCCTGTTCGCGTACGCGGCGGCCATGCGCACGCGCGTGCCGGCGCCGCCGCTGGTCGCCATCGGCGGCATCGACCTGGCAGCGATGCCGCGCGTGCTGGAATCGGGCGTGGGCTCCGTGGCGGTGGTGCGCGCCATCACCCAGGCGGCCGATGTGCCGGCTGCGGTGGACGCACTGCAAGCGACGTTCGCGGCGCACGTGCGCGCGTAAGCATCGTCCGCCGCACGTCTGTGCGCTTGCGCCGCGCACCCGCGTTTTCGCTGACCTATCCTGTTCGTGCGCCGCTGCGGTTGCCGCCGCAGCGGCTTTCCAACACACGCTGCAGGAGACAAGACATGGCGGTCCAGCCCATTCCCGAGGGTTACCACAGCGTCACCCCGTACCTGAGCATCAAAGGCGCCGCGCGCGCCATCGACTTCTACAAGCAGGCCTTCGGCGCCACCGAGATCATGCGCATGAACGGCCCCAACGGCACCATCGCGCACGCAGAAATCCGCATCGGGAATTCGCCCATCATGCTGGCCGATGAATTCCCCAACATGGCTTGCGCCAGCCCCGACACGCTGCAGAGCACCTCGGTCGGCATGATGATCTACGTACCCAACGTCGACACCGTGTTTGCCAATGCGCTGAAGGCCGGCGGCACGGAAGTCCGCCCCGTGGTGGACCAGTTCTACGGCGACCGTTCCGGCACGCTCAAAGACCCGTTCGGCCACGTGTGGACCGTGTCCACGCATGTCGAAGACGTGGCGCCCGACGAGATGGCAAAACGCATGGAGAAGTGGACGAAGGAGCAGGCGGCGGCATCGGCCTGACATCGGCGATGCAAAGAAAAAAGCGCGGACGAGAGCCGCGCTTTTTTTTCTCGTGCGGGCCTCGGAGGCGATGACGTCAAAGAGTGTTGAGTCTCGTCGATTTCGTGCGCGACGCTCCGACACTGGTGGATCTGTGTGCATTCGCATCTTCCACCCTGAGGTCCTGCACGATGACTATCCTTGAACAGGCTCTGCCCGAAACTACCGTCACCGCCCGCCGTCGCTCGTTCTACGGCATCAAGGTGACGGACATCACCCTGCCCGGCGGCCTATGCCGCAAGGTCGTCTATCCCGCACCACTGCCCGGCGTCATCATCTTCGTGCATGGCGTCAACTCCACCGGCGAATGGTTCGATGCCGCAGAGGAAGGCCTTTGCAAGGGGCTCAATGCCCGCCTGCAACGCAATGACGGACAAATGGCCTACCCCAAGGAGAGCGGCAAGCTGCGTCCCATGCGCTATACAGCCGAGGTGACGGAAGACGGCTATATACGCCGCGACCTCAAAGCCAACACCTTCATTGAACCGGGCAGCGGCACCAGCCCCGTCATCCGTTTCCGCTGGGGCTACAAAGCCAGCAGCGAAGACGTCGTCCAGGAAGATGGCACCGTCCGCAACGAGCTTGCCAGTGTGGGCGGCAATATTCTGCTCGACGAGAAAAACGCCTGGGGCGGCGGTCCGTTCGTCAATGGCGCCTCCGCTCTGCCAGATCTGTTCGGCAAGGGCACTGACAGCGAAGTCTTGGGCGGTCTGTTTGAACTTCAGCACCTGCAAACCAGCGACCGGCAAATCTACAGCGCGCCCACGCGCCACTACCAGGCCTTTGCCGCGTGGCGGTTAGCCAAGCTGGTCGCTCGCATCCGCGAGCTGCACCGCGACATCTTCGAACGCGATTGCCCCGTCACCGTCGTCTGCCATAGCCAGGGCAACATGGTGGGCTTGGCGTCTGCCTACTTCGGAGCTAACCATCCCGAGTTCCAATCATTGGGCGTAGCCGACACCTACGTCCTCGCCAACCCGCCTTACAGCCTGCGCGGTAGTCGCCTGGATAACTTCAGCCAATTTGATGGCGCAGGCCGCGTCACCTACGACGCGCGCGTTGCCGGCCTCAAGGGCTTCTTCGACATCGTGCGCCACTTCCAGGCCCGGGCCCAACACTACAGCCACCACGCCGTGGATCAGCTCGGATTTAACGCGTGCCCCCAGAATGGCGACACCCCGCGCACTGCCGCACAGGACAGCGCTGACCACCAGACCCGGGGGCGCGTCTTCCTCTATTGCTGCCCGCACGACCGCGTCATCTCTGTCTCACCGGTGCAGGGCATGGGCTGGCTTGGCTTGAACGACAAGGATGTGCAAGCCACCGGGGCTCAGGGCATTCTGTTCCAACGCGTGTGGGCGCAAACCAAGCCGGGCACCCCGTACAAGGTGGGCGCAGAACCCGGCTACCGTTACCGTTATTGGCATGACACCATCGGCGCCACACCGGCCGATGTGGGCAGCGGTTGGGATGACACCACCGGCACCTTCAAACCGCGGAACACCAACCCCACCTTCTGGACGCCGTCCCCTGACACCGCGAGTGTTTCCTTCGCCAGGATCTGGGGTGATTCGCGCAAGAGCATTTGGGGCAAGCTTGTCGCCAGCGCAGCCGGCGTTCCGATCCAAGCCATCATGTGGGCTGGCCAAGCCCTCAAGGGCGCCACCCACGTCAATGCCGACCCAGCGGATGACTGGACCGTGCTGGTCAATGCCCCCAAGGTGCCCAGCGGCGGCATCGTGCCCCAGGCCGTTTACCTGCCGCACGGCAGGCCCCGACCCGGCGAGACCTCACATCCGGATGGCGTGCGCACCATCGGCCCCTTCAACGCGCACAAGGAATCCGCCAGCGATGCGCTGAACCGCAAGCGGAGCATCCCTGAAGGCCAGTTCGACCCCTACGCCGAGCAACGCAAGACCGGCCACGGCAATGCCGCCAGCGAAGCCGCCATGCGCTACGACCAGAACGCGGGGGTGCGCCAGCGCGCGCGGCGCGAACTCTACAACGACGACGGCACCGCCAGGAAGGGCGCGCCCTTTGCGGAAGACGACGTCAAGAAGATGAACGCCGCACAACACCACACCTTGCGCGGCACCACGTTTGGCGCTTTCGAACAGCAAGAGCGCACCGCCCTGATGAAGGACGGTGAAGACGCGCAAGCCACCAACCACTCCACCATCCTCACCAACGCCATGCATGCGGAGCATGTGCTCGCCTATGACGTGGACGTGGGCATGTGCCACTTCGATGAGTTGTTGATGAACCAGTTGCGGCGGATGGCAGATTGGCGGTGGTGCAAGCCGATGGACGATGACGAGTACCCACCGGGGCGCGATCTCAAGAACGACAGCGAGTTCACGTACTACGGCACGAAGGCGGCGCTCTACGACAACGGCCCGTTGGAGCAACACAAAAACCTAGCGGCTACCAAGGGCGCTGTCAGGGCTATCGCCATTGACGACGCGCGCAATCCGGGGCGCTTAGATGCGTACCACATGCCGCCAGACGGACCACGCTACGCCTGAGGAAACCACATGCGCGATTCATTTCATCTCATCGTTTATCGGCGTGCCGTCACCCACGTGCTCGCAGCCGCCTGCTTGTTGCTTTCTGCCTGTCAATCCGGAGTCCAGATGCCCAATAACAAAACCTACTACCGCCAACCCATCGCCTGGCCGCGCATGCAAACGCAAGCACAACAAGGCGATTCGGCCCAGAGCCCCGCCGCCGTCTTGCTGGGGGTGCAATGGCTTAACCCGCTGATGTGGCGGGACTACCCAACCCAATGGAATCTGCTGTGGGCACAAGGGCTCGCACAGCCCAATGACGACGACCTGCAGGCGAAGCGCTTCAAGCTGGGCGATGCAGTGGGCCAAGTGACCAGTGGCGTGGCTCGCTACAAGAACCTAGAGGATTTGCCGCATGTGAAGCGTGACAGATTCGAGACGGCATTGAGTGATTTGATTACCGCCCCGCTGCTCACCTTCAACGACTATTTGGAAAACCCGAACTACTTCTATTCCCTCAAGCGGGGTACCAGCCGCCCGAACTACTTCGACCCGAACGTGTTCTTTGGCTTGCCGCGCGAGTGGTTGAACACGCCAACCTACCTTGACGACACTCACCCCAGTACGGGCCAGAAAGACCTTCTTGAAGAGCAAAAGGCCATGGGCATGCCCGCGCCCAGCATCCTCGCCTACGACGCCGCCCATGCCGAAGAACGTATGCGCGACTACTGGGTCACGCTGCACAAAGACGACAGGGGTAGGACCGTGCGCGGTACGCGCGTCTTTCCAGAAATGATTATTGGCGAGCGCACCCTGTCACTGCAGGCAGTGCGGCGGCTGGTGTTTCACGAGATCGCGAGCGATGCCCAAGCCAAAAGCATGCTGCTCAACCCCGAAGGCAAGTTACCCAACGTCACGGTGTCGGCAGGCGACACCAACGTCGGCTTCTACAACCTGCAAGACGCCCTCAAGTTCCTGGCACAACACCCCGACAAGCTGGCGTGGGTATGGAACGTAGACGCGCCCAACTACCCCATGGGCGAGCAGACCAACGAAAACACCGCCCTGCTGATCCTCGGCCACCCGAGCGCCGACTGGGGCTACACAGCACTGGCCTCGTTCTACACCCCGCATCAACACCAAGGCGCCATCGGCAACAAGGCCGCCAATCCCGGCGGCGCGTGGACCGGTCTCATGCAAGCCGTGCAGGCACAGGCCGCAGAACAGCATCCTGTCGAACGCGTCTACTACGACGTGCCCAGGCATGCAGGCAATGTCACCTCGTTGATGGGGCCGCTGCGCGCCGCGATTCATCAGCAGTGGCCCGACCTGGACCAGATCGACAACGTGCACAGCGTAGCTGAACATATGGAGGGGCCCGCGCGGGCAGCCAGCTTTGCCGTGAATGCCGCGTTTGCGGCGGCTTACGCAAACCAGAGCGGCAAGAGCGCCGTCGTCACCAGCGTGGCCGATGCGACCGATAGCTGGGCAGTGCTGATCGGGCCGCCGCCGGGCTGGCAACCCAAGCCGCCGGTGACGTACTGGCCGCGTGCACGAGGCGAGAACCGGGCGTATTGGGCGTGGTTTGGAGAGCGGACCGACGGCAATAAGGCCAACGTTCAATGAAACCGGTACGAGACAGGTTCAACGCGCCTGGCACGTCACCTGCACATTGTTCACGTCACCATTGACCCTGCCGCTGCCGTTGGTCACCACGCAGTTGGCCGATGGGGGCTGCGTGCTGATCGTCACCACATAGCTGCCGTCGAACGGCACCAGCCCGCCAAACACGAACGGGCCGTTGGCGGCCAGCGTGAGCGAATCGCGGCCGTTGTTGAGCAATACGATCGACTGCCCGCCGGGCAGCCCGGACAACGTGCCGCCAATCGAGAAGGCGCTGCCGATGGGCGAGCCCAGGCTGATGTAGCCATTGCAGGCACCGAGCAGGGCGCACAGCGCTGCCACTGGCAGGCAGCGCACCCGCGGGATCGGCAGGCGTTTCATGGCGGCTCCCCTGATCAGTCTTCCTCGACATCCACGTCGAGCGAACGCGGCGCTGCGAGCGGCCGCGGCGCGAACCCGTGGTTCAACGGACCCGCCCCCCGCCCGAGGGCTAGGTGCCGGCCCGCGCCGATTGCGTGCAGCAGGTAATCGAGCGAGGCTTCGATGGCGACTTGCAGCGCATCGCCGCGTGCCAGATGTGCGGCAATGGCGGCGGACAGCGTGCAGCCCGTGCCGTGCGTGTGCGGCGTGTCGATGTAGGTATGGGCGTAGACGCGTTCGGTGCCATCGGCGGTGACAAGCACGTCTTGCAGCACGCCGTCTTCGCCCGCGTTGGAAGCGGCGCTCAGATGCCCACCCTTGAGCAGCACGGCGCGGGGACCGAGCGCCAGCAGGTCGCGCGCGGCGGGCAGCATGTCGTCGGCCGTGCGCACTTGTCGGCCAAGTAGCGCGCTGGCTTCCGGCAGGTTGGGCGTGACGAGCAGCGCGCGCGGGAACAACCATTTCGCCATCGCCTGTGCCGTGGCATCGCTGCCGAGTTGCGCGCCGCTGGTGCTGACCATGACCGGATCGACGACGAGGTTGGCGATCGGGTGGCGGTCCAGCGCCGAGAGAATGGCTTCCACCACCTGCGGCGTGCCCAGCATGCCGGTCTTGGCGGCGTCCACGCCAATGTCGCTTGCCACGGCGTCGATCTGCGCGGCCACGATGTCGGGGGTGAGCGATTCCACTGCCGTCACGCCCAGCGTGTTCTGCGCGGTGATGGCCGTGATGGCTGACATGCCGTAGCAGCCGAGCGCGGCAAACGTCTTCAGGTCAGCCTGGATGCCCGCACCGCCACCGCTGTCCGAACCGGCGATGGTGAGCACGCGCGGCACGTGCGAGGCGGGAGCGGCAAACGCAGCGAGGGTCGGGTCGGTGATCGTCATGGCGCGTGCAAACGTTGGGGGTGTTCGCACTATAGCGCTATCACGCACCGACCGAAGGGTCAGTCCATCAGGTCGGTGTAATCGGCGGCAGTGTAGCGCTGGGCACGCTCCCACGGGGCTGCGGCGGGCGCCGGCAATGCCGTCACGCGAGTGAGCTTGCGTTGGGTGCCGGTGGCGTTGCGCGATTCCACGCGACGCGGGTATTGGCCAGCCACGTCCCAATCGACGGTGACGGTGCGCTCGCCCTGCGTCGAGCGGTAGGTCTGCACGCCATTGCGTACCGGGCCTTCGGCGCGCATGCCTTTGAGCGCGGCCGGGTCGAGCAAGTGATACGCCGTCGCCCACGAGCCGTCGAAGCCAATATTGGAATATTCGGCAGGTTCCACCGCGTAGTTCTTTTGTTGCGATTCGCTCACCACGCGCACGGTCAGCGTGCCCTGGGCGTCGCGTTCGATCCAGCGCGGTGCGGTGTCGGTATCGGCGTGCTTGTGGCCGGCGTGGGCGTTGGCGTGGTCATGCTCGGCGTGCGCCGACGCGGGCGGCAGTTCGCGCGCGATCCAGACACGGTCGCCCTGGCGATAGACGCGCTCTGCAAAGCGGACGTCGCGCTGGATGCCGTCGGTGCCGAGCGACGACAGTCGGTGTTCGACGCGCAGGGCGGTCAGCGAGTGGGACGAAGCCGGCCCGGCGGCCTGTGCCGTGGCAGCGAGCGCAGCGAGGGCAAACGAAAACAGAATGCGGACAGATCGGGTCATACGAATGCGGTCAGGCTGAAACGAAAAAAGCGCATGCCGATTGCCTCGGCATGCGCATCAATGGAAACGCAGGAATCAGAGGCCCATGGCCGTCTTGACCACGCCGAACACTTTCGTGTTGTCCAGCGTGCCCTTCAGCGGTGCGCTGCCCGGACCAGAGGAGAACAGCATCACATCCCCGCCGCCGTGCGTTTCCGAACCAGGCGTGCCGAGCTGCACACCCACTTCCTGCAGGTAATCGTCTGCAGCCGTATCGACCGCGGCCACGTTGTCGCGGGTGGCCTTGCGCGTTGTGCCGCCGTTGCCGAACACCAGCGTGGTGTACGGCAGGCCGTCGGCGGCCAATTGCGGCTGGCCGGTCTTGATGTCGTTCGACACGCCCAGGATCGGGTTGCCCTTGCGGGGGTAGCCGTTGATCGTCATCGTGTGGTCGTGATCGGCTGTGACGACGATGAGCGTGTTTGACAGATCCGCCGTGCCGAGCGCGCGCTTGATGGCTTCGTCAAACGCGCCCGCGTCTTCCAGTGCGCGCTTGGCATTGGTGCCGTGTAGCGCATGGTCGATGCGGCCACCTTCCACCATCAGGAAGTAGCCCTTGCCGTTTTTCTGCAGCACGCGGATGGCCTTCTCGGTCATGTCGGCTAGGCTGGGCTCATCCACATTGTTCTTTTTGCGGTCCAGCTCGTAGTTCATGTGGTCGAGGTTGAACAGGCCGAGCAGCTTGTTCGTCGTGGCCGGATTGACGGCCGTCAGTGCCGTGCCAGTGGTCACGTAGGTGTAGCCGGCGGTCTGGAACTGCGCGGTCAGGTCGGTCGCGTCGGTGCGCTTGCTGCCCGTCGTGCCTTGCGGCAGGTAGTGACGGCGGCCGCCGCCGAGCAGCACGTCCAGGCCGTCCTTGAGCGCGGCGTTGTACAGCGCGTTGCCGGGCGTGCCCTGCGCGGCGATCTGGTTTTCACCGTCGCGGTGGCAGATGTGCGAGTACGTGGCGGCCGGCGTGGCGTGCGTGACGCGCGTGGTTGTCACCGCGCCCACCGATTTGCCGGCAGCCTTGGCGAGTTCGAGCAGCGTCACGGCCGGCGTGCCGTTGTTGGCGGGGCACGTGCTGTCTGCACCGCTCACGTACCCCTTGCCGGTGGCGTCGCTGGCCTTGGTGTCGGCCGACATGGAGATGACTTCGTTGTTCATCTTCACGCCGGTCATGTACGCCGACATCGACGGCGCGCTGTCGGTGGTCTGCGCATCGTTGGAGTACGTCTTGATGCGTGCCGTGCGCTTGAGCGATTCCATCGTCAGGCGTCCGGCCTCGCCCACCTTGTAGATGCGCGTGGCGGTGACGGTGGTCGGGCCCATGCCGTCGCCCAGGAAGAAGATCACGTTCTTGGCTTCACCGGCGGCGTGCGCTTGGGCGCAGGCACCGGCTGCCAGCGCCAGCAGCGTGGCGCGCAGGATACGGTTCGATTGCGTGTTCATGATGTGCCCTCTCCCTCTTACAGACCCACGGCCTGCTTGATGAGGCCGAAGACCTCGGTGTTGTCCATCGTGCCGGTAAAGCGCTCGGCGCCCAGGCCGCGTGCGCCGATGAAGACATCGGTGCCGCCGTGCGTTTCGCCGCCCGGTGCAACCGGGATCACGGCTTCCTGGTGGTAGCTCTTGTCGTACACGGCGGCATCGGTCAGTGCGCCGCGCGTGGCCGGGCGGTTCTCTCCGGTGCCGAAGCCGATGATCGTGAACGGGTTGCCGCCCGTGTCGGTGGCGTTGGCGCCCGTCACGTAGTTCTTCAGCAGGCCCAGCACGCCGGGGTTGCTGTCGCTGGTCGGGCCCGTGCGCTTGGCGTAGCCGTTGAGCACCAGCGTGTGGTCGTGGTCAGCCGTCACGACGATCAGCGTGTTCTTCAGGCCCGGGTCGATCGTGTTGAGCTTGTCGATCGCGCCACGGATGGCGGAGTCGAACGCCACCGTGTCCTGCAGCGCCTTGCGGGCGGTGGTCTCGTGCAGCGCGTGGTCGATGCGGCCGCCTTCCACCATCAGGAAGAAGCCCTTCTTCTTGGCGGCCAGCACGTCGATGGCCTTGTTGGTCATCTCGCCCAGGCTCGGTTCCTTGCTCGGGTCTCGATCCAGGTCGTACGACATGTGGCTGCTGGTGAACAGGCCGACGACCTTGCCGTCGGTGGCTTGCAGCGTGTCGAATTCGGCCTTGTTGCTGGCATAGCGGTAGCCGCCCGCCTTGAGTTCGGCGATCAGGTCGCGGCCATCGGTGCGTGCGCCGCCTGCCGTGGTCGGCTGGAAGTGCTTGCGGCCGCCGCCGAAGACGACGTCCACACCATCGCCCAGCGCAGCGTTGAAGCCCTTGCCGGCCGGCGTGAGTTGCGCGGCGATGGTGTTCTCGCCGTCGCGATGGCAAATGTGCGAATACGTGGCGGCCGGCGTGGCGTGCGTGATGCGCGTGGTGGTGACCACGCCCGTGCCATAGCCCGCTGCCTTCATCAGTTCGAGCAGCGTCGTGACGGGCTTGCCGTTGCCGCTGGGGCAAGTGCTGTCGGCGCCCGAGAGGTAATCCTTGCCGCCAGCGTCATAGGCCATCGTGTCCGGCGACATCGAGATGACCTCGTTGTTCATCTTCACGCCGGTCATGTAGGCCGACATCGACGGCGCCGAGTCGGTCACCTGCGCGTTGTTCGAGAACGTGCGCACGAAGCCGGTTTCCGGCAGCGTGTCCATGGTCAGCTCGCCGTCTTCGCCCACCTTGTAGATGCGCGCGGCGGTCATGGTGGTCAGGCCCATGCCGTCGCCCAGGAAGAACACGACGTTCTTGGCGGGCGTGGTGGGCGTGCCGGCATCCGGCGCGGCAGTGCCGGCGTTGCTGGACGTGCCGTCGCTGCCGCACGCTGCCATGGCGAGGGCGGCTGCCACGGCGGCGGCGTACTTCGTAAGTTTGTGGTTGTGCATCGTTGGCTCCCTGAACGATGCCCGGCACTTTGGTGGCCGCGTGTTGCACATCCGTGATGCGGGTGCGCCACTTCCTAACCGGATCGCAAGGTTTCCGACCCGCTGGTGGATTGACAGCCGCGTCGTATATCCCCAGCCCGTCTCTGAGGATATGTCTTTCTCATTCTTACTGGTTCTCGCCAGCCCGTTCTACGGCGGTGAGCACTTCCCACGTTTCAGGGTTGACCTGACAGCCTTCCAGCGGTGTTAGCACGAACGCGCCGATGGCATCGAGAAACCCGCGCCTAAATTCCGGCGGGTGGATGCCGGTAGGCGTGCACAAGCACCGGACATGAAAACGCCGCGCGAAAGGCGACTGTCCGTCTGGAAGTTGGTGGGCTGCTAAACCCGGCCATCGCAAGAGCCATGACATGCGGGTTATAGCGATGATGGGTTGTGCGATGCGGATGCCGGGAAGGCAGCAGTCGAGCGCAGTCTGTGCGTGACAACTCTTAACGCAGTTGCTCGTCAATCTGATTTGCTTCCAAGACTACGCGCGTTACCGTAACGGCTAACCACAACACCATGCACGTCATCACGAAGTTAGCGTTTCACGCACGAGGAGCACAGAGATGGGCGCAGCAGAACGCATGTCCAACATGATCGGCAGCTACCGTACAGTCAGGGCGACGAGCAGCGCGATTCCTGACCTGCTCGGGGTGCCACAGCTTGAATTCGTCCGCGTAGTTGGCCGCGAAGCCCTGAGCGAGCTGTTCACTTACACGATCGATCTGCGCCCCGTCTCCCTCGCCGCCGACCAATCCATGCTCGAATCCGACCTGGATGCCGCCATCGGCCACGAGATGACTTTGTCGATTGGACTGGACGGCATGGGCGCTGGCCTGCTTGGCGGCGTCGGTGCAGGAACGCGAGAAATCACCGGGCTCATCACCGCCATCGAACTCATCGGCGGCGTGGACGACAACCGGCGCTACCGCTACACCCTGCGTCCTTGGCTCTGGTTGGCGACGAGGACCTCTGACTACAAAGCCTTCCAGAACAGAACCGTCATCGACATCCTCGATGAAGTCCTCGCCGACTACAACTTCAGCGTCGACAAGCGTCTGGACACCAGCGTCTACCCCAAACTGATCTGGGAAGTGCAGCACGGCGAAACCGACGCTCACTTCATCCAACGCCTCACCGAACAATGGGGCATCAGCTACTTCTTCGAACACGACGGCGGACATCATCGCCTAGTCCTCGTTTCTGAATCGGGCGCCTGGCGCAAGTTTCCCAGTGCGGCATATCACACCTTGCCGATCTACCCGCAAGGCTTTAAGGTCGACCAGGAGCACCTCACGCGCTTCGAAGCTATCAACCGCCTGTGCACTGGCAAAGTCACGTTCAAGGACTACGACCCGCGCCAGCCCAAAGCCGATCTGACCACCGACGACAGCCTCCCGCGCGACACGCTGTTCTCCGAGTTCGAGCGCTACGAATACGAACCCGGCCTCTACGCCAGCCGAGACATTGGCAGCCTGCACGCCTGCATCCATATGGAAACGCACCGCGCCAAAGGCCGGCGCATGCGTGGCGTCGGCAATCTGCGTGGTGTCACGGCCGGCAACACCTATCATATTGCCAACCACGACCACGACGCGCTCAACCGCGAAGTCCTGATTGTGAGCACCGAGCTGTTGCTCGAAGACGTGGGCATCCACAGCGGCGGCACTCAGCAATACACCTGCCGCGTCAGCTTCGAAGCACAGCCGACGGATGAAGTCTTGCGTCCCGCACTCACGGCGCACAAGCGCCGCGTCCAAGGCATCCAGCGCGCCGTCGTCACAGGCCCGGAGAACCAAGAGATCTGGACCAACGACCACGGCTGCGTCAAAGTCCAGTTCGAATGGGATCGGTACGGCCAATACGACGAGAATTCGTCACCCTGGGTGCGCGTGTCCAACGGCTGGTCGGGCGACCAGTTCGGCACCATGCACGTTCCCCGCATTGGGCAGGAAGTCCTCGTTGACTACCTCAACGGCGATCCGAACACGCCCATCATCGTCGGGCGCGTCCCCAACCAGCTCAACACACCGCCCTGGAGTCTGCCCACCCAGCACGCCTTGTCCGGTGTTGCCAGCAAAGAGCTCTTTGGGCAGCGGCGCAACCACCTGCTGATGGACGACACGCAGGGCCAGATCCAGGCCCAGTTGTCGTCTGACCATCTGACATCCCAACTCAACCTGGGCTATCTGACTAGCGTCCCCGGCAACCCCGGCAGAAAGGATGCCCGGGGCGAGGGCTTCGATCTGCGCACCGATGGCCAGGGCAGCCTGCGAGGAGGCAGGGGCCTGTTCTTTACCGCAGAGGGGCAAATCGCTGCCGTTGGCGGCCACCTTACGCGCGACGAATTTATCCGTTGCATGCGCGCAGCGCTAGAGGCGGCCGAATCTCTGGGCAACTACAGCAGCCAGCACGAAGCGCTCAAGACCGACACCGATCCGCAATCCCAGCTCACCCAAGCCATTGAAGACTGGGACGCGGGCGCCAACAATCACAAGGACGCGGGAGGACAGGGCGGCCAACCCATCATCGGCGCCTACGCCCCGGCCGGCATGGCCTTCGCTACACCCGAGACGCTGACCAGCTACGCCGGCAAGCATATCGACACCATATCGAAGCTCAACCAGCAATACACCGCTGGTCAGCAGTACGTTGTCAACGGCGGCACTGGGATCAGCCTGTTTGCCCACAGTGGTGACTGGAAGGCGATCGCCCACCGGGGCCAACTTGTACTGCAGGCACAAGCCAAGAGCATCGAGGTCAATGCCAAGACCGACGTGGTCATCACGGCCACTGACGGCACGGTGCTGCTCAACGCCAAGACGGGTATCACGATCATGAGCGGCAACGCCGGCATCCGCATTGCCGACGGCTGCGTGGACATCTTTGGGCCGACACGCGTGCATGCGCATACCGCTGACTTTGATGCGCCAGGGCCGCAGGGGATTTCTGCGGCCATGAACGACTGGAGCCACACCCCTTTCAATGAAAGTTTCCAATTGCGGGACGATGCGGGTACCCCACTTGCCCAATATCGCTACGAACTCATCCGGCAAGACGGTACCGTGATTCCAGGCGTGACCGACCATAACGGTCATCTCTTACAACAGCGCAGCGAGATTGCAGAAGCGCTGGAATTGCGCATTCTCGGACGTGTTCTGTGAGAGCCAAACCAAAGAATCCAAAGAACTGCTTATGAGTGACATGCCAGACCAACCAAACAAGACCACAAGCCCCAGAGTTGCAACGGGCCACCCCAGCCCCGACGGGTCGATGCGGTATAGCTGGAACCTGACATCCACTGACCTGACCGATCTGGTTCAACTGAGACTTCAACCGGTACCGGTGCTGCCCATTATTTTTGTGCCGGGCATTATGGGGAGCAACCTAAAGAGCAAACCGAGCGGGCGAGACAAGGGGACCGCTGTCTGGCGGTTAAATGATGTAGCCGGGAGCGGTAAGCCTTTAGGGCTGGCGAAAGAAATGATCTTCAAGAAGGCAGGCGAGCGGCAAGCCGCGCTGAACCCCAGCACGACCGTCGTTGACAACGAGGGTGCGCTTCCCTCGCGCCCTGCGGGCAGCATACGCAGCCAGGCCGAATATATGGCACGCGGTTGGGGGGAGGTGGGTGAGGCGAGCTACCACAGCTTTCTGGTGTGGTTGGAAGAGGCACTTAACAGCAGCACTAAGTCCTACAACCGGAAGCTGGAGGAGACGCTCAAGGCAGCCTTTGACAATAACGGACATGCGCTCGGTGCAGTCAAACCGTTTGAGCCTTGCCACGTGTCCGACATCAATCAGGCCCTGCGGTGGCACTACCCCGTGTATGCATGCGGCTACAACTGGCTGCAAGACAACAAGGAATCTGCCCAGACGCTCAAGAAACGAATCGAAAGCGTGATCCGGGCCCACAACCAAGGGTTCGGGCAATGCGAGCAGGTTCTCGTGATCACCCATTCCATGGGCGGACTGGTGGCGCGCGCCTGTGCACAACTGCAAGGCATGGCCGGCAGGATTGCAGGCATTGTGCACGGCGTTATGCCTACCACAGGTGCGCCGGTCGCGTACCGCCGTTGCAAGGTGGGCATGTGGGACGAGGATTACAAAGCAGGTCTCGTGATCGGCAATAATGGCCAGGACGTGACCGCTGTGTTCGCCCAATCCCCCGGCGCGCTCGAGTTGCTGCCATCCGGGCAATACAACAACCACTGGCTGCGCGTAAAAGACCCGTCCGGTACCGACATGCTGCCCCCCATTGCCGATCCCTATGAAGGAATCTACGGGATCAAGGACAAGTGGTGGGGCTTGATCAAGGAGGAGTGGTTGGCACCGGAGGGCGGAACGAATTTGCAGTGGACTGATGCGGTAACGAATATACGTAAGGCCAAGGAGTTTCACGCCAGCATTATCAACAGCTACCACGCAAACACCTACGGCTTCCATGGCGCCGATCTCAAGCAGGCCAGCTTCGAGCATGTCGAATGGCGTATGAAGATCGGGCAGTCGCCCACCGATGGATCGCGGCCTCCCAACCCGCAGTCAGTGATGCAGATGTCGCCGCAGGCAGCGCGTATTGAGGGGAGTACCCCGGAATACGTGGGCGGCCAAGGTAAGCGAAGCCATTACGAACTGCATGCCGCAAAGCAGGATGGCAGCGGAGACGGCACAGTCCCAGCCAGTTCGGGCCGCATGCCGGCCGGCGCGGCGAACGTCCAACAGTGGTTTGCCCTGAAGGGGTTTAAGCACGAACCCGCCTATAAGGACGACAGTGCCCGTGTGGCCACACTGTACGCCATTGTCAAATTAACTGCACAAGCACGCGAACCGAAGAGGGCCAGCGCATGATGGCCGCCCGTTCCGTTTGCATCGCATTCTTTGCCAGCCTGTTACTTGCCGGTTGCCAGCGCGCAACCCCTAGCCCGTTTCCGCCCATGAACCTGAACCAGCCATTCAAGACCCACTGCGTGGGTCGCATGTTGATCGATCTGCCTGAAGAGTTTCATCAGTTTCCCGACAGCTTGCCGGGTGGCTATGTTCGGCTCTTTTATGGGCGGGACAAGAACTTCAGAACCGTTGACGTGATCGTTCCCGAGCAACGGCAGCCCGAAGTCGAGCCGACGCTTTTGCGGGAAAAATTTGAGCAGGCCGTGCGTGAGCGCCAAGACGAGTTGCGTGCGAAATTGAACGAGAAGACCAAGGCGCCGATGCTAGTGTCTTCCGGGCCGGTTGGGGAGAACGGCGTGCTGATCCGACGGTACGAAAGTGCGCAGTTGGGCGATGTTTTCGTGAGCGAGCTACATCTGCTTGCTGATGGTATTCGGTATGTTGTTTTCGGGGCAGCGATTTATCCCATTGGGGGCATGTATGGCGAAGATGGGGAAACTGCCGAAGTAGTCGAATCTCGCCTAAAGAATCTCGCTGCCAACACGCGCGCCTATATCAACGCAGAAAGTGCGGGGCCGGGCTTTTGTGTCGACGGCGTTGTGCTCAATGACAAACACGACGACGAGCGCGGCAAATTCGAGTTTGGCAGCTCCTTCCACAAGGACGTGGGCTTCGATATCTACACAGAAGCACTGACTGAGCAAGATGAGGGGTTGCACGTGCGCGCCGCAGAGCGAATGGAGGGTGCGCCAGCGGGGTTTTGGGCGGGCTTTCATACCCTGCGAAAAGGTATCCGGCAAGTGGCAGGAATGCAGGCAGAAGAATCGCTGCATGACTTTACCGAGCAGAAGGCCAAGCAACAGATATTTGTAGTCGAAACCCGGCGTGATCTTCCTGCCTATGAGAAACCAAGCATGCAAATGCGCATGAGTACCGGCGGCCAGCTCAACGGGGGCGAATACGTTAGCACGTCCCTGAGCAACGATGACGCCATGCACCTGTGGGACAAGATCGTGAATTCGATTCGAGTGCGGCCGGGTGCGGTTGGACAGACAGGTAAGCGCTGAACCCTTGGTAACAACAGTATTCCACGGCGCCGATCCCGAGCAAGGGAGCTTCGAGCATGTCGAGTGGCGCATGAAGAAAGGGCTGCAACCAAATGATGGATCGCACAAGCCAAGCCCGCAAAACGTGATGCAGATGTCGCCGCAGACGGTGCGTATAGAGGGGAGTACCCCGGAATACGTGGGCGGCCAAGGCAAGCGAAGCCATTACGAACTGCATGCCGCAAAGCAAGATGGCGGCGGAGACGACACGGTACCCACCAGTTCGGGCCGGATGCCCGCTGGAGCGGCCAATGTCAAACAATGGTTTGCACTGAAGGGGTTCGCGCACGACGCCGCCTATAAAGACAACAGTGCCCGTGTGGCTACGTTGTACGCCATTGTCAAACTAACTGCACAAGCACGCGAACCGAAGAGGGCCAGCGCATGATGGCCGCCCGTTCCGTTTGCATCGCATTCTTTGCCAGCCTGTTACTTGCCGGTTGCCAGCGCGCAACCCCTAGCCCGTTTCCGCCCATGAACCTGAACCAGCCATTCAAGACCCACTGCGTGGGTCGCATGTTGATCGATCTGCCTGAAGAGTTTCATCGGTTTCCCGACAGCTTGCCGGGTGGCTATGTTCGGCTCTTTTATGGGCGGGACAAGAATTTTAGAACCGTTGACGTAGTCGTTCCCGAGCAACGGCAGCCCGAAGTCGAGCCGACGCTATTGCGGGAGAAGTTTGAGCAGGCCGTACGCGAGCGCAAGCGCGAGTTGCGCGCGGAACTGAACGAGACGACAAAGGCGCCCATGCTGGTCTCCTTTACGCCGGTGGGGAAGAGCGCTGTACTGATTCGGCGCTATGACAATGCGCAGTTACCACAGTCTTTCTATAGCGAGATACATCTGCTGGCAGACGGTGTTCGGTACGTTGTGCTTGGGGCCAACATATATACGCCGCGCGTCGGAGAATATAACGAATCCGCCGAAATAGTGGAGGCCCGCCTAAAGAATCTCGCCGCCAATACGCGTGCGTACACCAACGCAGAAAGAGTGGGGCCGGGCTTTTGTGTCAACGGCGTTGTGCTCAATGACAAACACGACGACGAGCGCGGCAAATTCGAGTTTGGCAGCTCCTTCCACAAGGACGTGGGCTTCGATATCTACACAGAAGCACTGACTGAGCAAGATGAGGGGTTGCACGCGCGCGCCGAAGAGCGAATGGAGGGTGCGCCAGCGGGGTTTTGGGCGGGCTTTCATACCCTGCGAAAAGGTATCCGGCAAGTGGCGGGAATGCAGGCAGAAGAATCGCTGCATGACTTTACCGAGCAGAAGGCCAAGCAACAGATATTTGTAGTCGAAACCCGGCGTGATCTTCCTGCCTATGAGAAACCAAGCATGCAAATGCGCATGAGTACCGGCGGCCAGCTCAACGGGGGCGAATACGTTAGCACCTCGCTGAACAACGACGACGCGGTGCGCCTGTGGGATAAGATCGTGAATTCAATCCGGGTGAGACCGGGAGCGGTTGGTCCATCAGGCAAAGCCATGACCAAACGCTGAGGCGTTCGTGTGGGCAGTTGCCGCAGACGAAACTTCGCATGCCTCGACCGGAAATCGGAGAATTATCTTTAAGACGTTTTTGCGATACCGATATGTTTCATCGTATTAAATGGGCGATATTCCTTCCGCTGGCGCTGATGTTTGCGGTGTGGGTTGCAATCGCTGGCTATTATTCATTCGGATGCGGATCCGACGGGTGGGGGTACGCGCTCGCCCTCATGATCATGTTTGTGATTGCAGTTCCTTGGGTTTCAGCTATGGCCGTACTGGGAAATTTGGCAGCGATTTTGGCATCATTCTCAATTGAGCCATACATGCTTCTTCGCCGAGGGACTTCAGTGATTGGTATGGGCGCTGCAGTTCCTGTTGGCTTGTTTGTTGTAGCTACTTGATGGCGTTCGTCGTGCAATCGCATCCTCGCTGTGGGTTCGGCTTTTGATGAGGAATGGTGCGTACACCGTCGTCAGGTGAGTGCTGGGACACTGCTGTAAACGATAAGCCCGCTGGAACATGTGAGGAGCCGGGCGGTGGGGCCGGTCAGTAATTTAGTGATCGCATAGGCACTTTGCCCCTGAAAATCGCAATCGACTCGGTAGAAGTTCCCCACCCAAATCCGCTACAATCCATCCCATTCCGAGGAGCGTTGCAACGGTCGGCTCAGTCCCACCGCCAGGCTCGGAAGTTCAAACGGCGCTCGCAGTATCGTGGCTGACACGATGGCGAGAACGCATCTATCCGGGGCCCCAGCACGGGCCCCGTCTCAGTGGTCATCTCCCCGCGTGCGGTCACCCTTCTTTTCCGGAGTGATCCAATGAACGCTGTCACCGAACTGAAACACGATTACCTCGTCGCCGACATCAAGCTGGCCGACTGGGGCCGCAAGGAAATCGCCATTGCCGAGACCGAAATGCCCGGTCTGATGGCGATTCGCGAGGAATTTGCCGCGAGCCAGCCGCTCAAGGGCGCGCGCATTGCCGGCTCGCTGCACATGACGATCCAGACCGCCGTGCTGATCGAGACGCTGAAGGCACTCGGCGCCGACGTGCGCTGGGCCTCGTGCAACATCTTCTCGACGCAGGACCACGCTGCCGCCGCGATTGCCGCAACGGGCACGCCGGTGTTTGCGTTCAAGGGCGAGTCGCTCCAGGAATACTGGGACTTCACCCACCGCATCTTCGAATGGGCCGACGGCGGCACCCCCAATATGATCCTGGACGACGGCGGCGACGCAACGCTGCTGCTGCATCTGGGCGCCAAGGCCGAGAAGGACGCCTCCGTCCTTGCCAATCCGGGCAGCGAAGAAGAAACCTTCCTGTTTGCCGCCATCAAGGAAAAGCTGGCCAAGGACGCAACGTTTTACAGCCGCAACCTCGACGCCATCAAGGGCGTGACCGAAGAAACCACCACGGGCGTGCACCGCCTCTACCAGATGGCCCAGCGCGGCGAGCTGCGCTTCCCGGCCATCAACGTCAACGACTCGGTCACCAAAAGCAAGTTCGACAACCTGTACGGCTGCCGTGAATCGCTGGTCGACGGCATCAAGCGCGCCACCGACGTGATGATCGCTGGCAAGGTTGCGGTCGTGGCCGGCTACGGCGACGTGGGCAAGGGCTCGGCACAGGCACTGCGCGCGCTGTCGGCCCAGGTGTGGGTGACCGAGATCGACCCGATCTGCGCGCTGCAGGCCGCCATGGAAGGCTACCGCGTGGTCACGATGGATTACGCCGCCGAGCACGGCGACATCTTCGTGACCTGCACGGGCAACTACCACGTCATCACGCACGACCACATGGCCAAGATGAAGGACCAGGCCATCGTCTGCAACATCGGCCACTTCGACAACGAGATCGACATCGCCTCCGTCGAGAAGTACCAGTGGGAAGAGATCAAGCCGCAGGTCGATCACGTGATCTTCCCCGACGGCAAGAAGATCATCATCCTGGCCAAGGGCCGCCTGGTGAACCTGGGCTGCGCCACGGGCCACCCGTCGTACGTGATGAGCAGCTCGTTCGCCAACCAGACCATCGCGCAGATCGAACTGTGGACCGAAGCGGTGAAGGGCTCGAACAAGTATCCGGTGGGCGTCTACACGCTGCCCAAGCACCTGGACGAGAAGGTCGCGCGCCTGCAGCTGAAGAAGCTGAACGCGCAACTGACCGAGCTGACGGACCAGCAAGCGGCCTACATCGGCGTGAGCAAGGAAGGCCCGTACAAGGCCGACCACTACCGCTACTAAGCCGTACCTGCCGGCGGCATTCCCCGCCGCCGGCACTATCACCGAGGACTGCTCCATGAGACTGCTCGCTGTCTGGGTCATCAACGCGCTGGCGTTGCTTCTTGTCGCCTATCTGCTCAAAGGCATTCACGTCAACGGTTTCGGCTCCGCGCTGATCGCAGCGCTGGTGCTGGGTCTGGTCAACACGCTGATCCGCCCGATCCTGGTGATCCTCACCCTGCCGGTGACGCTACTCACGCTCGGGCTGTTCATCTTCATCATCAACGCGCTGCTGTTCCTGTTTGTCGGCAACCTGCTGGCGGGCTTTCAGGTGGCCAGCTTTGGCGCCGCGCTGCTGGGCTCCATCCTGTACAGCGTGATCTCGTGGCTGCTCTCGAGCCTGTTGCTGCGCGAGGCTTAAGGTTTCTGTCATGCAAGATCGTCAATTCAGTTTCGAATTCTTCCCGCCCAAGACGGCGGAAGGCGCCGAGAAGCTGCGCAACACGCGCGCCCAGCTCTCGCCGCTCAAGCCGCGCTTCATCTCCGTGACGTTCGGCGCGGGCGGCACCACGCAGCAGGGCACGCTCGACGCCGTGGTGGAAATCCAGCGCGAAGGCATCGAGGCGGCGCCGCACCTGTCGTGCGTGGGGTCGTCGCGCGAGAGCATCCGCGGCATTCTCAATACGTATCGCGAACACGGCATCCGCCGCATCGTCGCGCTGCGCGGCGACATGCCCTCTGGCATGGGCGAGATCGGTGAATTCCGCTTCGCCAACGAGCTGGTCGAGTTCATCCGCCAGGAAACCGGCGAGGCATTCCACATCGAGGTGGCGGCGTATCCGGAATACCACCCGCAGTCGCGCTCCGCCCGGCACGATCTGGAGAACTTCGCCCGCAAGGTGAAGGCCGGTGCGGACTCCGCCATCACGCAATACTTCTTCAACGCCGACGCGTATTTCCAGTTTGTCGACGACGCACGCAAGCTCGGCGTGGACGTGCCCATCGTGCCCGGCATCATGCCGATCACGAATTCGTCGCAGCTGATGCGCTTTTCCGAGATGTGCGGTGCGGAAGTGCCGCGCTGGATCGCCAAGCGCCTTGAAGGCTTTGGCGACGACCGTGAATCGATCCGCGCGTTCGGCCTGGACGTGGTGACGGCCATGTGCGACCGCCTGCTGCAGGGCGGCGCGCCGGGCCTGCATTTCTACACGCTCAATGCCGCCGGCTCTACGCGAGCGATCTGGCAGCGTCTGGGCTTGTAACGCTGATAGCGCAAGGCAAAGGAGATCGTCATGGCCGCCGCACCCGATCCGCTGATCGCCTGGTTGCTTGACGAACTCCGGCCGCTCGCCGCACAGATCGGCGAGATCCGCGCCCGCCGGATGTTCAGCGGCGCGGCGCTGTATTACGACGACATCGTGTTTGCGCTGGTGCTGCGCGGCACGTCTTACCTGCGCGTGGACGACCTCACGCGCGAACGTTTTCTCGCTGAAAAATGCACGCCGTTCAGTTACGAGCGCAACGGCCGCACCATCAGCATGACCGGCTACCTAAGCACGCCGGCAGAGGCGCTCGATGGTGGACAGCCATTGCGCGACTGGGCGCGGCTGGCCATTGAGGCCGCACTGCGCGACGCCAATGCCAAGGCGGCCAAGCCGAAGCGCGCCGCAGCCAAGACTGCCAAGGCGCCCAAGGCAACAAAGACAACGGCGACCAAGAAGGCCGCCGCAAAAAAGACAGCCAAGCGCTGAACGCTCAGTACAGCGTGGTCTTCAGGCGCTCGGGCAGTTCGCGATCATAGGCGTCGCCATCGAACGCGCCGCCGCTGATGTGCTGCAGGATCTTGCCTGCGGTGGGCACGGCCGGCTTGGTTTCCTGCGCGCCGCGTTCCCACAGCTTTGAGCGCACCAGCGCCTTCGAGCAGTGAAAGTAGACGGTCTGCACCTGCACAAGGATCACGCTGCGCGGCAGCTTGCCCTGCACCGCAAATGACGCAAGCAATTCCGGATCCGCGGAGATGGTCGCCGTGCCGTTCACGCGCAGCGTTTCACCCACGCCCCGGCACGATGCAGAGCACCGACACGCGGCCGTCTTCGACGATGTTGCGCAGGTTGTCGATGCGGTTGTTGCCGGGCCGATCGGGAATCGCCAGCAGGCGTTCATTCAGGATGCGGACGAAGCCCGGCGCATCGCCCTTGGGCGAGGCATCGGTGCCGCCGGCACCCACGGACGACAGCACGATAAACGGCGAAGCCTCCACGAACGCGCGGTAGTCGGCGTTCAGATGGTCGATCTCCTTGAGCAGCGAGCGCGGGTTCGGCGCGCCATACACTGCTTCAAGGTCGGCAACGGTTTTCAGCGTGTGGAACATGGGCTTCCTGTGCAGGGTTAAAACACGCCGCGCTCGGTGACGATGCAGTCGAGCGCAATGTCGTGCGGTTGCGGCGCGATGGATTCCACGCGGTTCACTTCGAATGCCACGCCAATCGTGCGCGGGCGGTGCCCCGCGGCATGCAGCGCAGCGAGCGTGCGGTCGTAGAAGCCGCCGCCGTAGCCGATGCGATAGCGCTGCGCGTCAAAGCCCACGCACGGGATCAGCAAGGCATCGGGCGTTGCGATCTCACCCGAGCGGGGGATGGGGATGTTGTACGCGCCGGGCGTCATTTCACAATCGGGCGTCCATCGCCGAAACTGCAAGGGCGAGAATTTGTCTGTCACTACTGGCAGCAGTGCATGGCGCGTGGCGTCGGCCGCCAACCAGTGGCGCAGCACGGTCAACGCATCGAACTCTCCCTGCGTTGGCCAGTAGGCGGCCAGGCGTTTGACGGGCAATGCGTTGAGCAGCCCCGCCAGGTGATGCGCCAGTGCGGCATCGTGAGCGATGCGCTCTGGCAGCGCAGTGCGCGCATCGAGCAACATGGTGCGCAGCGTGCGGCGCGATTCGATTGGCGTGGTGGGATTGGCCGGATCGTGCGTGCTCATCGGATGTGGCCTCTCGCCGGTGGATTGGCGCTAAGGCTAGCGTGGGATAATTCGGCAGACCTAACAGTGATTGGATGGGGCAGGAGATGACATTGAAGGCCAAGGCAGTATATCGCGCGGTCGCGCTGGCTTTTGCGGGCGTGGTGGGCATGAGCGTGGTCGGCCCGACGCCGCTGGCGATGGCCGCCAAGCGGCAGGCGCCGCAAGGCATTCCGGCCAATCCGGACGATGCATTTGTCGAGCTGCGCAACGCGGCGCGCCGCAACGATGTGTCGCGCAGCTGGGAGCTGGCGGACAGCCTCGCCGATTACCCGATCCAGTCGTACGTGCAGTATTTCCGCATCAAGCCCCAGCTGTACGATGCCAGCGGCTATGCCCGCACCGACGCGCCGGAAGACGAGATCCGCTCATTCCTGCAACGCTACAAGGGCGAGGCGATTGCCGACCGTTTGCGCAACGACTGGCTGCTCGTGCTGGGCAAGAAGCGAGATTGGGCGACCTTCGACGCGGAGTACCCGAACTTCGTGCTGAAGGACGACACGCAGGTCGAGTGCTATGCCCTGCTCTCGCGCGCGATGAAGGGCCAGAACGTAGCCGCCGACGCGCGCAACACGCTGTCGGATCCCAAGGGCTATGGCGAAGGCTGTGTCGACCTGATCGGCTATCTGGCGCAGTCCAACCAGTTCACCCGTGCGGATGTGGCGTGGGCGGCGCGGCTGTCGCTGGAGCAGAACCTTGTCACGCAGGCGTCGCGCATTGCGGCGGTGCTGCCGGACGGCGATCGCGTGGACAACGACACGCTGGCCAACGTGACGCGCATGGCGCGCAACGATCCGTCGCAGGCGACGGCGTATCTGCTGGCGCAAACCGGCAGCCTGTCGCGCGAAGAGCAAGGCGCGGGCTGGGGCGTCATCGGCCAGTACGCCGCCAAGAAGCAGACGCCCGATGCGCTGGACGCCTATCGCCGCCAGTTGACGCTTGGCGGCGATGCCTACCTCTCTGACGAGTCGCAGGAGTGGCGCGTGCGCGCGGCCCTACGCGCCGGGGACTGGAAGATGGTGCGGCAGGCCGTTGAGAAAATGCGCCCCAGCCTGCGCGATCGGGACCCTGCCTGGGCGTATTGGTATGGCCGCGCGCTCAAGGCCGACAATCGCAACGACGAAGCCCGCCAGCAGTTCCAGTCGATCGCCGGGCAGTTCAACTTCTATGGCCAACTGGCGCAGGAAGAACTCGGCCAGCGCATCACCGTGCCGCCGCGCACGACCGTGACCGACGCCGAGATCGACGTGATGGGGCGCAACCACCCGGGCTTTGGGCGTGCCAAGAAGCTGTACGACCTGAATCTGCGCTTCGAAGGCAACCGCGAGTGGAACTGGGAGCTGCGCAACATGAGCGACCGCGAGTTGCTGGCCGCAGCCGAATATGGCCGCAAGCTCGGCTTGCTCGATCGCACCGTCAATTCGGCGGACAAGACCAAGGCCGAGCACGACTTCGCGCTGCGTTTCCCGACGCCGTATCTCAATGTGGTTCAGCGCAACGCCGATGCCGTGGGGCTGGACATTGCCTGGGCCTACGGCCTGATCCGCCAGGAATCGCGCTTCATCATGGACGCGCGTTCGTCGGTGGGTGCATCGGGACTGATGCAGGTGATGCCGGAAACCGCCAAGCACATTGCCAAGAAGATCGGCCTGCCGGGGTTCCGCGTTTCGCAGATGAGCGACATCGATACCAACGTGCTGCTGGGCACCGCGTACCTGTCGATGATCCTGACGAACCTTGACAGCTCCGTCACGCTGGCGACCGCGGGCTACAACGCCGGCCCAGGCCGCCCGAAACGCTGGCGCTCGACGCTCACGCGGCCGGTGGAAGGCGCGATCTTCGCCGAGACGATTCCGTTCAACGAGACCCGCACCTATGTGAAAAACGTGCTCTCGAACGCGACGTATTACAGCGCATTGCTGACCGGTCGGCCGCAGTCGCTGAAGGATCGGCTGGGCAAGGTGGTGCCCGAATCGGTCACGCCGGACGACCTGCCATAAACGCCGGATCCCTGTTCCGCTGTTACCTGACGCCCGCCGCAACGCGGGCGTTTTTTCTGGGATGCAGGCGCTGGTTTGCGCACAGAAGTGTGGGTTGCGGCACGCCGCATCGACATACCTTGGGTGCAATCCCGTTCGAGATGTATTGTGGTGTTGCCCCCCACCCGTCTTGGAGATGCCTCCATGCAGACCTCCAATTTGCTGATCTTTGGCGGTACCGGTTTTATCGGTTCGCAGTTGCTGTCCCGGCTGGTGACGGAGACGTTTTCCGCGCCCGGCCTTCCAGAGGGCCGGATGATCGTGCCGACGCGCGATCCCGAGTCGGCCCGCGCGCACAACCTCACGCTCCTGCCGCGGGTGGACGTGATGGACGCCGACATCTACGCCGACGATGCCCTCGACGCGCTGTTCCTGGCGCTGACCGAGCGCGGCGCCGAGCACTGCGCGGTCATCAACCTCGTCGGCGTGCTGCAGGATACGCGCGAGATGCCGTACGGCCCGAACTTCCAGCGCGTGCATGTCGATCTGCCGCGCCGCATCGTCGCCGCCTGCCGACGCCATGGCGTGAACCGGCTGCTGCACATGAGCGCGCTGGGCGCCGACCCCGCAGGCCCGTCGATGTACCTGCGCAGCAAGGGCGACGGCGAACGCGTGGTCATGAACAGTGAGCTTGACTGGACCGTATTCCGCCCCTCGGTAGTGTTCGGGCCGCAGGATCATTTCCTGAACCTGTTTGCCAGCATGCAGCGCATGGCGCCGTTTGTGCCGCTCGCCTGTGCCGATGCGCGCTTCCAGCCCGTGTACGTGGATGACGTGGCCGCCGCGTTCATCAATGCGCTAAAAAAACCGGCGACGATCCGGCACGCTTATCCGCTGGTGGGGCCACGCATCTACACATTGGCGGAGCTGATGCGCTTTGCGGGGCGTGCCAGCGGCCACCCGCGCTGGATCGTGCCGCTTCCCGAAGGCCTGGGCCGCATGCAGGCCGCGTTGCTGGAGCACCTGCCGGGAGCACCGATCTCGCGTGACAACCTCGACTCCATGCGCGTGGACAACATCAGCATGGAACCGGTCGCGCCCGAACTCGGCATCCACCCGCTCGGCATGGAGGCCGTGATGCTGCCGGCCCTGGCCGGCTTTGGGCCGGACCGCGGATTGCGTGCTGCACGTACGCGGGTCCATCGCTAGCCGCTACGGAAACGCGGAGGATTTGCCCTGTTTGTGAATGTGCTTCACAACCGTGGCCAATGCGTTTCATTTTGTGGCGGTGCAGCGCAAGGCTAGAATGGTTCGTTCGCCTTCGCGCTGCCGCTCGCCGCTTCCGATACAACACAACTAGAGCGCCCGGCATTCCCGCGCGATGCTGGCGGGCTCCCACAACAATTGCAGTGCACTCTCCAAGGACGGGAATCATGAAACTGGTCATCGGCAACAAGAACTATTCGTCGTGGTCGCTACGCCCGTGGCTGCTCGCCAAGCAGGCCGGCATTCCGTTCGAAGAGATCCGTGTGCGCCTGCTGAGCGAGACCTTTGCCGCCGACGTGGCGCGTCATTCGCCCGCCGGCCGCGTGCCGGTGCTGGTGGACGGCGACATGAACGTGTGGGATTCGCTCGCCATCTGCGAGACGCTTGCCGAGCGCTTTCCGCGCGCGCAACTGTGGCCGGCTGACCCGAAGGCCCGCGCGCACGCCCGCTCGATCTGCGCTGAAATGCACAGTGGCTTCACCAACCTGCGCAACAACATGCCGATGAACGTGACGGCCGTGCTGCCGGGCATGGGCTGGAACGTGGCCGTGCAGCGCGACATCGATCGCATTGCCGCCATGTGGACCGAGCTGCGCCAGAGGTACGCAGCCGAAGGCCCGTTCCTGTTCGGTCACTTCACGGTCGCCGATGCGTTCTACGCACCGGTGGTCAGCCGCTTCGCCACGTACGGTGTGCGTCTGCCCGAGGCTGCCAAGGCCTACGCCGATTACATCCTCAACCTGCCCGCCATGCAGGAATGGATCGACGGCGCACGTGCCGAGCATGACTTCCTTGCCGACGACGAGCCGTATCGCACCGCGCCGGACGAAGACACGCTGGTCGCTGCCAATCAATGACGGAACGCGCAGCGCAGACCGAGGCCATCGTCGATCCAGCCACGCACGGACTGGATGTGTATGCCGTGGGCGGCGCCATTCGTGACGCGCTGCTCGGGTTGCCGGTGCAGGACCGGGACTACGTTGTGGTCGGGGCTACGCCCGAAGATATGGAGGCGCGTGGCTTCCGCGCCGTCGGCAAGGATTTTCCGGTGTTCCTGCACCCGGCCACGCATGCCGAATACGCGCTCGCGCGCACCGAGCGCAAGACGGCTGCCGGTTACAAGGGTTTCTCGGTCTACTACGCGCCGGATGTCACGCTCGAAGACGACCTCATCCGCCGCGACCTGACCATCAACGCGATGGCGCAGCGCGTGGCGGAAGACGGCGCGCTGGTTGGTCCCGTCATCGATCCGTATGGAGGGCAGGCTGATCTGGCGTCGCGCGCGTTCCGGCATGTATCCGATGCGTTTATGGAAGACCCGGTGCGCATCCTGCGACTGGCGCGGTTTGCTGCGCGCTTTGCCGATTTCCATGTTGCACCCGAAACCAACGCGCTGATGCAGCGCATGGTGCAGGACGGCGAAGTCGATGCGCTGGTGCCCGAGCGCGTGTGGCAGGAGCTTGCGCGCGGCCTGATGGAAGCCCATCCACAGCGCATGTTTGCCGTGCTGCGTGACTGCGGTGCGCTGGTGCGCCTGCTGCCCGAACTTGACCGGCTGTGGGGCGTGCCGCAGCGCGCCGACTACCACCCCGAAGTCGATACCGGCGTGCACACCATGATGGTGATCGAAACCGCTGCTGCGATGGCGACGTCGCTGCCGGTACGCTTTGCCGCGCTGGTGCACGACCTCGGCAAGGGCACGACGCCTGAGGATATCCTGCCCCGCCATATCGGCCACGAAGAGCGCAGCCTGCCGCTAATCGAAGCGGTGTGCCAGCGCCTGCGCGTGCCGACCGAGTGCCGTGAACTGGCACTGGTGGTGGCGCGCGAGCACGGCAACATCCACCGCTGCGATGGCTTTGATGCCGCGGCACTGGTGCGTCTGCTGGAGCGTTGTGATGCGCTGCGCAAGCCGGACCGTTTCCGCCAGGCCCTGCAGGCGTGCGAGGCCGATGCGCGCGGTCGTCTCGGGTTTGAAGACCGCAGCTATCCACAGACGGAGCGCCTGCTGCGCGCGCTGGCGGCTGCATCGTCGATCGATGCCGGCGCCGTCGCCAAGCGCTATGCCGACAACCCGGCGCA
Organism: Ralstonia pickettii; assembly: GCF_030582395.1. NCBI lineage: Bacteria > Pseudomonadati > Pseudomonadota > Betaproteobacteria > Burkholderiales > Burkholderiaceae > Ralstonia > Ralstonia pickettii. The sequence continues at coordinate 3,386,666 of NZ_CP104381.1, forward strand.
CATCAAGCAGGCCGTGCATCAGGCGCGTATCGAGGCCGTTGCGCAGGCCGGCGTCTAGGTCCGACGGCTAGGCTGGCACGGCCAGCCGCTGCGACATCGCAAACAACTTCAGAAAGAACGCCCGGAACGCCTCAGGGTCGGGGCGGGCCGTGGTCTGCTGCGTGCCGATGAAGCACAGGTGGGCGATGCGGCCCCAGAAGGCGGCGTCGTCGGGCACGCCTCCGCGCAGGCCGCACAGTTGTGTAGCGAAGGCCAGCCGCTGCGAATCGACGCGTTCGAGATATTTCGCCACCAGCGGCTCGCGCATGGCCCACGCGCGGATGGCGACTTCGCGCCCCGGATGCATCGATGCGGCCACGTCGAGGTAGCGCATGAGCAGTGTCTCGGCGGTGTCCTCGGGTTTGACGAGCGAAAGGATGCTGCCGGTATAAGCGCGTTCCCATTCGGCCAGGAGGCTGCGCACGTAGTCGTTGCGGCTGCTGAAGTGGTGATAGAACGCGCCGCGCGTCACGTTCAGACGGCGCGCCAGGCGCTCGGCCGAGACTCCGTCCGCGCCATACATGTCGAGCAGTTCGAAACCGGCTTCGATCCAGCGCGTGCGGGTGGTTCTGGGCATGGCGGTGTCCTCGTGCAGAAACTGACAGGCTGTGTATGGTGCGCGGCCGGCCGGTATTGTAAGTCGCGTCACCATTCACCTTTTGGCCATGCGACATTTCATCGTAGTCGGTGCGGGCATTGCGGGACTGAACGCCGCGCGGCATCTGCAGCGCGCGGGTTGCGCCGTCACAGTATTCGAGGCGGCGCGCGCGCCCGGCGGCCGCATCCTCAGCGTGCCGTTTCACGGATACACCATCGAATGTGGCGCGCAATTCGTGTCGTCGCGATATCGCCACGTGCTGCCGCTGCTGCACGAGGCGGGGTTGTCCTCACGGCTGCACAAGACTTCGGCCGTGGCGGCGCTGCAGCGAGGGCAGGACTTCCGTGCCGTGCATTCCAAACGCCCATGGACGCTTGCCACCACGGGCCAACTCACCTGGGGCGAAACATGGCAGATGCTGCGAGGCGGCTTTGCCCCAGCGCGGGAGGCGCGCGGCATTGACCCCAATCACTACGCCAGCCTGGCCGCATTCGACGACGCCGACGCACAGGACTGGGCCACACGCGTGTTCGGCGGCGGTGCCACGCGGTACGTCTTCGAACCCATGGTGCACGGTCTGTACTTTCACCGGCTGAAAGGGACCTCGCGAGCGTTGCTGGCCGCGCTCGGCGCATTTCGCGGCGCAGACACGCTGATCGTCGAAGGCGGCTGGCAGGCGCTGCCGCGCGCGATGGCCGCGTCGCTCGATGTGCGTTACGGCGCCAACGTCGAACAGGTAGTCGAAACTCCCGATGGCGTGCGGCTGTGCGTCAACGGAGAGTGGATCAACGCCGACGGCGCGGTGCTCGCCACGCCTGCACATGCAACGCGGGCGTGGTTCCCCCGTCCGACGCTGGGCGAGGCCGCAGTCCTCGATGCGACCTACGCGCCGAGCATCCACGTGGCCCTGGGCCTCTCCCCTTCATGGTCGGCACCGGAGGTATTCGCGCAGGCGTATGGCGCGCTTTATTCGCCAGTGGAGGGCGGCCCTTTGGCGGCGCTGACGTTTCAACACGGTGCAGGGCGAGGCGACGGTCCCATCGTTTGTGCGATGTTTGGCGAGCAGGCTGCGACGCGCGCCATGCCGAAGAACGATGCCATGCTGATCCGCTTCGCCACCGAGGCAATGGCAGCGCATTTGCCGGGTCTGGAGCGCGCAGTGGTGTCGGCACACGTGCAGCGTTGGGCAGCGGCCGAGCCGCGATCGCCCGTCGGCCGTGCGCGTGCCATTGCGGCGTACCGCGCCACGCTCGGGCGTGATCGCCGGATCGTGCTGGCGGGGGATTATCTTGGCAGCCCGTGGACGGACGGCGCCGCCGAGTCCGGGCAGTGGGCCGCCAACCACCTGCTGGCGGCGCGCATCCCGCAGGCAGAGCGCGCCGCGTTGGCCCGGACGGTGGCGTAATGCTGCGTGCTGCGCTTACTCGAACGGCGTGTCGTTCGGGTTCGCGTACAGCGCCTTCAACTGATCGTTCATCGGGAAGTTGAAGTTCAGGTTCTTGGGCGGCACCGGCTTTTCGAACCACTTGGCGTAGAGCGTCTTGATCTCGCCGCTCTTCATCACGCCGGTCATGGTGTCGTCCACCAGCTTCTTGAACTGGGGATCGTCCTTGCGCAGCATGAAGCCGTAGGCTTCGAACGACTGCGGCGTGCCGGTCACGACCCAGTCGTCGGGCTTCTGCGCCAGCGTGCGTGCGCCGGCCAGCAGCACGTCATCCATCATGAACGCCGCCACGCGGCCGCTCTGCAGCGTGAGGAACGATTCACCGTAATCCTTCCCGCTGATCACGTTCATGTTCATCTTCTTCTCGTCGTTCATCTTGCGCAGGATGCGTTCCGACGTGGTGCCCGCGTTGGTGATGACCGACTTGCCCGCCAAGTCGGGGAAATCCTTCACGCCGGATTTCACGTTGGTCAGCAGGCGCGTGCCGGCGATGAAAAAGGTCGTCGAAAAAGCAGTCTGCTGCTCGCGTGATTTCAGGTGCGTGGTCACGCCGCACTCCAGATCGACCGAGCCGTTCTGCACCAGAGACGTCCGGTTCTGGGAGGTCACGGGAATCTGCTTGATGTCGAGGTTGGGCTTGCCCGACTTCTTCTTGACGGCGTCGATCACGCGGGAGCACAGGTCGGCTGAGAAACCGACGATCTCGTTCTTGCTGTCGCGGTAAGAAAACGGAATCGACGATTCGCGCACGCCGATCAGGATCGTGTTGCTGTCCTGAATCTTCTTGAGCGTGCCGTCGAGGGCCTCCGCGTGCGCGCCGATCGCGAACAGGCTCGTCAGCGCAAGCGGGATGGACCGGATACACCGGGTGGTCAAACGCATACGTCCTCCAATGGTTGTGGTGCGCGGCCTGTTGTGTTGCGGCCGTCTGTGCTTTGGCTTCGTGGCGATGAATGCGGAACGTCTTAACGGCCGAACCAGCTACGCAGATCTGCGGCGCTGGCCAGCGGCCGGTGCAGCGCGTCGAGATGCCGTCGCAGGTTGGTGACGAGCGCTGCGTTGTCGGGCGCTGTGCTTCCGTCGGGCAGGGCCATGTTGTTTTCGAACCCGAGGCGCGCATGGCCGCCGAGCAGCGCTGCCGTGAGCGCGCATTCGGCTTCACGCGGGCCGAACGCGCACATCGCCCAGGGGACCTTGGCGGTGAGGTCGCCACCGTCAGCCCATGCCTGCAGGAAGGGCAGCAGGTCGGTCGGATCGGAGCGTTGACCCGCGCTGTAGCGGCCGAGCACGAAGAGCACCCAGTGCGGCGTACCGGGCAGCACGCCGCGTGTGCGCAGGTCGCGGTAGCGCACCACATCGTCGGCGGAATACAGGATGTATTGGATGGCTGTGCGCGCCGCGGCAAGCTCACCAAAGAAGCGCGCCGCTTCCGCCTCGTGCGCGGCATCAGGTGCCAGCTCGCGCAGCGCGGCGGAAATCGCTTCCGGCTGCAGCGCGCGCACCGATGCCATCTGCTGTTCGGGCGTGTAGATACCGACGGCTTCGGTGGTGATCTGGATTACCAGCGCGTCGCCCACAGCGTGCCGCACCGCGGCGATGGCCGGCCTGTAGTCGCCAGGCTCCAGGCTGTGCGTGCCGTCTGGGCGGCGCACATGCAGATGCAGCATCGCCGCACCGGCATCCACGCATTGACGCGCGCATGCGGCCAGTTCGTCGGGCGTGATCGGCAGTGCGGGGTGATCGGCGTGCGTCTTGCGCGCACCGTTGGGCGCAACGGCGATGGCGATGGGTTGAGTTACCACGCGGCCTCCAGCGTGGCGGCAGTGGCGGCGTCAACAGCGTCGCCCAGGCGTTCGACGATGGCGTCGATGTCTTGCGCGCTGGCGATGAACGGGGGCGCGAGCAAGATGTGGTCACCGCGCTGGCCATCGATCGTGCCACCCATCGGATACACCATCAGCCCGCGCTGCATGGCTTCGGCCTTCACGCGTGCGTGCGTCTTGCGGGCGGGCAGCAGCGGCGTCTTGGTCGCGCGATCTGCCACCAGTTCGACGCCGACAAACAGCCCACGCCCGCGCACGTCACCCACGTGTGCGTGATCGGCAAAGCGCGCCTGCAACGCCGCACGCAATTGCTCGCCACGCGCCTGAACGTTGGCGAGCAGGTTGTCTTCTTCGATCACCCTCTGCACTTCCAGCGCCGCCGCGCATGCCGTGGCGTGGCCAATGTAGGTGTGCCCATGCTGAAAAAAGCCGCTGCCGTTCGTGATCGCATCGTAAATACGGCGATTCACCAGCGTCGCGCCGATCGGCTGATACCCGCCGCCCAGGCCCTTGGCAATGGCGACCATGTCCGGCACGACGCCATCTTCCTCACAGGCGAACAGGTAGCCGGTGCGCCCCATGCCGGACATCACCTCATCGAGCAGCAGCAGAACGCCGTGGCGATCGCACACCGCCCGGATCTTGCGGAAGTAATCGCCGACCGGCGGCACCGCGCCGGCCGTAGCGCCCACGACGGTCTCGGCGACGAAGGCCGCGACGTTCTCCGTGCCCAGTTCGACGATCTTCGCGTCCAGTTCATCGGCCAGGCGCTGCACGTATTGCGCGTCGCTTTCGCCATCCAGGCGCTCGCGATACGCATAGCACGGCGAAACATGGTGGGCAGGCACCAGCAGCGGCAGGAAGGGTTCCCGGCGCCACGCGTTACCACCGATCGCCAGTGCGCCCAGCGTGTTGCCGTGATAGCTCTGGCGCCGTGCGATGAAGTACTGGCGCTGCGGCTGGCCGATCTCAACGAAGTATTGGCGTGCGAGTTTCAGCGCCGCTTCAATCGCTTCCGAACCGCCGGAGACGAAGTACACGTGGTCCAGATCGCCCGGTGCCGCAGCGGCCAAGCGTGCGGCCAGTTCCTCGGCCACGTCCGTCGTGAAGAACGACGTATGCGCATAAGCCAGCGCGCGCACCTGCTTGCAGATGGCGTCCACCACGCGCTGGTGGCCGTGGCCGAGACACGAAACCGCGGCACCGCCGCAGGCGTCCAGGTAACGCTTGCCGTCGGAGTCGATGAGGGTCATGCCCTCGCCGCCGACAGCGGTGGGCAGCGTCTTGCGCGGGTCGCGGTGGAAGACGGAGGTGGCGGACGGTGTCATGGGCGGTAGGCAGCAATCAAGGTTGGGTGGGCGGCACGGCGACAGCCGCGTCACTGCGGCGGGCGTTACGCACGTAGGCGGCTTGTTGCTTGAGCTGGGCGTCGCTGTTGGCCAAGTGGGCAAGCGCCGTTGGGCCGGCGTGGCGGAACCACGTCATCAGCAACGCGTCGAGCAGCGCCATCGGCGCGGCCAGCGAATGGAAGAACGACGGAATGGCGACGGGCGCAACCAACTGCTGCCATGCCAGTTCGGCGCCGGGAGCGATGGCGCTGTCGGTCACATACACGAGGCGCGCACCGCGCGCATGCGCGTACTGCATCGCCTCGATGACCTCGCGCGTGTACGGATCAAAGGTGACGGCCACGACGATGTCGCCCTCGCCGCAAAAGCGCAGCGGATCCGCCAGCGTGTTGCCGCTGCCGGCGCACAGCGTGACCTTGTCGTCGAAGAGCTGGGCGGCATAGCCCAACGCGTGCGTCAGCGCCAGGCAACTGCGCGCGCCCAGCAGATACACCCGGCGCGCCCTGCACAGCGCTGCAGCCACAATGTCCAGTGCCGCCAGGTTCGCTGGCGAGAATGCCGACTGCACATGCGAGCCGATGGCCATGCCAATGCGTTCTGCTTCCGAAGCGCCTGCGGCATCTTCACCCTGCAACGCACTGGCGCGGCCGGCAAAGCCGTCGGCCTGCTGGCGCAGGTGATTCACGCAGACGTCGCGCAGTGCGGCAAAGTCGTCGAATCCCAGCGCGCGTGCCAGGCGGGAGAACGTGGCCGGTGGTAGGTCGCAGCGGCGCGCCAGGTCCCGCATCGACAGCAGGGCGATGTCGCGCTGGTGCGTTTCCAGCAACATGGCGGCGCGCTGCAGTTGCGGAGACAAATCGCCGGCGCGGTCGCGCAGCGTTTGCAGGAGTCCATCGAACGTCACGAGGTGGCCCAGTTGATTCAACTGTTTCGTAAACTACGCAATTGAAACAAATGAGTCAAGATCGGATTAACCTCGGTGCGGTGGCGAACGCAAAAACGGCCGCATCTCAGGAATGCGGCCGTCTCAGGCAAACAAAAAACGGAGGCCGAAGCCTCCGTTTTGGGTGTGATGCGTGCGACTCAGGTCGCCGGCGCGTCGAGCTGCTCCATGCGCAATTGGAAGAAACCGGCACCGATCAGGCCGAGCAGGCTCAGCCCCATGCACGTGCAGGCCAGAATCATCACCGCGCCTATCGACGAGACGCCGCTCATGAGCGGCGTGTGCGTCAAGGCAGACAGATTGCCGCCCACCCACATGGCCGCGACCAAGGCCATCAAACACGTCAGCGCCGCGGCATTGCGCAACCACGTCAACCGCGTCTTGCGGCTGATGCCGTCGAAAGCGTGGAAATGAAAGTGGTGGTGACCGGTGCCAACGAGTGCCATGGAGAATCTCCTTGTGCTTGCCGCTTGATAGCGTTGAGTCACTATACCGAGACCTGCGACAGTTTGGCGCAGTTTGCGCCGCTAGGTATACCCTAAGCTGCGCTGCGTCAAGAGGCTCGGGTACATTTTTTGTGCGTGCGACACTGCGCCGCAGATCCGCGGCTGGCGCGGCAAATGGGAGATGACCGGGACGCGCGAATGGCGCCGCAGAAATGAAAAAAGACCTCGCGAGGAGGTCTTTTTTGTTGCCCTGCAAAATCAATTGATCTTGAAGGACGAAGAATTTTGGTGGCCTGGGGCGGAATCGAACCACCGACACGCGGATTTTCAATCCGCTGCTCTACCAACTGAGCTACCGGGCCAAGCAAAGAAAGGCAAGTATGACAGGGTGCGCGCCCAGTCGTCAAGTACCTCCGCGCACTTTGATGATCAGCCCGCCGGCTCGCCCTTGTTGCGCGAGAGTTCGACGCCCAGTTGCTTGAGCTTGCGGTACAGGTGAGTCCGTTCCAGGCCGGTCTTTTCTGCCACGCGCGTCATGCTGCCGCCCTCGCGCTGCAGGTGGTATTCGAAGTACGCGCGCTCGAACAGGTCGCGCGCTTCGCGCAGCGGCATGTCGAACGAGAATTGCATGCCCCCGCCTTCTGCGGGTCGGGTCGGTACGCCATTGATATCCGTCCGATCGGGCCCGGCGGCTGCACCTGCCGCTGCGGCGTTGGACGCGGCCCCTGCGAGTCCGGCCGACGGGGCGGCTGCCGGTGCGGCGGAGCGCGGCTTTTCCTTGCTGCGCGACAGCCCCTGCTCCACCGCGGTCAGCAGTTTCTGCAGCGCGATGGGCTTCTCCAGGAAATTCAGCGCGCCGATCTTGGTCGCCTCGACAGCGGTGTCGATGGTGGCGTGGCCCGACATCATGATGACGGGCATGGTCAGCAGACCTTGCGACGCCCATTCCTTGAGCAGCGTCACGCCGTCGGTATCCGGCATCCAGATATCGAGCAGGACGAGGTCGGGCGTTGCGTTCGCGCGGTATTCGCGCGCGCGCTGCGCGTTCTCGGCGACTTCAACAACGTGCCCTTCGTCTCCGAGGATTTCGGAGAGCAACTCCCGGATACCCATTTCGTCGTCGACAACGAGGATGGTGGCCATGCTTTTCCTCTATGTGCGGCGGGATTGCCGTCCGCGCTACGCGAGTTTTACGAACAGTATGGAAACCTGGGCCCCGACGGTGTCGGTACCCGATGTGCCCGATGTTGTGCTGGACTGGCGGTTGCGCAATTCGATGCGCGCTCCGTGCTCGTCCATGATTTTCTTCACCATGGCCAAGCCCAGTCCTGTGCCCTTGGCTTTGGTCGTGACGTACGGCTCGAAGGCGCGGTTGAGGATGCGGGAAGAGAACCCGCCGCCGTTGTCCGCGATCACAAGCCGCACGGCCTGCCGCCGCGCGCCCGAGGCGTCGTCGTATTCTACCGTGTCAGTTTGCAACATGACATGCGGAGCAGGTCGCCCGGCTGCTTCGTTCTCCGCCACGGCGTCCTGCGCGTTCTGCAGCAGGTTGTGGATGACCTGGCGCAGCTGCGTCGGGTCGCCCTTGATGAGCGGCAGATTGGCGCCCAGCTTGGCCTCGATGACCGGATGATCGCGGCGGTCCGGGTGATCGATGCCGTACAGGTGCAGCACCTCGGCGGCCAGCGCGTTCAGATCCAGCTCCTGCAGCATGGCCGGCGGCGTGCGGGCGTAGTCGCGGAAGTCATCGACCATGCGCTTCATCGCCGACACTTGGTTGACGATGGTGGTGGCACCGCGTCGTAACACCTCGGCGTCGGCGTCCGACAGCTTGGGCGAAAGCTTCATCTCCAGGCGTTCGGCCGAGAGCTGGATGGGCGTGAGCGGATTCTTGATCTCATGCGCCAGCCGCCGCGCGACTTCGCCCCACGCCACGGAGCGCTGCGCCGAGATCACGTCGGAGATATCGTCGAACACCACCACATAGCCGCGCTCGGTGCCGTGCGCGCCCACTGAAGGGCCGGGCAGGCGCGTGCCGCGCACCAGCAGCGTGAGCGGCTCGTCTTCGTCTTCGAGCGGAATTTCGACCTGCTTCTGCCAGTGGGCCACTGCGCCGCCGGCAGCCGTGCTGGCGTCTTGTTCGGCAAAGGCCTGTTCGACCACCGGCGCGAAGGCGGCCACCGGCGTGATGCTGGTCAGCGCCTGCCCGACCCACGCGCCGAAGGGCTGTTTGAAGATGCGCTCGGCACCCGGGTTGGCGGTCAGCAGCACAAAGCGATGGTCGAACACGAAGACGCCCGCAGTCAGGTTGGTCAGCACGCTCTCAAGATAGGCCTTCGATTGCTCGAGTGCCGCGCGATTCTGCTCGACGGCGCGGCGCGCGTCGGCCAACTGCCGCGTCATCTGGTTGAACTGCTGGGTGAGTACACCCAGTTCATCACGCGTATGCAGCTCCCGCTTGGGGGAGAGATCGCCTTCGGCCACTTCGCGCGTGCCTTGGAGCAGCATTAGCAGTGGCCGTGCCAGCTGCGCGCCGAGCAGCAGCGCGAGCATCACCGCGATGAACACCGCCAGGAACAGCGTGAGCGTGAGCGTGCCGATGTACATCTTTCGCAGGCCGGTGCGGCCGAGCGCTTTCTCCTGATATTCCTGGTACGCGCGCTGGACAGCGTCTGCATTGCGGGCAAGCGCCTGCGGCACCGGCTGCACGAGCTGCAGGAAGCGTTCTTCGCGGCCGCTCTCTCCAATCAGGCCGAAGCCACGCGAGGTGCTGCTGCCATCTTCCGGCCGGCGGTCTGCGAGCAAACCGGTGCCGGCCCATTTGCGTGCCGGCGTGCTCAGCCCGAGGCTCGGTTCTTCGCGCGATGACGTACCCAGCGCCACCACGACATGCAGTTGGTACAGATCGCTGCGGCGGCTGCCATTGCGCGCGGCCGGTGCCGAAGCGGCGGGCGCGGAGGCACTATCGGATTCCGTATCGCTGCCGCCCTCCAGGCTGGCATAGCCGCCCGGCGCGCGGGCCTGCTCCAGCACGGCCTGGTCGGGCAGGTTCGGCACCAGCGTGTCATAAGTGTTTGACGCCGTGGCGATCACGCGCCCGCTGGCCGTGAAGATGGTCGCCTCCTGCACGCCAAACTGCTCGCGCAATCGATTGAGCGTGATGGCCGTGGCCGACGCGGACCCGTCGCCTACCTGCTCGGCGATCAGGCGGCCCTTGTTCTGCAGATCGGCCAGCGCCGTGTCCATGGTGGACCGCCCGAGGTTCAGGCCGGCCTCCAGCGCCGACTCGACCTTCACGTCGAACCACGACTCGATACTGCGCGACACGAACTGCAGCGACACCAGATAGATCAGCACGCCGGGCAGGACGCCCACCACGCCAAAGAACACCGCCAGCTTGGTCATCAGCCGCGTGCCGAACTTGCCGCGCCGCGCGCGCAGCGCGAGCGCCAGCATCAGCCCGCCGATGATCACCACCAGCAGCACCCCGATGACGAGGTTGACCTTGTAGAGCAGCGTGAAATACCGGTCGAAGAATTCTGTGTTGGCCGATGCGGCGGCCAGCAGCCCCACCAGCACGATCGCCAGAAAGACGATGGTGCCCGCCACCACCTGATAGAGCAGCCGCTTGTAGCTGCGATCGAAGATCATTTGGCGGGCGCCAGCAACGTGCCTGCGCTGGACGGGCCGGCGCTCATCCCCCAGCCCGGATTGGGCGACAGACCGGACGAGCCGGAAGCCGGCGGCGTGGAAGCCGGTGCGCTGGGCGGTGGCGCAGCGGGCGCGGGCGACGGGGCCGGCGGAGGCTCGTTCGGCACCAGCAGGTTGAAGCGCTTCCAATCGGAGCTGAGATTCCAGTCGCGCGTATTGACTGCGTTGATCTGGAACGGCTTGGGCAGCTGCGTCACGTCCAGGCGCATGCGCACTTCGGCCTGCACGGTTTCGCCGGCCTTGACTGCGCGCTGCTCGAACACGCGCCAGCCGCGCACGTGCTGCATGAAGTCGACGGCGTCTTTCAGTCGCGAGAATGGCACCTGCAGGCCGCCGGTCGACACGCGGTACTGGCGTGTGAGCGGGTGATACGACAGCCGCACCACGCGCGTGGCGCTGATGGCGTGATCGTCAAACCAATACCAGCGTGGGCGGATCAGTTCGAATTCGACCAGGAAGTAGAGCGCGATGCCCTTGTTCACCGCGTCTTCGAGGTTGCTGGGCAGGTCGAAATCGAAATCGGCCGACAGGTTCCAGCCGCCGTCGGCGTATTCGAGCTGCGCCCGGTTGATTTCGATGGACTGTGCAGGCGCCGCGAGCGGCCACCAAAGCAGCATGCCCAATGCGACCAGCGCGACCAGCCGTTGCAGAATCTGCCGGAACCGGGTTTGCAGCAGCCGGATCGATGGGCGAAGGATGACAGTCACAACGGTCGGTGCATCAAGGCCGTTTCTGGAAAACCGCGTAAAAGAAGCCGTCGTGATCGAGCGGCAAGGGCGACGCGCCGGCCGCGAACCCGCTGGTCTGCGCCGCGTCGGGCGAGACCGGCAGCAACTGGCCGGGCGCGTGCAATCGTATCCCATCTTCCAGATGGCGTTCAAACCATTGGGCCTGGTCTTCGCCTTCCGTCGGAAAAATCGAACAGGTGACATAAACCAGCTTGCCACCGGGCTTCAGGCATGCCCAGAGGGCGCGCACGATGTCCCGCTGCAGTCCGGCCAGTGCCTTCAGGTCGGCCGGGCGGCGCAGCCAGCGGATGTCCGGATGGCGCCGCACGATGCCGGCGGCCGAGCACGGCACATCGGCCAGGATGCGGTCGAACGGTCGGCCGTCCCACCAGGTGTCGGGTTGCGCCGCGTCGCCGACGCAGAGCGTGGCGGTCTGGCTCAGGCGTGCGAGGTTTTCGGTGATACGCACGGCGCGCGCGGCATCCGACTCAAGCGCCGTGACGTCCAGGCCGTCGGCCAGCTCCAGCAGATGGCCGGTCTTGCCGCCGGGCGCGGCACAGGCATCGAGCACGCGCTGGCCGGGTGCCACGTCCAGCAACGTTGCCGCCAGTTGCGCACCGGCGTCCTGCACGGAGACAGCGCCGTCGGCAAAGCCCGGCAGTTCGGAAACGGGCACCGCGCGCGCAAGGCGTACGGCCTGCTCGCCGATGCGCTCGGCGTCGATGCCGGCTTCGGCCAGGCGTGCGAGATACGCGTCGACGGCAATGCGGCGCGGGTTCACGCGCAGCACCATCGGCGGGCGGCGGTTGCCGGCGGCCAGGATGGTTTGCCATGTGTCGGGATACGCGCTGCGTACGGCGTCGATCCACCACGTCGGGTAGTTGGTGGCGGCCGACGGATCCGCCTGCATGTCTGCGACCAGCGCCTGTTGCTCGCGCAGGAAGCGGCGCAGCACGCCGTTGATCATGCCCTTGCCGTGCGACAGCTTCGGATCGGCCGAGGCGGCCGTCACGGTCTGATCGACGACGGTGAACGGTGCATACGGCTGTGGATCGTCCAGCAATTGCGCGAGCGCCACGCGCAGCAGATTGGCGGCGCCTTCGGCGGGCGGGCGCGGGATCAGCGTGCGGATCAGCCAATCGGTGCTGCCGAGCCATCGGGTGGCGCGGTAGGCGAGATCCTGCACGGCGCCGCGCACGGGTGCGGGCTGCCCTTGGCAGACGGCATCGATGGCTTGCGGCAATGCCGTGCCCTGCCGCAGCTTGCCCAGTGCAACGGCGGCAAGCGACAAGGCATGGGCGAGGGAATCGGGCGGCAGGCGCATCGGGCAGCAGGAAATCAGGCGGACAAAATGCAACGAGCCCGCGATGGGCGGGCTCGTGCGGACTGCGGAAGTATAAAGGAAGCGCCCCGTCGGGCTGCCGCTTTTACGCGGGATATTGCCCCGTCTGCGCCATCTGCATCAGGCGCGCGATGCGCTCTTCCGTGGCCGGGTGCGTGCTGAACAGGTTGGCCAGGCCGCCGCCATGCAGCGGGTTCATGATCATCATTTGCGCGGTGGCGGGGTGAGCTTCGGCGGCGGCAAACGGAATGCCGGCCGCATAGCGGTGGATCTTGTCCAGCGCTGAGGCCAGCGCCTGCGGGTCGCCGCTGATGGTCGCGCCGCCACGGTCGGCTTCGAACTCGCGCGCGCGGGAAATCGCCATCTGGATCATCGCGGCCGCCAGCGGCGCGAGGATCGCCACCGCAATCCCGGCGATCGGGTTGGCGGGGCGCCCCTCGCTGTCGCGACCGCCGAAGAACACGGCAAAGTTCGCCAGCGCCGAGATCGCACCGGCCATGGTCGCCGAGATGGTCGAGATCAGGATGTCGCGGTGCTGCACGTGCGCCAGCTCGTGCGCCATCACGCCGCGCAGCTCGCGTTCCGACAGGATATTAAGGATGCCGGTGGTGGCGGCCACGGCGGCGTGCTCCGGGTTGCGGCCGGTGGCGAATGCATTGGGCTGCGCTTCGTCGATGAGATAGACGCGCGGCATGGGCAGGCCGGCGCGGCCGGCAAGCTCCTGCACCATCCGATAGAACTGCGGCGCGCTGGTCTCGTTGACTTCCTGCGCGTTGTACATGCGCAGCACCATCTTGTCGGAGAACCAGTACGAGAAGAAATTCATGCCCAGCGCGAACAGCAGCGCCAGAATCATCCCGCTGCGTCCGCCGATCATGCCGCCGATGACGATGAACAGCGCGGTGATCGCTGCCATCAACATGAAGGTCTTGATCCAGTTGAACATGGGGGCGTGGCTCCTGTGGGTGTTGGGGTGTGAAGTCGTTAGATCGCGATAATCGCTGAAAATTCAAGGGTTTGCGCGGCAGTTGCGCGATATTTCGCCGCAGATGATGCTTGACGCATCAACGGGTGGTGAACGCCAACCGCGCACCAAGCCCAATGAACGCCGTGCCGACCACGCGATCGAGCCAGCGTTTGATCCCCGGCTTCCCCGCCACGCGGCGCGTGACGCTCGCGGCGACCCACGCCACAAGGCTGTTCCAGATCGTCGACATGACGATGAACACCGCCCCCAATGCCAGGAACGCCAGCGCCTTGTGGGCGGCGTGCGGATCGACGAACTGCGGGAAGAACGACAGGAAGAACAGCACGACCTTCGGGTTCAACACATTGGTGAGGAACCCCTGCATGAACAACGATTTGAGCGGACGCGCGCGCTTGGCGGCGGGCGTCTCCGCTTGTTCGGCCGCGGCGTCATCACGTTCAGGCGGCGCCAGCAGCATGCGGCCGCCCAGATAGATCAGGTACGCCGCACCCACCACCTTGATGACCGTGAACGCCACGGTGGACGCCGCCAGCAGCGCCGTCAGCCCGAACGCCACCGCCAGCACGTGCACGCAGCAACCGGCCGACACGCCTAGCGACGACAGCAGCCCCGCCGCTCGCCCTTGCGAGACGCTCCGCCCGACGATGTAGGCCGTGTCGGGCCCTGGCGTCACATTCAGCAGAAACACGGCCACCATGAAGAGCGGCAGATTGACGATGCCCAGGGCGGTCATGGCGAAATCCTTTTCTATATAGATGGCGCGATTAGCCGCGCGATGCGAAGCGCTGGCCGGGCTGGATCGCCAGGCCTTGCAGGAATTCGCGCGCGGGCAGGCGTTTGCCACCGGGCTTCTGCAACTGCGTCACACGCAGTGCGCCGGCGCCGCAGGCGATGGTGACGCCCTCGGCGTTGGCGGCCAGGACCGTGCCGGGTTCCGCATCAGCCGGGCGATCGGCCAGCGCCTCGGCCTGCCAGAACTTGATCGCCACGCCATCCAGAGCGGCCGATGCGCCGGGAAACGGATTGAACGCATGCACCTGCCGCAGCAGCGCGGCGGCGTGCCGCGACCAATCGAGCGCGGCTTCGTCCTTGGCGATCTTCTCCGCATACGTGATGCCTTCGGCCGGCTGCGGCGTGGCGTCGAGCTTGCCGTCCTGCGCCAGCTTGGCGAGCGCCTCAACCACCATGCGTCCGCCGAGCGCAGCCAGCGTGTCGTGCAGCGTGCCGGTCGTGTCCGTCAGGCCGATGGGCACGCGTTCCATGGCGATCATGTCGCCGGTGTCCAGACCCGCATCCATCTGCATGAGCGTGATGCCCGATTCGGCATCGCCCGCTTCGATCGCGCGGTGGATGGGCGCCGCACCACGCCAGCGCGGCAGTAGCGACGCGTGGATGTTGATGCAGCCAAAGCGCGGCAGGTCGAGCACTTCCTGCGGCAGGATCAGGCCGTAGGCCGCGACGACCATCACGTCGGGACGCTGGGCGGCCAGGGCGTCGATGGCTTCGGCGGCTTCCTGTGGATACTTGCCAGTGCGACGTAGCGACGGCGGCTGCAGGATCGGCGCGAACCCATGCGTGACGGCGTACTGCTTGACGGGGCTTGACTGCAATTGCATGCCGCGGCCGGCTGGACGATCTGGCTGACTCAGCACGGCAACGACGGGAAAGCCGGCCTGGTGGATCGCCGCCAGGGCAATCTGCGCAAATTCAGGTGTGCCGGCAAACGCTACGCGAAGGGTGGACGTCATGGCTGGAAAAGCGAAAACGAAGGGAAGCGCGCTACACGACAGCGTAGCGCATTGGGCTTAGCGACGGCCGCGATGCGGGGTGTCGGTCAGCGGCACGATGGGCTCGGGCGATGGCAACGCCTCCGGCCCCCCATTGCTGCGCCGCTGGAACAGCGAGAAGGTTTCGTTGGTGTCGCCCGGACGGCTGCCGCGCCAGACCATTTCCCAATTGTCGCCGTGCGGCCGGCGTCGGGCGTGTTCCGGGCGTTTTTCCAGCACGAGTATCAGGTCGCAGGTGCGCGCGGTCGGGTTCGGGCGGAGGGCGTCGCCGGCGCCGCTGTGACCCAGCAGCCATTTGACGGGGCGCACGCCGGTTTCGTAGTGCATCAGTGCGCGTTCGCTTTCGCCCATGCCGCGCGTGGCCACGCAAATCTGCGCTGATTGCAGCACTGGCTTGATCGCCTGGAACAGCGGGCGGTAGCTGCGGGCGTCGTCCACCCATGGCATCAGCAGCGTGCCTAGCAGACCCCACACCATGCCCAGGCCGGCCGCCCATGCGACCACGCCCGAACGTGCGGGCCGCAGCCACACGCAGGCGGCCCACAGCGCTGTAATGCCCCCTGCCGCCAATACGGCGACCGGGTGGATCAGCATGTCATACGGCAGCGGGAGCACGCGCCCCAGCATCTTGGCCAGCCAGCCCGGCAGCAATTGCCCGCCGCTGGTCACGAGCGCCCCCCACACCGCCCAGACCACCAGGCCCAGCACGCCGAACAACGCCACCGCCGCGCCCCATGCGCGTGCGCGCCACGCTGGCGCAATCAGTAGGAGCATTGGCGCTCCGAGCAGCGCCAGCGCGGGTTGCAGCGGCATCAGGTAGACATCGCGCAGACCAACTGAGCGCAGGAAGACCGCCAGCGTCACCAGGACGAACAGCGCAACCGCTACGTGTCCTTGATAGGGCAGCAGCCATGCGACGCGCGCGCCGGGCCCCCGCTGTCGCACCAGTTTCGTCAGCGAGATCCCCAGCATGCCGAGCGCTGGCCATACGGCAGGTGTACCTGTCAGGAAGATCGAGCGCACCGCGGTCGTCAACGTATTCCTTTCGCCCTCCAGCCCTGAAAAACCGAAGAAGCGGCCGAAGTTGTTGATCCAGAACCACTCGACAAACAGTTCCGGCGACGTGCGCCAGAAGACGATCGGCCAAATCAGCAGCCACGGAGCTGCCACCGCCAGTGAGATCAGATAAAAACGCCACGCCTGGCGGCTACGAAAATGGGGCAGCAGGGCCATCGCCGCTAACACCGTGACGGCAAAGAGGCCCGGCACGAGCACTCCCTTGCTAAGAAATGCCACGCCCACGCCGGTACCGAACCACAATGCGGGGCGCAACACCTTTACGCCGTCGCTGCCGCCCGCCTCACCTGCCTTGGCGTAGCGGACTAGACCGTATAGCGCAGTGGCCGTGCCGGCCAGTTGCGGCACATCGGCAATGAACTTGTGTATGTGCTCGACCAACCCAATGCAGCCCGCAAAGAGCAGCAGGGCCCCTAGTGCATAGCCGCTCAGGTCCTCGGTGTTGGCATTCGGCCCCTCCAAACGCCAGTCGGGGGCAATTGGCCCGTGTTCGCGTGTAAACGTCGCCTGGATGCGTAGTCGCCAGTGCCATGCCTCTTCGCGCAGTAGCCTCGCAGTGCGCCATATGGTCAGGCAGGTCAGCGCCATCCAGAGCACGATCGCAATCCGCACAGCTTCGTGCGGCTGGAGCTCGGGCACTGCCAGTGCTGCCAGTGCTCCGCTCCAGTACAGCAGCGGCGGTTTTTCGACAAACGGCTCAAACGCCACATTTGGCACGATCCAATCGCCGCGCTCGAGGATGTTGAGAACTACCCCGAATGAATAAGGCTCATCTGCCTTCCAGGGGGCCCGCCAGAACGTACCGGCGATTAGATATGCGCATACCATCAGCACGATGGCTACCTGCCAGTGCCGCGCCATGGCCATTGCAGGACTCGTCGGTCGCTTCCGGCCCTCTGACCCGGGAACGGCGCGGCCGGGCCCTTCGCCCTCATAGGACAAGCGCTTGTCACCAATTGCCCCAGGGCTTGGCTCTTTCATGGTTTGAAGCTCGACTGTCTTTTCGTATTCGTGCGAGATCGTTTGAACCGCGGTGACGCGGGAGAAAGGGCGCGAGAAACGATCGCAGTTCACAACCGTGGCGATGAACGGAATGTTGCGCCAATGTATCGCAGCCTGCTGCCTGGTCCACGATCTTCACTTTGATCTAAAGCCCGCTTGCAGGGCCGCGAATCTATTTACTTCGATCCTGGCGCAGTTGGATAAGTGCCCGGGTCGAGGCCGCTACTTTCTGCGGCGTAATAGCTTCCATGCAGCGATTGCGCTCGCAGGTCCGAAATGCAGGCGTGCCTACACAGGGGCTACAGGAAACCTTGACCGACACGATGTCAACAAAGTTCGTTCCATCTGCAAACGGCCCTGTTTGCAACGCCTGCGTTGGTCCGAACAGGGACACCACTGGCACGCCAAGCGCAGCCGCCATGTGGCTAGGACCGGTGTCTGTGCTTATCAAAGCGGCACTGCCCGCCATGACGGCCATCATCTGTTGCAGATTGGTTTTGCCGCAAAGGTTGATGTGACCGTCCATTCCCTCGGTAATCGACGCAGCCAATTCTGCTTCAGAGGCCGTCCCGATGATGACTGGGGTATGGTCCGGGAAGTCGTTCTTCCAGTTCGAGAGCAACTCTCGCCATTGCTGCGCTGGCCACGCGCGCAGTGCCTTTCTGCCCGCAGCAATCCAACTGTTTCCGAAATGCAGGCACACATAGGGTTTGTTGCCCGGAATAAGAGATTGCAGATCAATTGACGTGGGGGCAATCAACTTCGGGCTAGCGGTACGCGCCAACGCTCCTGGGATCGCAAGTTCCGTGATTTTCCGGATCGAAATCACGGCGTGCTCAGTGGGTGCGCCGACTTGATCTCGGATGGAGCAACCCATGACTTTCTTCTTGGCTCTCAGTAAAAAGAACAAGCCCCGAAAAAAAGACTTGGTCTCCATGTCTAGCGCAAGTTCATAGGGTTCTCGCAGCGAATGCAGGAGCACTCGCCACTTCGTCGGACTGAATGGGAAGGGGACTTTGCGTTTCGCGATCTCGAACACGCGCCCGATGCGCGGATCGTACGCAAAGAGCCCTGCCATCCCCTTTTTGACGACGACGTCGACTTTGGTATCCGGGCCGTAATGGGCAATGAGACTATCAATCGGTGACATCCCCCAGATAGTGTCGCCAAGCATTCCGACGCGGATCAACAAAACGCTTTTCTTTTGCATTCCCTGCAGTTACTCATCTTGTCCGTCGGCCTAGCCCACTCTGAAGGGCGCGGACCACGGGGTTGCAAGCCGGCGACGGCGATTGCTGGATTGCGAAATGGGATGGGCGCAATGCACGTCCAATGGCTGGTGCTTGCCCCCGACCAGATATCGGCTGGTTTGGCGTCACCGCTGATGCTCCAACTCGCGTTGATGCTTCTTGAGCTTGGAGCGGATACGCGTCTGCTTGAGCGGCGAGAGGTATTCAACGAAGACCTTGCCCATCAGATGATCCATCTCGTGCTGGATGCACACGGCCAGCAGGTCGTCGGCTTCCAGTTCGAACGTTTCGCCCTTCTCGTTCAGTGCGCGCACGCGCACACGGGCCGGCCGGTCGACCTTGTCATAGATATCAGGCACCGACAGGCAGCCTTCGTCCCAGACCTTGTGCTCGTCGCTTGCCCAGATGATCTCAGGGTTGATGAACACCCGCAGTTCGTCGCGCGACTCCGACACGTCGATGGTGATCACGCGCTCATGCACGTCCACCTGCGTGGCGGCCAGGCCCACCCCGGGCGCTTCGTACATGGTCTCGGCCATATCGGCGACGAGTTTGCGGATGCGGTCATCCACAACGGCAACCGGCTTGGCGACTTTATGCAGCCGCGGATCAGGGTATTGCAGGATATTCAGTAGGGCCATGATGCTTGGCAACAACGGTTGCTGAAGGCCACGCTAACGAGGGGTTGCCTTCAATTGCGATCGCCTGGAATGTCATGCAGAATCGGGGGCGCTATCCGCCACATGGCTTAGGAAAAAGCCTGACGAATGTTGGATGCCATACCCCTCTTGCTGCAGCGCAGAACTGCGTACAGCCGCGGCGGTGAGGCGTCGAACAGGCACGCGGACCACCCGCCGATTCTTCATAGAATAATGCGCCATCGTAACACACCGATGCACTCTCAGCCCGCCATGCAAACTGCCACGAAAGCGCGCCAGCCTTACGTTTGCGCCCTGTCGGCGCTTGCCGCGGCAGCGCTTTTCTGCATGGGCACCGCCCACGCCGCCGAGCGCACTGTGACGCCGGCGCAACAGGCGCAGGCCGCGACAGCTGCCCAAGCGGGCATCCCCGAATCCGAACTGTCCGCCACCGCGCCAGCGCAGTACACCGTGCGCCGTGGCGACACGCTTTGGGCCATCTCGGGCAAGTACCTCGAGCGGCCTTATCGCTGGCCCGAACTCTGGGGCATGAACCGCGAGCAGATCCGCAACCCGCATCTGATCTATCCGGGCCAGATCCTGTATCTGCATCACGCCAATGGCCGCGCCTGGCTGTCGAGTTCGCCGGCATCGGCGGATGGCAGCACGGTGCGCCTGTCGCCGCATACCCGCGTGTCGGGACAGGACGGCGATGCCATCTCGAGCATTCCGGCCGCCGCCATCGAGCCGTTCCTGACCCAGCCGATCGTGGTGGACGAAGAAACGCTGGCCACGCCGGCGCGCCTCTTCTCGCTGCCCGAAGGCCGTGTTTATCTGGGCAAGGGCGAAAACGCCTACGCTCGCGGCCTGCCCGAAGGCGAAGGCGGCCAAGCGGGTACCGAGTGGCAGGCGTATCGCCCGGTTCGGCCGCTCAAGGACCCGGTGACCGGCAACGTGCTCGGCTACGAAGCGGACTTCCTCGGCACGTTGCGCGTGGTGCGCGCGGCGACCGGCCCGCAGGCGGTCACCAAGATGGAAGTGCTGTCGTCCAAGGAAGAAATGGGCGTCGGCTCCCAGCTGATGCCGCTGCCACCGCGCGTGCCGGTGCGCTATACGCCGCATGCGCCGGAGGGCGACGTGCACGGCGCGGTCGCCAAGGTGACAGGCGGCGTGCGTTTTGGCGGCACCGACCAGGTGATCGTGCTGAACATTGGCAGCCAGCAGGGTCTTGAGCCGGGCCACGTGCTGTCGCTGGCGCGCGCTGGCGCGCTGGTAAAAGACGCCACCGCCGGCAACGAGGCCGTGCAACTGCCGGAAGAACGCTACGGCCTGGCTTTCGTGTTCCGTGTGTTCCCGCATGTCGCCTATGCACTGGTGACGGACGCCTCCAACACCGTGGAAGTGGGCGACAGCGTGAGCAACCCGATGTCGCCGCAACCCTGAACTACGCGCTTACTGCAGTCCCCGATTTGACCGATGCATCCCAGGCCGCGGCACCCGCCGCGGCCGATTCCACCGCTTCCCTCTCCTGCACGCGCGATCCGGCTGAACTGGCCGCGTGGCTGCGTCTGACTGAAACCCCCGGCGTCGGGCCCGTTGCCGCGCGGCAGTTGCTGGCGGCCTTCGGGTTGCCGCAAGACATCTTCGCCCAGCCGTATGCCGCGCTCGCCAAGGTGTTGCCCGAGCGGCAAGCGCGTGCGTTGCTCGCCGAGCCCGACGAAACGCTTGCGGCACTGATCGAGCGTACCGTCGCCTGGGTGAACGAGCCCGGCAACGCCATCTTCACGCTGGCCGATCGCGGCTACCCGCCACGTCTCCTTGAACTGCCGGACCCGCCGACCTTGCTGTACACGAAGGGCGATGCTTCGTTGCTGCGTGCCGCAGCGGTGGGCGTTGTGGGCGCCCGCAGCGCCACGGCAGCCGGCATCGACAACGCCCGGGCATTTTCCCAGGCGCTGTCGGCGGCGAGCGTGACCGTCGTGTCGGGCTTGGCGCTCGGCATCGATGCGGCCGCGCATGAGGGCGCGCTGGCCGGCCCGGGAAGCACCATCGCAGTCGTGGGTACGGGGCTGGATGTTGTTTACCCGGCCCGCAACCGGGCGCTGGCGCATCGCATTGCCGAGGCTGGCGTGATCATCTCCGAATACCCGCTGGGGATGGGCGCACGTGCCGAGAACTTCCCGCGCCGCAATCGACTGATCTCCGGCTTGGCGCGCGGGCTGCTGGTAGTGGAAGCGGCGGCGCAGTCCGGCTCGCTGATCACGGCGCGGCTGGCGGCCGAGCAGGGGCGCGATGTGTTTGCGATTCCCGGGTCGATCCATTCGCCGCTGGCCAAGGGCTGCCATCTGTTGATCAAGCAAGGCGCCAAGCTGGTGGAAACCGCCGCCGATATTCTCGATGAACTCGGCTGGGGGCGTGCTGCAGCGCCGGCCAAGCGTGCGGCGCGCACCGCCACGGTCCAGGCTCCCGAGACTGCGCCGGTCCCCGCCCGCGCGGCGCCGACCGGGGCTGAAACGGTGCTGCTCGACGCGCTCGGCTTTGACCCCGTCGATCTGGATACCTTGTGCGAGCGCACCGGACAGGCGGCGGCCGCGCTGTCTGCGCAGCTTCTGGCCCTGGAGTTGGATGGCCGCGTCGAGCGTCAGCCCGGCGGGCGCTTCCTGCGGCTTCCGTAAAAGCGTGCCTACAATAGGCGCGACCCCCTCGCCACGCTGCTCATCGTTCAGCCCCGTTTTTCATGCCACTGCTCTCGCCCGACACCGACGCCGCTGCGCTGCACGCGGGCATCCGCTCCGGGCAACTGCTGGTCGCGTGCCTGTGCGCAGAGTGGTGCGGTTCGTGCCGCAGCTATCGCACGACCTTCACTGAACTCGCGGCGCGGCATCCGGAGTGCTGCTTCGTCTGGGTCGACGTTGAAGACCATGCCGATGCGCTGGGTGATTTCGACGTTGAAAATTTTCCGACCTTGCTGGTGCAGCGTGGCAACGATGTGTTGTTTTTCGGCCCGGTCCTCCCTCACGCTGGAGTTGTTGAAGGCTTGCTTTCGCGTGATCTGAGCACGGCTTCGGCGGTGGCTGCGGCCCCTGACTTGCGAGGCTGGCTGCTGGAATCGGCGTGATTGCAAGCCTTGACAGGGCCAAGCGCCGCATGCGCCACTCTATTGCGCCTGAAAAGGAACCGCGCTTATGATTGGCGGCCAAATTTGGGCCGACCGAACAAGAAGGGCGTCCAAATAGGTGCGGTGACGGGCGTCCCCGGCACTTGAAGTCGGCAGGCGTTGCCATAAGACTCTAAAAAACACGCGAACGGTCGTTATAGAAAAGCGACTTCTTCTTTACCCGATCACTTGCGATCGCCAGGATCCGCTCACATGTCCAAGGCTCTCATCATTGCCGAAAAACCGTCGGTCGCCGCTGATATCGCGCGCGCGCTGGGTGGCTTCACCAAGCACGACGAGTACTTTGAGAGCGACGACTACGTCCTCTCCTCGGCGGTTGGCCACCTGGTCGAGATTGCCGCGCCGGATGAATACGAAGTCAAGCGCGGTAAATGGAGCTTCGCTCACCTGCCCGTGATCCCGCCGCACTTTGATCTGCGCCCGATCGCCAAGTCCGAGTCGCGCCTCAAGGTGCTGACGCGCCTGATCAAGCGCAAGGACGTGACCAGTCTGATCAACGCATGTGACGCGGGGCGCGAAGGGGAGTTGATCTTCCGCCTGATCGCGCAACATGCAAACACCAAGCTGCCGGTGAAGCGGCTGTGGCTGCAGTCGATGACGCCGCAGTCCATCCGTGATGGCTTCGGCAAGCTGCGCAGCAACGAAGACATGATGCCGCTGGCGGACGCCGCGCGCTGCCGTTCCGAGGCCGATTGGCTGGTCGGTATCAACGGCACGCGCGCCATGACGGCGTTCAACAGCAAGGGCGGCGGCTTCTTCCTGACCACCGTGGGCCGCGTGCAAACGCCCACGTTGTCGATCGTCGTGGAGCGCGAAGAGAAGATCAAACGCTTCGTGCCGCGCGATTACTGGGAAGTGCGCGCCGAATTCATCGCCGCCGCTGGTCTGTACGAAGGCCGCTGGTTCGACCCGAAATTCAAGAAAGACGAGTTCGATCCCGAGCGACGAGACTCGCGCCTGTGGAGCGAGGCCGAGGCCAAGAGCATCGTGGCCGCGTGCCGCGACAAGCCTGGCGCCGTGACCGAAGAGTCGAAGCCGTCAACGCAGATGTCGCCGGCGCTGTTCGACTTGACCAGCCTGCAGCGCGAGGCCAACGGCCGCTTCGGCTTCTCGGCCAAGAACACGCTCGGCCTGGCGCAGGCCCTGTATGAAAAGCATAAGGTGCTGACGTACCCGCGTACCGATTCGCGCGCGCTGCCCGAAGACTACATGGGCACGGTCAAGCAGACCCTCGACATGCTGGGCGAAAGCTCGCCCAACTACCTGACGCACGCGAAGAAGATTCTCGCCAACCAGTGGGTCAAGCCGAACAAGCGGATCTTCGACAACAGCAAGATCAGCGATCACTTCGCCATCATCCCGACGCTGCAGGCACCGAAGAACCTGTCGGAGCCGGAGCAGAAGCTGTACGACCTGGTGGTGCGCCGCTTCCTGGCGGTGTTCTTCCCGGCGGCCGAATACCAGGTCACCACCCGCGTGACCGAGGTGGCAGGGCATCACTTCAAGACCGAAGGCAAGGTGCTGGTGAACCCGGGCTGGCTGGTCGTCTATGGCCGCGAGGCGCAGGGCGAAGATGCCAACCTTGTGCCGGTCGCCAAGGACGAGAAGGTCAAGACGGACAAGGTCGAGCCGGTGGGCCTCACCACCAAGCCGCCCGCACGCTATAACGAAGCGACACTGCTTTCTGCCATGGAGGGCGCCGGCAAGCTGGTCGACGACGACGCGCTGCGCGAAGCCATGGCCGGCAAGGGCCTGGGCACGCCAGCCACGCGCGCGGCCATCATCGAAGGGCTGTTGACGGAAAAGTACCTCGTGCGCGAGGGCCGTGAGCTGATCCCGACGGCCAAGGCCTTCCAGCTGATGACGCTGCTGCGCGGCCTGGGCGTGGAAGAACTGACGCAAGCCGAGTTGACCGGCGGCTGGGAGCACAAGCTTTCCCTCATCGAGCGTGGTCAGCTGGAGCGCGACGAATTCATGCGCGAGATCGCGCAGATGACGCAGCAGATCGTCAAGCGCGCGAAGGAATACGACAGCGACACCATCCCCGGCGACTATGCGACGCTTTCCACGCCATGTCCGCAATGCGGGCACGTGGTCAAGGAAAACTACCGCCGCTTCGCGTGCAGCCACTGCGACTTCTCGATCAGCAAGATTCCGGGTGGACGCCAGTTCGAGCTGGACGAGGTGGAAGAATTGCTGACCAACAAGACCATCGGCCCGCTGCAGGGTTTCCGCAGCAAGATGGGCCGGCCGTTTGCGGCCATCCTCAAGCTGGCGCAGGAAGACGGTCACTGGAAGATGGAGTTCGACTTCGGCCAGAACGACGAAGACGATGGCGAACCGGTCGATTTCTCCGGGCAGGAAAGCGTCGGCCACTGCCCGAAGTGCAACGGCAACGTCTACGAGCACGGCCTGAAGTACGTGTGCGAGAACGCCGTGGCGCAGCCCAAGACGTGCGATTTCACCACCGGCAAGATCATCCTGCAGCAGGAGATCAGCCGCGAGCAGTTGGCCAAGCTGCTGACCGAGGGCAAGACCGACCTGCTGACCGGCTTCAAGTCGGCGCGCACGGGCCGTAACTTCAAGGCGTTCCTGGTCAAGCAGCCGGACGGGAAGATCGGCTTCGAATTCGAACCCCGCGGCGAAGGCAAGGGCAAGCCTGGTGCCAAGACCGCGGCAAAGAAGACCACAGCAGCAGCCAAGACGCCTGCCGCCAAGAAGGCGCCGGCCAAGACCGCGAGCAAGACGGCCGCCAAGAAGCCCCCGGCGCGCAAGAAAGCCGCCGAAGCCGAGGCCGACGAGGAAAGCACCAGCGAAACCTGATCGCAGTTTCGCAGGCATCAACGCAAACGGGAGGACAGTGTCCTCCCGTTTTGTTTTGGCGATGCAGCTCGGCTTACGCGGCTTCGCTCAGGCCGCGGCCGGCGCGCGCTTCGCTGTGCTTGACCTCCATCGCCTGCGCCAGCATGTAATCGATGAACGTGCGGACCTTTGTCGGCAGGAACTTGCGGCTTGGGTACACCAGCGACAGCGACCGGTGCGGCAGCTTGTATTGCGGCAGCACGCGCACCAGACGCCCGGACTCCAGATCCGGCCGGGCCATGTACGACGACAGAATCGCGATGCCCATGTCGGCGAGCACGGCGCGGTGCATCAGTTCGGCATTGCTGGTGACGAGCGAGGGCTGCACGGGCACCGAGATCGACTGGCCGTCGGGCGTGCTCATCTCCCATTCGTGACGCAGTTGCGGATGCCACATGGCGATGACGCGGTGCTCGGCAATATCTTCGGCGCGCTGCGGCGTGGAATGCTGGCGGAGGTAGGCCGGCGTGGCGGCCATGACCATCTCGGCGGAAATCATCCGGCGCGCGACCAGGTGCGAGCCGAGGCCGAGTTCAGAAACCATGATGCCGACGTCGCGGCCATCCTCGACGATGTCGATCGGCCGGTCGGACAGCGCCACGTCAAACGTCACCTCGGGATAGAGCTGCTGGAAGCGCGCGAGCAGCATCGGCAGCACGTGCAGCCCGAACATGACGGGGGCGACGATGCGCAGGCCGCCCACCAGCGCCTGGCTGCGCGAGGTGGCCAGCGATTCGGCCTCGTCAATGTCGAGCAGGATCTGCGCACAGCGCTGCAGGTAGGTTTCGCCCACATCGGTCAGCGACAGGCTGCGCGTGGTGCGGTTGAGCAGGCGCGTGCCCAGATGCGCCTCCAGGTCGGCCACGTAGCGCGTGACCACGGC
The DNA here is from genome assembly GCF_030582395.1 of Ralstonia pickettii. Taxonomy (NCBI): domain Bacteria; kingdom Pseudomonadati; phylum Pseudomonadota; class Betaproteobacteria; order Burkholderiales; family Burkholderiaceae; genus Ralstonia; species Ralstonia pickettii. The sequence continues at coordinate 3,412,754 of NZ_CP104381.1, forward strand.
ATTGCTCATCGACAGATGCTGGGCTGCCCGGGCGAAGCTGCCAAGCTCCACGACCTTGGAAAACACCCGCATCGACTGCAAACGATCCATTCCAGCCTCTCACATAATTTGTTGTCAAAAATAGAACAAATCTGTCACGACAGCAAATATTTAATATTGTCACAAGCAATTCACTGCCTAGGGGCGATCCCAGAATGTGAGCGCACGCTCAGTGCAGAACATCGGCCGGGTTTGCGTTCACGTTAATTAATTGCCATGGCTGGATATCCGACTTCTCACCGATTGACGCCGCAGCAGATTTGCGCCGAGACTCTATACCGAGCGGTAGATTTTTGTGGAATTCATCTTGCGCAAAGTCATGTTGGGCCCGAACCGTGGGTGGAACAGGGTTTTGCGCAAATCGGTGCGGCGTTGCGCAGACAGCTTCGCCATACTCGAACGATGGACGCCGCCTACCCTGACCCGCATGAGCGCCCCGCAACGAGGGCAGCCATCACGGCCGATGTATCGCCCTGCGATGCCTGCGGCCGAGGAGACACCACATGACCATCCAGAACCGCGAACCGGTCAACTATCTCGCAGGCGAGATGCCGCTGCACCGGTATTGCGCCCACCATGCGCAGCAGACGCCCGAGCGCATCGCCCTGTTGTGGTATGGCCGCACGATCTGCTGGCGGGAGCTGGATCAGGCCTCGACACGGCTGGCGGTGCAACTGCGCCGCTTGGGCGTGACACGCGGCGACCGCGTTGCATTGTTTCTGCACAATTGTCCGCAAGCCATCGTGGCGCATCTGGCCACGGTCAAGCTGGGCGGCATCGTTGTGCCGTGCGGGCCGCTGTCGCGCCAACACGAGCTGCGCGACCAACTGGCCGATTGCGGCGCCAAGATTCTGGTGGCCGCTGCAGACCTGATGCCGATCGTCGAGGCCGCCCGGCCGGGGACGTCGGTCACGACCGTCATCACGACGCGCTATGCCGATCTGCAGCCTTCGCAGCCGGCCTGCCGCAAGGCGCTGGCGGTGCCGCCCGAGTTGATTGCGGCCGATGCCTCGTCGGCGCCGCCGCTCAAGAACAGGCCGGGCGCCGCACAGCTTGACCTGATGCAATTGATGGCTGAGCCCGTGGATGTAGCCGAGCGCAACGCCGTGGCGGCTATCGAGGTGAGTCTGGACGACGTTGCGCTGATGGTCTACACGTCGGGCACCACCGGCCGCCCGAAGGGCGCCATGCTCACGCACCGCAACGCACTGTACAAGACCGCCGTCACGGTGCAGGTCAGCGGCATCCATGCCGCGGACGTGATGCTGGCGGTGGCGCCGCTGTCTCACATTGCCGGCATGCTGATGGGCATGAACGTGATGCTGTACTCCGGTGCGACGACCATCCTGCTCTATCGGTTCGATCCTCTGGCCGTGCTGCAGGCGATCGACCGCTACCGCGTGACACGCTGGTACAGCATGACGCCGATGAATCTGGCGGTCATGGCGCATCCGGACGCGGCGCAGTACCGCATGGAATCCTTGGTGGCCAACCCATGCACCAGCTTCGGTGTCACCCTGACCGAAGCGATTGCCGAGCAGTGGCGTGCTTTTGCTGGCCCGCAATGCCGCATCTACGAAGCGGCCTATGGGCTGTCGGAAACCCACACCTGCGACGCCATCACACCCGCCGAGGCTCCGCGCTGGGGTTGGCACGGCAAGATCGTCCCGCAGACCGAGGTATGCATCGTCGACCCGCACACCGGCGCGGAATTGCCCCCGGGCCAGGCCGGCGAGATCACCATCCGCAGCCCCGGCGTGTTCCGCGGTTACTGGCAGCGCGACGATGCCACGCGTGCCGTCCTGCACAACGGTTTTCTCCGTACCGGCGATATTGGCCAGGTCTCGCCCGACGGCTACCTGCAATGGCAGGGGCGCATCAAGGAAATGATCAAGGTGTCGGGCTACAGCGTGTTTCCGGAAGAGGTCGAGGCGCTGCTGTCGCGCCACCCCGGCATCCGCCAAGTGGCCGTGACGCCAATTCCCGATCCCGACAAGGGCGAAGTCGTGTGCGCGCATGTGGTACCGATGAACGGCGTGACGCTCTCGGAAGCCGAGCTGATCGCCTGGTCGCGCGACAACATGGCGCCATACAAGGTGCCGCGGCGCGTGAAGTTCCACGATGCGCTGCCCGCTACCGCAACGGGCAAGGTGCTGCGAAGGTTGCTGCGCGAAGAAGCCGTCGCCGCCTGAAAGCAAAACGGCCGCCCAATTCTGGCGGCCGTTTTGTCAGGTCTGTACGAAGCGTTTCTGTCGGGCGATGCTCATCAGGATACCGATGCCCATGCCCAGCGTGACAAGCGCCGTCCCCCCGTAACTGATGAGCGGCAGCGGCACGCCCACCACCGGCAGGATGCCGCTCACCATGCCCATGTTGACGAAGGCGTAGGTGAAGAAGATCAGCGTGATGGATCCGGCCAGCAGGCGCCCGAACAGTGTGCCCGCATTGGCCGCAATGAAGAGCCCGCGCAAGATCAGCAGCAGATAGAGGAACAGCAGCACGCCGTTGCCCACCAGCCCGAATTCCTCTGAATACACCGCGAAGATGAAGTCGGTGTGCTTCTCGGGAATGAATTCCAGGTGGGTTTGCGTGCCCTTCAGCCATCCCTTGCCCGTCACGCCGCCCGAGCCGATGGCGATGATCGACTGGATGGTGTGGAAGCCCTTGCCCAGCGGGTCGGTGGTCGGGTCGAGCAGCGTACAGACGCGGTGTTGCTGGTAGTCGTGCAGGATCGGCCAGTTCACGCCCGGCGCGCAAATGCGCGATTCGAACGACACCACCAACGTGATCGCCGTGACAGCAACCACCAGCACCGGCACGATCAGCCGCCAAGACAGCCCGGCGAAGTAGATCACGTAGATGCCTGCCGCCAGGACCAGCAGCGCGGTGCCCAGGTCGGGCTGCTTGGCGATGAGCCCGACGGGAATCAGCAGCAGCAAGGCGGCCGCCAGATAGTCGTACCAGTGGATCACGCCCTCGCGCTTCTGGAAGTACCACGCCAGCATCAGCGGCATGGCGATCTTCATGATCTCGGAAGGCTGCACCACCACGCCGATATTGAGCCACCGCCGCGCGCCCTTGCGGATCAGCCCGAACGCCGCCACGCCAATCAACAGCGCCACGCCCACGGTGTAGAGCGGCACGGCAAAACGCATCAGTGTCTGCTGCGGCAGGTTGGCGATGATCCACATCAGCACGAACGACAGCAGGATGTTGCGGACCTGGTCTTCCACCCGGCCCGGCATGTCGATGGCGGCCGAATACAGGGCCACCAATCCCGTCCCGAGCAGCAGGAAGACGATCAGCGCCAGCGGGCCGTCGAAGCCGGTGAAGAGCGACTTGATGACGTTGAATATGCGGCGCTTGTCCAGTTTGTTCATGGCGAAATCCTCAAGCGCAAATATCAGGGCGCGGCCGGCTTGGAGGCCGGTTTCTGCGCGGGCTTCGACGCCGGCTTGTTGCCGGGCTTGGCGTCCTTCGCACCCTTGGGGGTGGTGGCCGGAGCCGAAGCCGGTGCGGCGGCGTTGCCCCGTCCGCGCGGCGGCAGTTCGGGTGCCGGTTGTGCATGCGACAGCGCTTGCAGCACTTGGGCGTCCAGCGTGGCCGGGGCGACAGCTTCGGCGCTGGTGCCGGCCTCGCGCAGGGCCGGTGCCAGCAGGTCGGGCGACAGCGGCGGCACGCTGCGTGCGGCGCCCGCCGGAACCGACGACGCGGTCGGCGCCGAAGCGGCGGCCACGGCAGTGGCGGAGGAGGCTGCCGTGCCTGAAGCGGATGTGACCCCGGATGCCGGCTCTGCAGCCACCGCCGGCGCGGCAGTCGCGCTGGCGATGGTGGCCGTCTTGCCCGTCGAGAACACGCTCGGCGTATCCACCGGCGGTTGCTGCTGGGGTTTCGGCGCGGTGGCAGCCAGCTCGGCGGGCCACTTGCCGGTCAGGTAGTAGTCCATGACCGCACGTGCAATCGGCGCGGCCGAGGCAGCGCCGAAGCCCGCGTTTTCCACGATCAGCGCCAGCGCGATCTTCGGATGGTCCGCCGGCGCAAACGCCTCGAACAGTGCGTGGTCGCGCTTGTTTTCAGGAATGGCGTGGTGGTTGTACTTCTCGTTCTTGCCCAGCGAATACACCTGCGCCGTGCCCGTCTTGCCCGCCGACACATACTGCGCACCGATGAACGCCTTGGCCGCCGTGCCGGCCTGGTTGACGCCCACCATGGCGCGCTTGATTACGTCGATGTTGGCCTGCTTGAGCGGAATCCGGTAGCTCTCCGTCGGCACCGTCAGCGAGCGCGACTTGGACAGCGAATCTTCAACCGCCTTCACCAGGTGGGGCTTCATCACCACGCCATTGTTGGCCAGCGTCGAAATCGCATGCGCGAGCTGCAGGATGGTGAAGTTGTTGTAGCCCTGGCCGATGCCCAGCGAGATCGTTTCGCCGTCGTACCACTTCTGCTGTTCCGGGCGCTTGTAGGCTTTGCGCTTCCAGTCCGTGGAGGGCAGGATGCCGGTGCGCTCGCCTTCGATGTCGATGCCCGTGACTTGCCCGAAGCCGAATGGCTTCATGAAATCGTGGATGGCATTGACGCCCATGTCGTTGGCGAGCCGGTAGTAATACGTGTCGCACGACGCCACGATGGAGCGGTACATGTCGACCCAGCCGTGCCCGCCCGGCGCGTCGTCGCGAAAGGTGTGATTGCCGAGCGTGAACGAGCCTGGGTCAGCCATGCCCCACTGCGGCGTGCGCTTGCCCAGCTCCAGCGCGCCCAGCGCCATAAAGGGCTTGTACGTCGAGCCGGGCGGATACGTGCCGCGCAGCGGGCGGTTCAGCAGCGGCTTGTCCGGCGAGTTGTTCAGCTCATTCCAGGTTGCGCTGTCGATCCCTTCAATGAACAGGTTCGGATCGAACGTTGGCTTGGAGACGAAGGCGAGGATGTCGCCCGTTTCCGGCTCGATCGCCACCAGGGCGCCGCGCCGGTTGCCGAAGAGTTGCTCGGCCAGCCGCTGCAGGTTGATGTCGAGCGACAGGATCAGGTTGTTGCCCGGCGTTGCCTGCGAGGTGGACAGCGTGCGGATCGGCCGCCCGCCCGCGCTCACTTCCACCTCTTCGTAGCCGGTCAGGCCGTGCAGCTCGGTTTCGTAGCTCTGCTCGATACCGACCTTGCCGATGTATTCCGTGCCGCTGTAGTTGTTGGAATCCTTGCGCGGGTCGTACGCCACGCCCGGCTGGCTGTTGGCATCGCTCATGTTGTCGATGCGGTCCAGGTCGCGCTCGGAGATCCGGCCGATGTAGCCGATCACGTGCGACGCCGAGTCGCCCAGCGGGTATTGGCGGAACAGCCGCGCATGCACATCCACACCCGGAAAGCGGAAGCGCTGCGCCGAAAAGCGCGCGACTTCCTGGTCCGTCAGCTGACTGCGGATCGGCAGGCTTTCGAAGCTGCGCGCATCTTCCATCAGACGCTTGAAGCGGCGGCGGTCGCGCGGCTGGATATCGACCACCTGGGCAAGCTGGTCGATCGTGTTATCGAGCGTGTCCTGCAGCTTGGAAGGCGTGATCTCCAGCGTGTAGGCAGAATAGTTGCGCGCCAGCACCACGCCGTTGCGGTCCATGATGATGCCGCGGTTGGGCTCGATGGGCGCGACCGAGATGCGGTTGTCTTCCGCCTTGGCCGAGTACTGCTCGTGCTTGACCTGCTGCAGCCAGAAGAAGCGCGCCAGCAGCAGCCCGAAGCAGACGAGCACGAACAGGGCGGCCGCCGCCAGCCGCAGGCGGAAGCGCGACAGCTCCTGTTCGACGTTGCGGATTTCGGTCATGCCAGGTGAAGGCGAATAGCGGAGTGCATCAGATCGGCCGCCTTAGATGGGCCGGGTTTCGTCGACGCTTTCCGGGCGACGCTGCGGCGCCAGCAGGAAGGCGTTGGCGAACGGCCAGAGGGCAGCTTCGATCAGCGGCGGCAGGATGACCTGCCAGTCCGGCAGGTGCGCGCCCATCAGCAGTCGGATGACGATCGGCACGGCGTGCGCCAGCACCAGCAGCGGCAGCACGTGCAGCGCCTGCGACAGTACCGAGAACCACAGCACGCGCCGGTGAATCGTGATCGCGAAGTACGACAGCATCGTGTAGGCCATCGCGTGTTCACCCAGCAGACGTGCTTCGTGCACGTCCATCAGCAGGCCGAGCAGAAAAGCCACCACCATGCCCACACGTCGCGGCTGGTGGATGTTCCAGAACACCAGCACGAGCGCCACCAGATCGGGAATCCACTGCATGTGGCCCCACGGCATCAGGTTGAAGAGAAACGCCAGCACGAAGCTGAACGCGATGAAGCCAGGGTTGACCGGGCGCAGCAGGTATTGGGGCGAGTTCATGATCGATGGCCTCGCTTCAGCGTTTTTGCGCTGAATCGGTGTCCAGCGGGTTGCCGTCGGCGTCGGTCGGGCGCGGCGGCGGGGCGTTTTCTTCGGCTGCTGCCGCGGGCGCCGGCACGTTGGCTTCGGCGGCCGCGCGTGCGGCGCGGTCCTTCTCTTCGCGGGCGTCGCGAGCGGCGTTCTTGCCCTTCGGGGCAGGCGGGGGCGACAGGTCTGTCGGCGGCGGGAAGCCCGATTCGTACTTCACGATCAGCAGGTGCCGGTTGCTGCGGATGCCGGCCACCGGCTCGCAAATCACGCGCGAGAACGCGGTATCGGCCTTGCGCTCGATTTGCGAAATACGCGCCACCGGCAGGCCAGCCGGATAGACGCCATCCAGCCCAGACGTGACCAGCAGGTCGCCCTGTTGCAAATCGGCCGAGGCGGCCATGAAACGCAGGTCCAGCGCGCCCGGCCGGGCACCGCCAAAGGCAACGCTGCGCAGGCCGTTGCGCACCACTTCCACGGGGATCGCCTGGTCCTTGTCGGTCAGCAGCGTGACTTGCGATTCGAACAGCGATACGCGCGTCACCTGGCCGACCACGCCGCGGTCATCGATGACCGGGTAGCCCGCGCGCACGCCGTCCTTCGAGCCGCGATCGATCACGATGCGCTGCGTATAAGGGTCACGTGCTTCGTAGAGGACTTCGGCCGCTACCGTGGGCACCGCGGCGTGCTGCTTCAGATTCAGCAACGTGCGCAGATTCCGGTTTTCGGCTTCGAGCTGCGAGGCGCGCAGCGATTGCTGCGCCTGGGCAACCGCCGATTCGCGCAGGCTGCGGTTATCGACGGCCAGCTTGGTGGACGACTGCGTGTATTCGAGCGCGGCGCGTGCCGTATCGCGTGGAATCAGCACCAGGCGCTCGATGGGGTACAGGATGACCGACACGACTTGCCGGACCACGCCCAGCACCGACATGCGGGCATCGATCACCAGCAACGCAAGCGAAAGCGCGAGCAAGGCGACCAGCCGCGCGGTGGCGGACGGGCCCTGCTTGAAGAGGGGCGGCGGGGAGTAATCCATGACCCGGACGCTTCAAATGGGCACGGCAGACGCGTGACGGTCAACGTCAAGGTCAACGGCCTGCCGGCAGCAGATTGGGTGTGGCGCTGGTGCGGTGCCGAAGCCCTGGGTGGGCGGAGCACGGCGCACCGGCGCGAGACGCATCTCAGCGGTCCGCGAAGGCGGCTGGCGTGACCAGAACGACAGTCACGAAATCGGTCGCAACAGCGGAACGCGGATCGGCGTGGCGCATGGTCCCGTTATTCGTACGAGAAGATGCTGCCGAGCTTGTCCATGCGTTCGAGCGCCATGCCCGAGCCGCGCACCACGCAGGTCAGCGGATCTTCGGCCACCAGCACCGGCAGACCGGTTTCTTCGGCCAGCAGGCGGTCGAGGTCGCGCAGCAGTGCGCCGCCGCCGGTGAGCATCATGCCGCGCTCGGCAATGTCGGCACCCAGCTCCGGCGGGGTTTGTTCCAGGGCGATCTTCACCGACGAGACGATCTGGTTCAGCGGATCCGTCAGCGCTTCCAGAATTTCATTGGACGACACCGTGAAGGCGCGCGGGATGCCTTCCGACAGGTTGCGGCCCTTCACTTCCATCTCGCGCACTTCCGAACCCGGGAAGGCCGAGCCGATTTCCTTCTTGATGGCTTCGGCGGTCTGTTCGCCGATCAGCATGCCGTAGTTGCGGCGGATGTAGTTGACGATGGCCTCGTCGAACTTGTCGCCGCCCACGCGCACGCTGCCCTTGTAGACCATGCCGCCCAGCGAGATGATGCCCACCTCCGTGGTGCCACCGCCAATGTCCACCACCATCGAGCCCGACGGCTCCGACACCGGCAGGCCGGCGCCAATCGCAGCGGCCATCGGCTCTTCGATCAGGTAGACCTGCGATGCGCCGGCGCCCAGCGCCGACTCACGGATGGCACGGCGCTCGACTTGGGTCGAGCCGCACGGCACGCAGATGATGATGCGGGGGCTCGGGCGCAGCAGCTTGGTGTCGTGCACCATCTTGATGAACTGCTTGAGCATCTGCTCGGTGACGGTGAAGTCGGCGATCACGCCGTCTTTCATCGGGCGGATCGCCTCGATATTGCCCGGCACCTTGCCCAGCATCTGCTTGGCTTCCTTACCGACAGCCTGGATGGTCTTCTTGGCGTTCGGGCCGCCTTCCTGGCGAATGGCCACCACCGACGGCTCATCAAGGACGATGCCCTTGTCGCGGACGTAGATCAGGGTGTTGGCGGTGCCGAGGTCGATCGCAAGATCGTTGGAGAAATAGCTGCGCAAAAAGCCAAACATCGAATGAATCCTGTTTTTCGAGTCATGGGCGGCCCAGCAGCAGGATTGCGGTGCTACGGCTGCACCTACGCGCGGACGTCGCAAGGGCATGCCATGCGGTCCGATCCTGCTACTGCGCTCCCGGGAATGTCGCGGGCTCCGTGGTGATCGACGGTGGGGTGCCGTGGCACTGGCCATCCTGCCGAGGCTGGGCCACCCGGAGAGGGGGCCCCCAAGGAACCTTTGATTAAGTGTCGCCTGATGCTGACGGTGCGACTGCCGGGAGGTTCCCGGGGTACTTAATCAGAGGGTCCGTGACTGCACGAAGTCGCCTGCTGACTTAGAAATTTAGTCGGCAATCATACCTTATAATTCGGGCAATCTGCGGGTATTCGGCGGGCGTTTGGCGCCGAAATTGCGGCAAATCGGCGCTGTCGGGGCCCAACCTGGGCGCCCCTTGCGCGCAGTAGCCGTCGCTTGCCGCACGTTGCCCGCCCGCCGCTGCACTCACTGACCCATTCCGATGGCACTCGAACTCTCCGACGTCAAACGCATCGCCCATCTCGCCCGTATCGAAGTCTCCGAGGGCGAGGCCGCGCAAACCCTCACGCAGCTCAACCAGTTTTTCTCGCTGGTCGAGCAGATGCAGGCCGTGGATACCACCGGCATCGAGCCGATGGCCCACCCGATCGAGCAGGTTCAGGCGCAAGCGCAGCGTCTGCGCGACGATGCCGTCACCGAGGCCGACCGCCGCGCCGACTACCAGCAATGCGCGCCGGCCACCGAGGCCGGCCTGTACCTTGTGCCCAAGGTGATCGAGTAACCCGCGGTAATCCGCGTAAACGGCGCGTCCGCGCTGGTCTTGAGCCCACTCCATTCGACGTCGCCGGCCGCTGCCGGCAGCCCATCCGAACGTATTCGATGACCGCATCCACGATCAAAGCCCTGTCCGCCCAACTCGCCGCCAAGGAGGTTTCGGCGGAGGAACTGGCGCGCCATTACCTGTCGCGCATCGAGGCGGGGGCGCACCTCAATGCCTTTACCCATGTCGACGCCGAGGCGACGCTTGCCCAGGCGCGGGCCGCCGACGCGCGCATTGCGGCCGGCAACGCGGCACCGCTGACCGGCGTGCCCATCGCGCACAAGGACGTGTTCGTCACGCGCGGCTGGCGTGCCACGGCGGGCTCCAAGATGCTCGGCAATTACACCAGCCCGTTTGACGCCACCGTCGTCGAGCGCCTGGGGGCGGCCGGCATGGTGACGCTGGGCAAGACCAACATGGACGAATTCGCGATGGGTTCGTCCAATGAGAACTCGGCGTTCGGCGCGGTCAAGAACCCGTGGAACCTCGAGCACGTGCCGGGCGGCTCGTCGGGCGGCTCCGCCGCGGCGGTGGCGGCCGATCTGGTGCCCGCTGCAACGGGGACGGACACGGGCGGCTCGATCCGCCAGCCGGCATCGTTCTCGGGCATTACGGGGATCAAGCCGACGTACGGCCGCGTGTCGCGCTACGGCATGATCGCTTTCGCTTCATCGCTGGACCAGGGCGGCCCGATGGCCCGCACGGCCGAGGATTGCGCGCTGCTCCTGTCTGCCATGGCCGGCTTTGACCCGCGCGATTCCACCAGCCTGGAACCCGGCCGCGGCGGCGATGTGGAAGATTTCGGCCGCCTGCTCGGGCAGCCGCTGCAAGGCGCCGATGCTGCGCGCCCGCTGGCCGGTCTGCGCATCGGCTTGCCCAAGGAGTATTTTGGCGAAGGCCTGGCCGACGACGTGCGCGCCACGGTGCGCGCCGCGCTGGCCGAGCTGGAAAAGCTCGGCGCCACGCTGGTCGACATCAGCCTGCCGAAGACCGAATTGTCGATCCCGACGTATTACGTGATCGCCCCGGCCGAGGCGTCGTCCAACCTGTCGCGCTTTGACGGCGTGCGCTACGGTCACCGCGCGGCGGAATACCGCGATCTGGCCGACATGTACCGCAAGTCGCGCGCCGAGGGTTTTGGCTGGGAGGTCAAGCGCCGGATCCTGGTGGGCACCTATGTGCTGTCCCACGGCTATTACGACGCCTATTACCTCCAAGCGCAGAAGATCCGCCGGATCATCGCGCAGGATTTCCAGAATGCATTCGCGCAGTGCGACGTGATCATGGGCCCCGTCGCCCCGACCGTTGCCTGGAAGATCGGCGAGAAGAGCGATGATCCGGTGCAGATGTACCTTGAAGACATCTTCACCCTGTCGACCAGCCTGGCAGGCCTGCCGGGCATGAGCGTGCCGGCCGGTTTCGGCGCCAACGGTCTGCCGGTTGGCTTGCAGATCATCGGCAACTATTTTGAAGAGGCACGCATGCTGCAGATCGCGCACGCGTTCCAGCAGGCGACCGACTGGCACAACCGCCAGCCTGCGGCCTGAGGCCCATCCAGACGTCCGCTCCACGCAGGAGGCACGCATGAACCACCGCATCCGCACTGCACTCGGGCTGGCGCTTGCCGCCGGCCTGCTGGCGGCGTGCGTGCCGATTCCGCTGCCATCGATTCCGGGCATCAGCCGCCCGTCGAAGCCGCCGCCGATCTCCGACCGCCGCATCGACATCAACGGCTACTGCAGCCAGACCGAAGAAGACGGTTTCCGCGAGCAGGCGACGCTCACCGTGGCCGACAACAACGTCAGCGCCATGCAATGGCAGTTGTGGGTCGGCCGGCGCGGTTCGTGTCAGTTCGACCTGTCGACGTTCCAGCAGACCAGGCGCCGCCCCAGCATCGAGCTGCGCGAGCGCAACGGCAATTGCACGCTGATGGTCTGGCAGGACCCGCGCCGCGTCACGCTGGCACACGCCAACTGTGAAGCGCATTGCACGCCCGGCATCTATGAAGAAGCGTGGCCGGTGATGTTCGACCCGCAAACGGGCCAATGCGCCCGCAATGCCCGGTGATGCATAGATCGCTTCGCGTGCTGGCGGCGCTGGCCGGCGCCCTGGCGCTGCATGCGGTCGCGCAACCGACGCCGGACGCCGAAGGCGCTCTGCCGGATATGCCGGCTGCGCGTGCACCATCGTCGGCCGAGCTGGGCGTGCAGACGGTGGAGATTCCCCGTGCGTCCATGAAAGACGCCGAGGATGCGCCGCAAACGCTGACCGCCTACTGGGTCGCATCGCCGGTCAAGGCCCCTGCGACCGGCGCGCCGGTGGTGATCGCGCTGCACGGCTGCAGCGGCCTCTATACGCAGGCCGGTGCGGATGCCAAGGCCTTGGGCTCGCGCTATCGGGGGTATGCGCAGTGGCTGGGTGCGCGGGGTTACGCGGTGGTGTTTCCCGACAGCTTCGGCCCGCGCGGCAGACCGCACGGCATCTGCACCGAACGCACGGCCACGCGCGATATCAACGGCGCAGTGCGCCGCGCCGACGTGCTGGCGACGATCCGCTGGGTGGCGGGGCAGCCGGGCGTGGATGCGCGCCGCATCGTCCTGCTCGGCTGGTCCAACGGCGCGCAGGCCGTGCTGGAGGCGGTGGATGCCAGCCGCGCCTGGCCTGCCGATACGCCTGCCGTCAATCGCGCGGTGGCCTTCTATCCGGGCTGTGCATCGGCGCAGAAGCGGCCGGACTATCGGCTGAATGCGCCATTGCTGCTGCTGGCCGGCGGCAACGACGACTGGACCCCGGCGGATCACTGCCAGGCGCTGCAGACTGCCGTCCTGGCGCGGCAGCCGCAGGCGCGTTTCGAGCTGGACATGTTTGGCGGCGCGTATCACGGCTTCGACGGCACCGCCGCAGTCAAGGAGCGCAACGGCATCCCGAAGGGACGTCGCTATGGAACGGTCACCGTCGGTGGCGATCCGGCAGCGCGCGAGGCCGCGTTCGCGAAGCTCGCGGCGTGGCTCGATGCGCCGCACCCGTGATCGCAGCCAGGCAAGAACACCAGATTACCTGAACACCTGAGTACCTAGACATTCACACCACAACAATCGACAGGACACACGCAACATGCAATGGGAAGTGGTGATCGGCCTCGAGACGCACACGCAGCTCTCGACGGTCTCGAAGATTTTCTCCGGCGCGTCCACCGCCTTTGGCGCGGCGCCCAACACGCAGGCGGCGCCGGTTGATCTGGCGCTGCCGGGCGTGCTGCCGGTGCTGAACAAAGGCGCCGTCGAGCGCGCCATCGTGTTCGGTCTGGCCATCGGCGCCAAGATCGCGCCCAAAAGCATCTTCGCGCGCAAGAATTACTTCTACCCCGATCTGCCCAAGGGCTACCAGATCAGCCAGTACGAAATTCCGGTGGTGCAGGGCGGCACGCTGACCTTCCAGGTGGAAGGCAAGAACGGCCAGCCCGGTTATGAGAAGACCGTGCAGCTCACGCGCGCCCATCTGGAAGAAGATGCGGGCAAATCGCTGCACGAAGACTTTGCCGGCATGACCGGGATCGACCTGAACCGCGCCGGCACGCCGCTGCTGGAAATCGTGACCGAGCCCGACATGCGCAGCGCGGCCGAGGCCGTTGCTTACGCCAAGGCGCTGCATGCGCTCGTGATGTGGCTGGGCATCTGCGACGGCAACATGCAGGAAGGCAGCTTCCGCTGCGACGCGAACGTGTCGGTGCGCCCGGGCCCGGATGCGCCGTTCGGCACACGCTGCGAAATCAAGAACCTCAACTCGTTCCGCTTCCTGGAAGAGGCGATCAACTACGAAGTGCGCCGCCAGATCGAGCTGATCGAAGACGGGGGCACCGTGGTGCAGGAAACCCGCCTGTACGATCCGGACCGCAAGGAAACGCGCTCGATGCGCAGCAAGGAAGACGCGCAGGATTACCGCTACTTCCCGGATCCCGACCTGCTGCCGCTGGTCATCGGCGACGACTGGATCGAGCGCGTGCGTGCCACGCTGCCCGAGCTGCCGGCGGCCATGGCTGCCCGCTTTGAGTCGGCGTACGGCCTGCCGAAGTACGACGCCAGCATCCTCACCGCCACCAAGGCGACGGCCGCCTACTTCGAGGCCGTCGTGGCGGATGCCGGCGCTGCGAACGCCAAGGCCGCCGCCAACTGGATCATGGGCGAGGTTGCCTCGAACCTGAACCGCGCCGATCTGGACATCGATGCCGCACCGGTCAAGCCTGCACAGCTGGCAAAGCTGCTCGCACGCATTGCCGACGGCACGATCAGCAACAACACCGCCAAGAAAGACGTCTTCCCCGCCATGTGGGCAGGCGAGCACGGTGGCGATGCCGATGCGATCATCGACGAGAAGGGCCTGAAGCAGATGTCGGATTCGGGCGAGCTGGAGAAGATCATCGACGACGTGCTGGCAGCCAATGCCAAGTCGGTCGAGGAATTCCGCGCCGGCAAGGAGAAGGCATTCAACGCGCTGGTCGGCCAGGCCATGAAGGCCACGCGCGGCAAGGCCAACCCCGCACAAGTCAATGATCTGCTGAAGAAAAAACTGGGCGCAGCCTGATGAGCACCTCCACGATGAACGCACAAGACGTCGCCAACTACCTGCAGGCGCATCCGGCCTTTTTTGAAGAGCATGCGGAGCTGCTGGCCGCCATCCAGCTCACCAGCCCGCACAGCCATCGCGCCGTGTCGCTGCAGGAGCGCCAGATGGAGATCCTGCGCGACAAGAACAAGCACCTCGAACTCAAGCTGTCGGACCTGATGCGCCACGGCAACGAGAACGACCGCACGCAGCAGCGCGTGCACGCATGGACGACGCGCCTGCTGGGCGAGGCCGACACGCATGCGCTGCCGTATGCCGTGCAGGATGGCCTGCGTGAAATCTTTGACGTTCCGGCCGTGGCGCTACGCGTGTGGCAGGTCGGCGAAGAATTCGCGCATCTGGAAGTCGCGCAGGGCGTGAGCGAGGAAGTGCGCCTGTTTGCGACCGGCCTGCGCGCGCCGTATTGCGGCGCCAATGCCGGCTTTGAAGCCGCCGGCTGGCTTGATACGACCGATACCGGCGGCGCACCGATCGAATCGCTCGCGATCGTCACGCTGCGCGTGCCGGTGCGTGGCGATGCCGATGCCAGCGCCGCGCCAGCTTTCGGCCTGCTGGTACTCGGCTCGCCGGACGCCCGCCGCTTCCATGACGGCATGGGCACGACCTACCTCGCGCAGATCGGCGAACTGGCCGCTGCCGCGCTCAACCGCCTGCGCGACTGAGCGCAGCCCGCCGCATGCCGCAATCTGCATCCGCCGATGACCATGGCGCTCAAGCGCCGCATCCGCAGATTGCGGCGTACCTGGATGCGCTGAAGTTCGAGCGGCAGCTCTCGCCGCACACGCTGGAGAGCTACACCCGCGAGCTGGCCGTGCTGCAGCGCCTCGGTGCGCAGCACGCCGCCAATATCGACCTGACGCAACTGCAGTCGCACCACATTCGTCGCATGATGGCGCAACTGCATGGCGACGGCTTGTCGGGACGCAGCATTGCGCGGGCGCTGTCGGCGTGGCGCGGCTGGTTCAAATGGATGGCGCTGCGCGATGCCGCCGTCACCGCCAACCCGGTCGATGGCGTACGCGCCCCGAAGAGCCCGAAGCGACTGCCGAAAGCGCTGTCCGTCGAGCAGGCCGTCGCGCTGATGGAGCAACTGCCTGGCGACGATCCCGAGACGGTTCGCGACCGTGCCGTCAACGAGTTGTTCTATTCGTGTGGCTTGCGGCTCTCCGAACTCGTGAGCCTGGATATGCGACACGTGAAGGCCGGCGCGTATGAATCGGCGAGCTGGCTCGACCTCGAGGCCCGCGAAGTGCAGGTGCTTGGTAAAGGCAGCAAGCGGCGCACCGTGCCGGTGGGCACCAAGGCGGCGGAGGCGCTGGCCGCATGGCTGGCGGTGCGCGCGCAGCTTGCCAAGCCGGACGCGGCACCCGAAGACGCGCACGCGCTGTTTCTCTCGCCGCGCGGCAAGCGGTTGGCGCAGCGGCAGATTCAATTGCGCATGAAGCGCAACGCCATCGCGGCAGGTGTGCCGGCGGATGTGCATCCGCACGTGCTGCGGCATTCGTTTGCCACGCACATGCTGCAGTCATCGGGCGATTTGCGTGCGGTGCAGGAACTGCTCGGCCACGCCAGCATCGCGAGTACGCAGGTTTATACTTCGCTCGATTTTCAGCACCTGGCCAAGATCTACGATCAGGCGCATCCCCGCGCGAAGAAGAAGTAGCGCTGCCCGCTTTGCCGGGCGAACCATCCCAGTCGTATGCAAACCCTGATTCTCAAGCCCGGCAAGGAGCGCTCGCTGCTGCGCCGGCACCCGTGGATTTTCGCCAACGCCATCGATCGCGTGGAGGGCAAGCCGGCCTCCGGCGCGACCGTCATCGTGCGCGCGCACAACGGCCAGTTTCTGGCGCGCGCCGCGTTCAGCCCCGTTTCGCAGATTCGCGCGCGCGTGTGGAGCTTTGATGAATCGGAGCCCGTCGACCACGCGTTCTTCAAGCGCCGCATTGCCGCGGCCGTGGCGTACCGCCGCGCGTGGGTGCACGACACCGACGCCGTGCGCCTCGTCATGGGCGAAGCCGACGGCCTGCCGGGCTTAATCGTCGATCAGTACGGCACGGGCGATGCTGGCCAGCTCGTCTGCCAGTTCAGCGCCGCCGGTGTGGAGCACTGGAAACAGGCGATCGTCGCCGCGCTCATCAAAGAGACGGGTTGCCCGAACGTCTACGAACGGTCGGACGTGAGCGTGCGCGAGCGCGAAGGCCTGGAGCAGATGACCGGCGTGCTGGCTGGCGCCGAGCCGCCCGCCGATCTGTCGGCCACCGAGCACGGCGTACGTTATTACGTGGACGTGCGCGAAGGCCACAAGACCGGTTTCTACGTGGACCAGCGCGACAACCGCGCGCTCGTCGGCGCCTTGGCGCGCGATCGCGATGTGCTGAACTGCTTCTGCTATACGGGCGGGTTTTCGCTGGCGGCGCTCAAGGGCGGAGCGCGCTCGGTGGTGTCGATCGACTCGTCGGGCGAGGCGCTGGCGGTGGCAGAGCGCAACGTCACGCTCAACGGCTTCGATCCGGCGCGCGCCGAATGGCTGGACGCGGACGTCTTCAAGTCGCTGCGCAACTTCCGCGCGGAAGGCCGTCAGTTCGACCTGATCGTGCTGGATCCGCCCAAGTTTGCGGCCTCGGCGCAGCAGGTCGATCGCGCGGCACGGGCGTATAAGGAGATCAACCTGGTCGGCATGCAGTTGCTGCGCCCGGGCGGCCTGCTGTTCACGTATTCGTGCTCGGGTGCAATCGACGCAGACTTGTTTCAAAAGATCGTCGCGGGCGCGGCGGCGGATGCCAAGGTCACGGCGCGTATCCAGCGCCGGCTGGCGGGCGGCGTCGACCACCCGCTGCTGACAAGCTTCCCGGAAGGCGAATACCTCAAGGGCCTGTTGCTGCAAGTCGGCTAGCAATTTGTCGCAATTTTTGGCTTGTCCTGGCAAGCCGCCATTGCGAAGATGCGGTCCTTCGTTTTCCGCATCACGTCGATGGCCTCCAATGCTGCCCATCACGCGACGGGTTGGGCAGCAGGGTTGATTGCCGCCACCGTCGTCGCACAGGCTTCCCATACGTCTCTCGAACATCTCGGCAGCATCCTGGCGTTTTGCGCGGCGGTGGCCGGCAGCACTGCGCCTGACTGGATGGAGGTCGCCTGGTGGACCCGCGCCCGTCGTCTCTGGATCACGCACCGCACCGCCACCCATTGGGGCATCGGCTGGCTGGCGGCGCTGGTTCTGTCATACCAGGCGCTGGGCCACGCCCATCTGTGGGCACCGCTGCTGTTCGGCTTCGCCTGCGGCGGGCTGATGCACCTGCTGGCGGATTGGCCGAATCCGTTAGGCGTGCCCTGGATCTGGGGGCGCCATTCCCTGAACTTGTGGAAGAGCGGCCACTGCGATCTGATCGTGGTGATCCTGGCATGGGCCGCGGCATGCTGGCTCGTGCGGCCATTGTGGGCCGCGACGGCAACGCGCTTGGTCGGGTGGTTCGCTCACGTGGCGCGATAAGGCAGCCGCATCGGCATTGTCTGATGGAAGGCGGGCTCGCGAACGACTAAGTTGGAACCGCCGGACGCCATGCGCCCGAATCCAACTCTGTTTGCGCAAGCGTTGCGCAAACGCCCTCACCGGGAGTCGTCGATGACACTGGATGTGACGCGCCAAGACCCTCGCTACAACACGCTCAAACATGGCTTCAACCTGCGCTGGCCGTCGACGGACGCGCAGGCCGCGAGCCGCATCGCCCTCATAGAAAAACCCGACGATGTGGCGCCCGCCGTGCAGCGCATCATCAACGCGGGCCAGCGCCCGACCGTGCGCAGCGGCGGACATTGCTACGAGGATTTCGTCTCCAACAACCCCGACGGCACGATCGTCGACCTGAGCCTGCTCGCCACGCCCGAGGTGCGCGCCGACGGTTCGGTGCGCATTCCGGCCGGTACGCAAAACTGGAACGGTTACCTGGAGCTGTACAAGCGCCGCAACGTGACGCTGCCCGGCGGCTCCTGCTATTCGGTGGGCGCGGGCGGGCATATCTGCGGCGGTGGTTATGGGTTGCTGTCCCGCCTGCAAGGCCTGACGGTGGATTGGCTCTCGGCCGTGGACATCGTCACCGTCGACAAGACCGGCAAGGCAGCGGCCCGCACAGTGGATGCGGCGCACGATCCGGATCTCTTTCGTGCGTGCCGCGGCGCGGGCGGCGGCAACTTCGGCGTCATCACGGGCTACACCTTCGCCAAGCTTCCGGAGGCGCCGCAGGAAGTGGCCCTCGCCACCGTGGCTTTCGACTGGGCGATCATGACGCCGCAGCGCTTTGCCGAACTGCTGCACATCTACGGCGAATACTGGGAGACGCGCGGCAAAGACCCTGACACCTGGGGCATGTTCTCGCTGCTCAAGCTCACGCACAAATCGTCGGGGCAGATCGTGCTGCTCACGCAGTTCTGCAACCCGGATGGCACGTGTCGCGATCTCTCTGTTCTCAATGATTTTCTGAACCGCTTCCAGGCTTGCGCGCCCACGCTGGTCAAAGGGCGGCCCCCCGGCTACGGCCCCGCGCACAGGCAGGGCGTGGGCCAGCTACTCTGCTCCAAGCCGCACACCATCGTGCAGTACGACTGGCTCACCGCCACGCAGTATCTGAACGGCTCGGGGGCCAATCAGCGCGGCAAGTACAAATCGGCCTATATGAAGCGCGGCTTCACGGCGCGCGAGGCGCAGCGCATCTACGCCCACCTCACGCGGACGATGCCGGGCGTCGATCTTAGCCAGTCGCTGCTGCAGGTCGATTCGTACGGCGGCGCCGTCAACAAGGCCGAGCGCATCGGCGATACGGCTGTGCCGCAGCGGGCGTCGATCATGAAGCTGCAATACCAGACGTACTGGACGTCTGCCGCCGACGATGCCGGCCACCTGCGCTGGATCGGTGATTTCTACCGCGACGTCTACGGCGCCCCCGACGTGCCTGCGCCGCACAGCGGCACGCCGTACCCCGGCGACCGGTACGAGGGCTGCTACATCAACTATCCGGACGTCGACATGCTCGCCCACCCGTTCTGGCCGCAGCTCTACTACGGCAGCGGCGACCTGTACGCGTTTCTGCAGGACGTGAAGCGCCGGTATGATCCGAACAACATCTTCCACCACGCGATGTCCGTGCGTGTTTGATGGAGCCATCCCATGACCAATCGTCTTCGTCGAACTTTCATGCAGTGGACTGGTAGCTTGCCTTTGTTGGGCGCTCTTCCCAAAACCGTCATGGCCCAGGCGGGCGAGCAACCCGCTGCGTCGGGTGTGCAGCCTGCGGGCAATGCCCACCCTCCCCGCTTCGCCTATGTCGGTACTTACACGTTCAACGCACCGGGCGGCACTGCCGGCGGCCCGGCCGCTCGCGGTATTTATGTGCTGGCGCCGCGCGGCGATGCGTGGACCCAGGTGCAGGTGGTCGAAAGTGCCAATCCGTCGTTCCTGGCCGTGCACCCGAACCAGCGGTTCCTGTACGCCATCAATGAATTGGAGGTCTACGAGGGACGCCCAAGCGGCAGCGCCGAGTCCTATGCGATCGACCCGCGCGACGGCAAGCTGACGCTGCTCAACCGCCAGCCGCTCTCTTTGTCGGGTACCAACCCTGCGCACGTGGTGGTGTCGCCGGACGGCAAACACCTGTGCGTGTCGATCTACAGCGGTGGCGCGTACAACCTCCTGCCGATCGGCGAGGACGGCAAGCTCGGCACCGTGTCCGGCATCTTCAAGGACACCGGCTCCGGCCCGCGCCCCGAACAGGAGGCGCCGCACGCGCACATGATGCTGTTCGACACCGCCGGCCAGCATGTGATCGGTACCGACCTTGGCACCGATCGCATCAACGTGTTCGCCATCGAGGGCGGCAAGCTCGCCCCCCGGGATCGCGCACAGCTCAAGCCCGGCAGCGGCCCGCGCCACCTGGCGCTGCATCCGCAAGGCAAGCTGCTCTACGTCATCAACGAACTCGAGGGCTCGGTTGCATGCCACGGTTACGACCCTGCCACCGGCCACGTACAGGAAGAGCGCCAACGCATCGCCACCACGCCTGCCGATTACACCGGGCAGAAGAGCGGCGCGGAACTGCTGATGCATCCGTCGGGGCGCTTCCTCTACGCCAGCAACCGGAAGCTGAAGTCCGATCATCCGCTGGCCGACAGCGTGGCCGCTTTCAGCATTGATGCCTCCGGCAAGCTGGCGCCGCTCCAATACTGGAACGACGGTGTGCACTTTCCGCGCGCGATGACGATGGCGCCCGACGGCAGCCACTTCTACGTGCTCAACCAGAAGGGCGACACGATCCTGCGGCTGCGCGTCGACGGGCAGACCGGCAAGCTGGATCAGCCCACGGTGGTGGCGAAGGTGCCGACGCCGGTGTGTCTGGTGTTTGCGGCATAAGCGCTACCGGCTCGCGGAAAGAAACCCTGGGCGGTGCAGGGCCGCCCAGTTGCAACTCAATTGCAGCAACCTGCGCCGCGTGGGACAATCCCGCACATGAATACCCCGGCGCCGCGCGACGATTTCGTCGCTTCGCAATCCCATTCGCCTGAAGAGGCTGCCCGCGCGCGTCTGCGCGGCCTGGGCAGCCGTGTGACCGAGCCGCGCGTGCGCGTGCTGGCCGTGCTGATGCAGGGCGTCGACCCGCTCTCGCACCAGGCTGTATGCGACGCGCTGCCGGACGATTCCGGCATCGATCGCGTGACGGTCTACCGCGTGCTGGACTGGCTTGTGACAGGAGGCATCGTCCACAAGACGGCGGGGGCGGATCGTGTCTTCCGCTTCAGCCTGGCCGAGCACGATGCCGCGCGCGAAGCGGCGCACCGCTCGCACAGTCACTTCCACTGCACGCAATGCGGGCGCGACTTCTGCTTGGAGGGTGCCGAGCCGCCGGCCATGCCGAAGGCCGCCCTGCCCGCCGGCTTCGCAGCCGACCATGCCGAACTCACCATCAAGGGCGCGTGCGCGGATTGCGCGCGTCTGGCGTCTCATCACAAGACAGGAAACGCACCATGTCCAAAATGATCCCGGTCACCATCCTGACGGGCTTCCTCGGCAGCGGTAAGACCACGCTGCTCAAGCGCATCCTGACCGAACAGCACGGTATGAAGATCGCCGTGATCGAAAACGAGTTCGGCGAAGAGAACATCGACAATGACATCCTCGTGCAGGACGGCAACGAGCAGATCGTGCAGATGAGCAACGGATGCATCTGCTGCACCATCCGCGGCGATCTGGTGAAGGGCTTGTCCGACCTGCTGACGCGCCGCGACAACGGCCAGATCCAGTTCGATCGCGTGGTCATCGAGACCACCGGTGTGGCCAACCCGGGCCCGGTCGCACAGACCTTCTTCATGGACGACGAGATCGCCAGCCGCTACCTGCTGGATGCCGTCATCACGCTGGTCGACGCCAAGCACGGCAACATGCAGCTCGACAAGCAGGAAGAGGCGCAGCGCCAGGTGGGCTTTGCAGACGCCATCTTCATCACCAAAAGCGATCTGGTGTCCGCCGCCGATGTGGATGCGCTGCGCCACCGCCTGCTGCACATGAACCCGCGCGCGCCGATCCGCACCGCCAACTTTGGCGATACGCCGATCGACACCATTTTCGACCTGCGCGGCTTCAACCTGAATGCCAAGCTGGAGATCGACCCCGATTTCCTGCGTGAAGACGACCATGACCACAACCACGATCATGATCACGACCACGCCTGCTCGGCCGATTGCGATCATGACCACGACCACGGTCACGCGCCCGGCCATCAGCACCATCACGGCCACGCGCACCATACCGACCGCATCGCCTCGTTCGTCTTCCGCAGCGAACTGCCGTTCAACTACACCAAGCTAGAGGAGTTTCTCTCCGGCGTGCTGAACATCTACGGCGAGAAGCTGCTGCGCTACAAGGGCGTGCTCTACATGGAAGGCGTCGACCGCAAGGTCGTGTTCCAGGGCGTGCACCAGCTCATGGGCAGCGACGTGGGTGGCAAATGGGACGGAGAGACCCCTTCCAACCGGATGGTATTCATCGGGGTCGACCTGCCGCGCGAAACGATTCTGAAAGGATTGGAGAACTGCCTGGCCTGATTCGGCCGCTTTCCCCCTCCTTTTGGGTGGCCCCGCCGCGCGCTTTCAGGCAGAATCCGGGCCGGATTTTGTGTCCGTGTTTCTCCGATAGTTCGGTTAATATCGTTCAGCTACAATAGGTCGATTTAGAAGCACGTCGTCCGAAGCACGTCCGATAGGAGAGCAGGCGATGGTGACTAAGACCAAGGAAGGACGCGGCGCCAACGTTGGAGCCGGGCAGTCCGGAACGGAGTCGGCAGCAGCCCAGGCTGCGCCAGCCACCCGAAAAAAAGCGGCAGGGGGCGCCGCTGCGGGAGAGGCAAAAGGAGGCGCGCGGGGCGGCAAGTCCGCCGCCAGCCAGAATGAGTCCGACGCATCCCCGCGCAAGGACGACGCGATAGCCGACACGGCGCGCGATTTACCAGGATCATCTGCAGCAACCATGAGCAGCAAGAAACTACTCACCGAAGCCGAAATCCTGAAGATGAGCGACAAGGATTACATGAACGAGGCGCAGCTCGCCTTCTTCAAGGACCGGCTTGTAAAAATGCGCGATGAAATTCTCGCGAACGCCAACCAGACCACCGAGCACCTGCGCGAGACTGTGATCGTGCCGGACCCGGCAGACCGTGCCACCATCGAAGAGGAGCACGCGCTGGAACTGCGTACGCGCGATCGCGAGCGCAAGCTGCTCAAGAAGGTCGAACAGTCGATCGCCCGCATCGATGCCAACGACTACGGCTACTGCGACGAGACCGGCGAGCCGATCGGCATTCCGCGCTTGCTCGCTCGCCCGACGGCCACACTGACGCTCGAGGCGCAGGAGCGCCGCGAAAAGCGCCAGAAGCTGATGGGTGACTGACGCACGCGTCGCATTTGTCTGACGCATTCATTTGATTTGGCAGCCCGGTAACTCACCGGGCTGTTTGCTTTGTTTGGCCACGACCCGAGGCCGCTGATCATGTCCCGTCCGCTTCCCGTTACCGTGCTGTCCGGCTTTCTGGGCGCCGGCAAGACCACGCTGCTCAACCACGTGCTCGCCAACCGCGAGGGCAAGCGCGTGGCCGTGATCGTCAATGACCTGTCGGACGTCAACATCGACGCGCAGCTCGTGGGCGATGGCACGGCCACCAGTGCGCAGCTTTCGCGCACCGACGAACGCATGGTGGAGCTGTCCAACGGCTGCATCTGCTGCACGCTGCGCGAAGACCTGCTCGACGAGATCGCGCGCCTGGCCCGCGAGGACCGCTTCGACTACCTGCTGATCGAATCGACCGGCGTGGCCGAGCCGCTGCCGATTGCCGAGACCTTCACGTTTGAGGACGGGCAAGGCGACGTGCTTTCCGACCTCGCGCGCCTCGACACCATGGTCACCGTGGTTGATGCGCAGCACTTCCTGGCCGACTACGACGCTGCGGATTTTTTGTCCGATCGCGGCCAGGCGCGTGATGAAGATGACGATCGTACCGTCGTCGACTTGCTCATCGAACAGGTGGAGTTTTGCGACGTGATCGTGCTCAACAAGATCGATCTCGTGAGCGACGCCGAGCGCGAACGCCTCGCCGGCATCCTGCATTCATTGAACCCGAGGGCGCGCATCGTGCCGGCATCGTTCGGCAAGGTGCCGCTGGACGAAATTCTCAATACGCATCGCTTTGATTTCGATGCCGCGTCTGCAGCCCCGGCTTGGCTGGCCGAGCTGCGCGGCGAACACGTTCCCGAGACCGAAGCGCTCGGCATTCGAAGCTTTGTCTATCGCCGCCGCGTGGCATTCCACCCGCAGCGCCTGTGGGATCTGATGCACACCGAATGGCTGCGCGAACACGGCCGCGTGCTGCGCTCGAAAGGCTATTTCTGGCTGGCCTCGCGCATGGACACGGCGGGCAGCTGGGGCCAGGCCGGCGGCGTGATGCGCCATGGCGGCGCCGGCGCATGGTGGGCTGCGGTGGATGAAGCCGAGTGGCCTGACGAGGAAGAAGCCCGCGCAGACATCCAGGACAAGATGCACGACAACGGTGCGCCCGCGCAGTGGGGCGACCGCCGCCAGGAACTGGTCTTCATTGGCACGGACCTGGATGAAGCCGCGCTCATCGCGCAGCTCGACACCTGTCTGCTGACTGAGGCGGAGATGGCTGCCGGGCCCGAAGTTTGGGCTGCGCTGCCCGATCCGTTCCCCGCGTGGGCCTACGACGACCATGACGATGAGGACGGCGACGACGACCCCGACCACCAACACGGTGACGACTGCGACTGCGGGCACCATCACTGAGCACGCAGACCCCCTGCTTCATTGGCGTTGACACCGGCGTCTTCCGGTCCTGACAATCCCCCGAACGTTTTGCTTTCGTCACGAACCATCGGGGAGTCGTCATGCCGGTCCTGCGTCTGCTGCGCGCTGCGAACCTTGTCGCCGCGCTGTCTTTTGCCACGGCGCTTGCGGCGCTCACACCGGGTGCTGCGCATGCCCAGCCGGCTTCCACGCTGGTGGTCGGCCTGTCGAGCGATGTCACTTCGCTCGATCCGCACTTCCATAACGTCACGCCCAATTCGAACGTGGCCGAGCATATGTTCGAGGCGCTGATCGCCAAGGACGAGAAGATGCGCCTCAAGCCCGGCCTCGCCACGTCGTGGAAGGCGCTGAGCGATACGGTGTGGGAAATCAAGCTGCGTCCCGGCGTGCATTTCCATGACGGCAGCGAGTTCACCTCGGCCGACGTCGTCTATTCGCTGGCGCGCCCAGCCACCATCAAGAACAGCCCCTCGCCCTTCACGATCTACACGCGGGGTTTCAAGGACGTGACGGCTGTCGACAAGCTGACCGTGCGCATCACCACCAACGGCCCCTATCCGCTGGTGCCGAACGACTTGTCGACCATCTACATGGTGTCGAAAAAGGCCGTCGAAAAAGCCGGCGCGGACGATTTCAACAATGGCCGCGCCATGATCGGGACCGGGCCGTACAAGTTCGTGTCGTTTACGCGCGGCGATCGGCTGGAGCTAGCGCGCTTCGATGGCTACTGGGGTAAAAAGCCGCAATGGCAGCACGTGACGCTGCGCATTCTGACGGCAGACGCACCGCGCGTGGCAGCGCTGTTGGCGAGCGATGTGCAGGTCATCGAGAACGTGCCAAGCTCGGACATCAAGAAGCTGTCGGCCGACCCGGCTGTGTCGGTATTCAAGATGCCGGTGTTCCGGATGATGTATCTGCATATGGATTCGAACCGCGATATATCGCCGTTCGTGACCGACAAGGCGGGCAAGCCGCTGCCGAAGAATCCGCTCAAGGATGCACGCGTACGCGAGGCGATCTCGCTGGCAATTTCACGCCAGGCCATCGTCGATCGCGTGATGGAAGGCGCGGCCGAGCCGACGGGCCAGCTCGTCAACAGCGCGCTGTTCGGCCACGTGCCGGGCCTGAAGGCACCGTCGGCGGACCCCGCCGCAGCGAAAAAGCTGCTCGCCCAGGCTGGCTACCCCGACGGTTTTGCCATCACGCTGCATGCCACCAACAATCGCTATCCGAACGATGACCGCGTCGCCCAGGTGATTGCGTCAATGCTTTCGCGGGTGGGCATCGTGACCAAGGTGGAGACGTTGCCGTCGGCGTCGTTTTTCACGCGGGCGAACAAGCTGGATTTCTCGTTTTTGCAGGCGGGTTGGGGTGCCGATACGGGGGAAGCCAGTTCCAGCCTGAAAGCGCTGCTGGCCACGTACGACCCGGCGCGCGGCTGGGGGGCATCCAATCGCGGGCGTTATTCGAACCCCGCACTCGACGCCAAGCTGGCTGAAGCGCTGCAGACGCTGGACGACAGCAAGCGCGAAAAGCTGCTGCAGGAGGCCACGGAAATCGGTATGCGCGATTACGGCGTGATTCCGCTCTACTTCAACATCAACGTATGGGCAGCGCGCAAGGGCTACGCGGTGGTGCCGCGTCTGGACGAGCGCACATATGCATTCGATGTGACGCGCTGAACGGGTGTGAAACGCCGTTAGAAGCGATTTCCGGCGCACAAAAACTGTGCGTTATGACGGAAATCAGGCTTGAAATCCTCAGGGCTGGCGTCAAGTATGAAGTTCTTTGGCCGGCCCGCTGGGGGCCGCGCCAAGCCGGACCCCTAGGAACAAGCGCATGGAACAGTATCACGGCACCACCATCGTCAGCGTGCGGCGCGGCAACCAAGTCGCGCTCGGCGGCGACGGCCAGGTCACGCTGGGCAATATCGTCATGAAGGGCTCGGCCCGCAAGGTGCGCGCCATCTACGACGGCAAGGTACTGGTGGGCTTTGCCGGCGCGACCGCCGACGCCTTCTCCCTGCTCGACCGCTTTGAGGCCAAGCTGCAGAAGCACCAGGGCAACCTGCTGCGCTCGGCCGTCGATCTCGCCAAGGACTGGCGCACCGATCGCGCCCTGCGCCACCTTGAAGCGATGCTGATCGTCGCAGACCGCGAAGCCACGCTCATCATCACCGGCAACGGCGACGTGCTGGACCCGGAAGGCGGCATTGCTGCCATTGGCTCGGGCGGCTCGTATGCCCAATCGGCAGCCAAGGCGCTGATGGAGAACACCGACCTCGCACCGCGCGATGTGGTGGAAAAATCGCTGCGGATTGCCGGCGAACTCTGCATCTATACCAACACCAATTTCGTGATCGAGACGCTCGAATAACGAGCGCCTTCATCGACAGGATTCCCATGTCTGAAACCATGACGCCGTCGGAAATCGTCTCCGAACTCGACAAGCACATCATCGGCCAGCACAAGGCCAAGAAGGCCGTGGCCGTGGCGCTGCGCAACCGCTGGCGCCGCCAGCAGGTGGGAGACCCGCTACGCCAGGAAATCACGCCCAAGAACATTCTGATGATCGGGCCGACCGGCGTGGGCAAGACCGAGATCGCGCGCCGCCTGGCCAAGCTGGCTGACGCACCGTTCATCAAGATCGAGGCGACGAAGTTCACTGAAGTCGGCTACGTCGGCCGTGACGTCGACACCATCGTGCGCGATCTGGCCGAGATGGCCGTCAAGCAAACGCGCGAATCCGAGATGAAGAAGGTGCGCGCCAAGGCCGAAGATGCGGCCGAAGATCGCATTCTCGACGTGCTGATCCCGCCGCCGCGCGACATCGGCTTTGCGCAGCCGGAAGAGAAGGATTCGACCGCGCGCCAGACCTTCCGCAAGAAGCTGCGCGAAGGCCAGCTTGACGACAAGGAAATCGAACTGGAAGTGTCGGCCGGCGTGCCGAGCATGGACATCATGGGGCCGCCGGGCATGGAAGACATGACCGATCAGATCCGCTCGATGTTCGCGGGCCTGGGCCAAGGCAAGAAGAACCGTCGCAAGATGAAGGTGAGCGAAGCCTTCAAGCTGCTGATCGACGAAGAGGCGGCGAAGCTCGTGAACGAAGACGAGTTGAAGCAGAAAGCGGTGGCCAACGTCGAGCAGAATGGCATCGTGTTCCTGGACGAGATCGACAAAATTGCCAGCCGCAGCGAATACGGCGGCGGCGAGGTGTCGCGTCAGGGCGTGCAGCGTGACTTGCTGCCGCTGGTGGAAGGCACGACCGTCAATACGAAGTACGGGATGATCAAGACCGACCACATCCTGTTCATCGCGTCGGGTGCGTTCCATCTGTCCAAGCCGAGCGATCTGATTCCGGAGTTGCAGGGCCGATTCCCGATCCGGGTGGAACTGGATTCGCTGTCGGTGGACGATTTTCGCGCGATTCTCACGCAGACCGATGCGAGCCTTACCAAGCAATATCAGGCGCTGCTGAAGACCGAAGGTGTTGATCTTGTGTTTGCGGAAGACGGCATCCGCCGCCTCGCCGAGATCGCATGCTCGGTCAACGAGAAAGTCGAGAACATCGGCGCACGCCGCCTGTACACCGTGATGGAGCGGCTGCTGGAAGACTTGTCGTTCCACGCGCACAAATCGTCAGGCGAGACGGTGACCATCGACGCCGCATACGTCGACGAGCGCTTGAACGAACTGTCGGGCAACGAAGATCTGTCGCGCTACGTGCTCTAAGCGTGTAAGCAACGCATTCCATATGCACTTCGGGCCGCATCGGAGACGATGCGGCCCGTTTTGTTTGGATGTCTGCAAACGCAAGCCCAACAAGGGTTTGCTCGGGATCACCCAGGGTCGGGCCCGTTTTCTGCTGAAGCGAATGGTGCCGCACAGACAATGCGCGCCGCGCACCTGAGGTGCGTGATTCCAACTACGACATCCGACTACGACAAGGAGAGAAGCGTATGAAACCGATCCAACGCCTGGCCCTGTGTTGCGTGCTCGCCTGCGCCCCGTTCGGCATTGCCCATGCCCAGCCCGCGCCGGCCTCCACTGGGGCCGCCGGCGCTTCCGCCTCGAATGATGCCAAGCGCAACGCTTACGACAGCGCCGTCAAGCAAGCCGATGCGAACTACAAAGCCGCCAAGGACAAGTGCGATGCGATGAAGGGCAATGACCGCGACGTTTGCCGCGCGCAGGCCAAGGGCGATTACAACGTCGCCAAGGCCAACGCGATGGTCGAGCGCGATGGCACGGAAGCCGCCCGCAACCGCGCCGCCAAGGAGAAGGCCGAGGCCGACTACGACGTCGCCAAGACGAAATGCGATGCCATGAAGGGCAACGAGAAAGACACCTGCGTGAAGGACGCCAAGGCCGCTTATACGCGTGCCAAGGCCGGCGAGGAAGTGAACCATGCCAAGGCCACCGGCAACGCCAAGGACGTGAGTGAAGCCCGCCGCGATGCCGTCAAGGACACCAACGACGCCAATTACAAGGCTGCGAAGGAGCGTTGCGACGCCATGTCTGGCGATGCCAAGACGAAGTGTCAGAACGACGTCGCCGCCAAGTTCAAGAAGTAAGCCGCAAGGAAGTGTTCACACGGGCGGCCTGCCGGTCGCCCCTGCTTTGTCTCAATCGCTCAATCTATCAATTGCAAGGGAGGACGTATGAACTGGGATCAGATCGAAGGCAAATGGGATCAAGCCAAGGGCAAGATCAAGGAAAAGTGGGGCCAGCTCACCGACGATGATCTGACTGTGATCAGCGGCAAGCGCGACCAGCTCGCCGGCAAGATCCAAGAGCGCTATGGCTATACGAAGGAACGCGCTGAAGACGAACTCAAGGCGTGGGAGCGCGACACCCGCTGGTAATGCCGCGGTGATGTCGATGTAGTGACAGGCGGCCGGTCGTTTATTTTGCGACCGGCCGCTTGCCCAATTTGCGCTGCAGCGTCCGACGGTGCATGTTGAGCGCCCGCGCCGTGGCGGAGATATTGCCGCCGTGCTCGGCGAGTACGCGCTGAATGTGTTCCCACTCCAGGCGCGCGACGGACAGCGGCGCGGGGTTCTCCATCGTCTGTTCAGCCACGGCTTCAGACACACCCACCTGCAGCGCCAGCAAAATCGAGTCGACATTGGCCGGCTTGGCCAAATATTCATCAGCGCCTAGCTTGACCGCCTGCACGGCGGTGGCGATGCTCGCATAGCCCGTGAGGATCAACATGCGCGCCTCGGGCAGCGCCTGGCGCAGTGGAGCAATCCAGTGCAGGCCCGAATCCGTGCCGCCATGGGGCATCAGTCCCTTGTCGCTGGTGGCCAGATGCAGATCGACGGTGACGTACGAGAAGCGCGTCTGGCGGGCCAGTGCCAGTGCCTCGCCGCCGGTGTGGGCGATCTGCGGAGCAAAGCCGCGGCGGGTGAGCGCGCGCGCCAGCGTCTGCGCAAAGACGTCGTCGTCATCGAGGATCAGAAAGGGGGCGGGCTGCTGCATGGTGTTCTCCGAGGCCGTACGCGCTTGGGGCTGCGTCAGGCCGTCTCATTATGTAAAGAGGGTGGGCGCGCCCATGATGGGAGCGGCCGGGTGTTCTGTCGGACCACCGATCGGCAGGCGGAGTTCGGCAATGGCGCCTTGCGGCGGGTTCGGGCGCAGCGTCACGGTACCACCCAGCCGGCGCGCCGTGGTGGAGGCCAGGTACAGCCCGATGCCGCGTCCGCCGTGCCGGCTTGGCACCGGCGTGCGGCCAAGCGAGGCGCGCAGGTCTTCAGGCAAACCCAACCCCGTATCGACGATGGACAGCACGATCTGCGGGGGCATATCGCGTGGCGTATCGGGGTTGGCGTCGATCCTAGCGGTCAGCAGCAGCGGCACCAGGTCGCGCCCGGCGTGGTGCTGGCTGCGGGCAGCGTTGTCGAGCAGGATGGTGAGAATCTGACCGACGTTCACCGCATCCAATTCCACCGCCTGTGCCGCGGGCGACGCCTCCGTGTGGAGGCGGATATCCGGATGGCGAAGCTGCCACGTCTGCGTAAAACCCGGTAGCCATTGGCCAAGCGGCTCCGGCGCGCCGTCGTTGGGTTTGCTCTGCAGTCGCGCCAGCGCGGCGCGGCACAGCTCAAGCTGCTGTTCGATGGCGCGCAGGTCTTCACGGTACGGAGCCAGTGGGGAGTCGGGCTGCTTCGCGTCGTGCTGCAGTTCGCCGGTGATGACGGCCACGGTAGACAGCGGCGTGCCCATTTCATGCGCCACGCTCGCGCCTTGCGACATCAGAGCTTCGATGCGTTGCTCGCGCAGCAGCCGCTCGCGCGCTTCGGTCAGCTGTGCATCGCTCTCGCGCAGGGCGGCGGACAGGCGCGCCGTAAAGCCGGCGATCATCGCGCTGCTGGCCACAAAATCGATCCACATGCCGGCCAGGTGATAGGCCAATGCATCGGCCTGGTTCGCCAGCTTCAGCGGGATGTAGTTGCCGAGCATCATGCTATAGGCGGCCAGGGCGTACAGCGTCAGGCCGACCACGTGAGCGATCGGCAGCATGGCGGCGGCAATCGCCAGCGCCGGCAGATAGAACGAGACAAACGGGTTGGTCGCGCCACCTGTGAAATACAGCAGGGCGGACAGCGCGGTCAGGTCCACCAGCAGTTGAACGGTGATCTCGATATGCTGCACGGGCCGGTTGCGCCGCACCCGCCATCCGGTCAGCAGGTTGAATAGCGCGTGCAGGCCCATCACGCTCAGCAGCGGCACCACCGGCAGTTGCACGCCAAATACCAGCGGCGCGAGCAGCATCAGCACCAGTTGGGTGGCCAGCAGGCTCCATCGCAGCCAAAACAGGCGGCGTAGACTGGAGGCATCCAGCAGAGGGGCGGCAAGAGACAGGGTGGAAAGCATGGTGAACAAGTGTAAACGTGCGCGCCGCGCGGTTCTCCGTGCGGCGATGCGTCAATCAGCCGCACAATTGTGCACCCAACCTATCTCCCCGCAGGTGCTGTGCTTTAATGCGCAGCACGTACGTCCTGACAGGAGCCTTTGATGATGACGTCCCGGTTGATCCGTTCTTCCGCAGCCCTGGCTGTGCTCACCGCTGGCCTGCTCGCCAGCGTCACCGCTTACGCGCAGGTCACCGTGCAAGACGCGTGGGTGCGCGGCACGGTGCCCGGCCAAACGTCCAGCGGCGCATTCATGACGCTGCAATCGGCCGACGGTGCCAAAGTGGTGGGCGTGTCGACGCCCGTGGCCGGCACGGCCGAGATTCACGAAATGAAGATGGAAGGCAACGTCATGCGCATGCGCGCCGTTCAGTCACTGGACCTGCCGAAGGGCCAGACGGTGCAGCTCAAGCCGGGCGGCTACCACGTGATGCTCATGGACCTGAAGCAGCCCCTGGCCAAGGACGCCACCGTGCCGCTCACGCTCAAGGTCGAGCTGGCCGACAAGCGCGTCGTCGAGCAGAAGGTCGAGGCCCGAGTGCGCGACCTGACCGCCGGCAACATGCCCGCCATGAACCACGGTGGCGAACACAAACATTGATGGCTTGCGGCGAGTGTCGCTTCAAGCCACGCAAGCAAGCATTCCCATGGCTAACAAGACACTGGGCACTCGCCAGAAACTGACCTTCCGCATCGAGCCTTCAACGAAGGCCGGCACGGCGCGCCCGCGCAACGTTTTCGTGCCGCTCGCCCGCGGCCGCAAGGCCGGCGCCCACACCGAAGGCGGCCACGCTGAACGTCAGCGCGGCCGGGCCGACGTCCACCGCGCATTGCGCACGCTCGACGACGACGGCAAAGACAAGGACTGATCAGTCAGTTGGATTCGGATGCTGCCCGCGCCTGCGCAATCGCTTCGCGCAGGCAACGCTGGCAGCGGCAGCCTTGTCCCGGGCGCCGCGCGCTGACAGGTAGCGCTTCTTCGGTCATGCACCAGCATGTTGTATCGCGCTGCGAGCCCTCGCCGATGGCGCCGCAGCGCAACGCCGCGCCGCAGATTGCACATGCGGTGTTGGCGGCCGACGGGGTCACGCTTGGCTGCTCCCGTCGTCTTCGTGCCCGAGCTTGTGCATTGCCTGGCGCAGAAACCCCATCTGGTGTGAGAACCGCGTACACGCATCGCAGGCAAACAAATGCACGCGCAGGCGCAGCCGCTCACCTGTGGAGAGGTCGCGATCCATCTTCGACACCAGCATGCGGTGGGCTTCTTTACAGGTGGGTAGTCCCCAACGGTTCGGCATGATTGTTCTCGGTGATGCGGCTTAGGTGCGCCTGCGGGCGGTTCAGGCGGCGGTGGGCTGATTGCCGAACCAGTGCAGATCAAGGCACTCGCGCAGGCGCATGCGGGCACGGTAGAGAAGTGCCCAGGCATTGGTCGCGGTGATCTGCAATTCCTGACAGATTTCGTCGGTTTCCAACTCCAGCCACTCGCGCATCATGAAGACGCGGCCAACACGCGGCGGCAGGCGATCAACGCACATTTGCAGCACGTCGAAGAACTCGCGCCGCGACAGCGCGGCATCGGGGTCGCCCCAATCCGAGGGCGGGCTCGTGTAGTGGCCGTCGGCGGCGAACAGGCTGTCGAAGACCGCCTCGTCGGAACGCATGCCGGCCTCGTCGGATTCACCGCCCGCAAGCAGCGAGACGCGCACTTCGCGCCGCCCCGACCGGATCGCATCGATGATCTTGTGCTTGAGGATGCCGATGACGTAAGTCTTGAGCGAGGCGTTGCCGGCAAAGCGCTCTGGATGTTCGAGCACGGCCAGGATGGTGTCGGCCACCGTGTCTTCGGCCAGGGCCGTGTCGCGCAATTGCAATTGCGCAAAGCGCAGCAGGTGAGGGCGCAGCGCGTCGAGTTGGTCGGGTGCGATGGCCATGATTCCCCAGGGTGTTCTTTCGTGGCAACGGTATGGCGGGCACATAAGGTGCGCCGGCAGACCGTAGCGCCTTTTCTTGTAAAATCCCGCTGCCGAAAATGGGCTGCTTCGTTTTTTGTGTTGCAGGCGACATTCGGCGTTCCATCATACCTGCCCAACCGGATGTCACCGTCATGAACGCTTCTGCTGCCCCCGACCCTGCTGGCCTCGACCCCGAACTCGCGCATATCGCGCCACCGGTGAAGGCTGAGATTCTTGCGCAGGCTCTGCCTTACATTCGCAAGTTCCACGGCAAGACCATCGTCATCAAATACGGTGGCAACGCCATGACGGAGGAAAAGCTCAAGCACGGTTTCGCGCGTGACGTGATCCTGCTCAAGCTGGTCGGCATGAACCCGGTGGTGGTGCACGGCGGCGGCCCGCAAATTGACGAGGCCCTGAAGAAGGTCGGCAAGCAAGGTACCTTCATCCAGGGCATGCGCGTGACCGACGAAGAGACCATGGAAGTGGTCGAATGGGTGCTCGGCGG
This sequence comes from Ralstonia pickettii, assembly GCF_030582395.1. Lineage (NCBI taxonomy): Bacteria > Pseudomonadati > Pseudomonadota > Betaproteobacteria > Burkholderiales > Burkholderiaceae > Ralstonia > Ralstonia pickettii. The sequence continues at coordinate 3,446,706 of NZ_CP104381.1, forward strand.
CGAAGTCCAACAGGACATCGTCATGCTGATCAACCAATACGGCGGCCAGGCAGTCGGCCTGACCGGCAAGGACGGCGGGTTGATCCGCGCCAAAAAGCTGAAGATGCCGGATCGGGAGAAGCCGGGCGAGTTTCTCGACATCGGCTTCGTGGGCGACATCGAGACGATCAATCCGGCCGTGGTCAAGGCGCTGCAGGACGACGCGTTCATTCCGGTCATTTCGCCGATCGGCTTCTCTGACGAAGGCCAGGCCTACAACATCAATGCCGACGTCGTCGCCGGCAAGATGGCCGAGATCCTGAAAGCCGAAAAGCTGGTCATGATGACCAACATTCCGGGCGTGATGGACAAGCAGGGCAACCTGCTGACCGACCTGTCGGCGCGCGAGATCGACGAACTGTTTGCCGACGGTACGATCTCGGGCGGCATGCTGCCGAAGATTTCGTCGGCACTGGATGCCGCCAAGAGCGGCGTGAACTCGGTGCACATCGTCGATGGCCGCATCGAGCACTCGCTGCTGCTGGAAATCCTGACCGAACAGGCGTTCGGCACGATGATCCGCTCGCACTGATGCGAACCACCCGGGCGGTGCGCGTGCGCCATGCTGCGCGCACCTTCCCGCGCGAGGTGCCGGCGGGCTCTGCGCCCGCCCGGCAGCCGGTCTGGCTGTTCGACCTCGACAACACCCTTCACCACGCATCGCACGCGATCTTTCCACAGATCAACCGGCTGATGACGGCATACGTGGCCCGCGTGCTTGGCACCGATGACGCCACCGCCAGCCAGGTGCGCGTGGACTACTGGCGCCGCTACGGCGCCACGATTCTGGGCATGGTCCGCCACCACGGCGTCGACCCCGATGATTTCCTGGCCGAGGCACACCGCTTTGAAGACCTGCGCGCCATGGTGCGCGCAGAGCGCGGCCTGGCCCAACTGCTGCGCGCGCTGCCAGGGCGAAAGATTTTGCTGACGAACGCGCCTGCGGCCTACGCACGCGAGGTGCTGCGGCTGATTGGCCTGAAACGCGCATTCCTGCGCGAAATCGCCGTCGAACACATGTGGGTGCACCGGCGCCTGCGCCCGAAACCCGATCCGCTGATGCTGCGCCGGCTGCTTGCACGCGAACGGATTGCGCCATCACGCGCCATCCTCGTCGAAGACACGCTTTCTCACCTCAAACGCTATCGACGCCTGGGGATCGGCACCGTCTGGGTGACAGGCTATCTGCGGCGCGTGCTGCCGGGCGTCCAGCTGACTCCCGCTGCCGATGCATCGCATCCAATGCAAGCGTCGGCAATGGGCGCGCGTGCAAATTCACCACATCAACCGGCCGCCACACCGATTTTGTTCGCCAACCGGCCCGGCTATGTGAGCGTGAAAGTAAAATCGGTGCTTCAACTAAAACGAAGGCTTGTTCGACGCGGCTAGGCAGTGGTAACTCCGCGCTCAGAACGGGAGAGGGGCCAGGAAGTCATGAGCAACGCGCAAACCGAGTTTCCGACCGCCGAGCCGGTCGCGGACGTCGCCATAGCAGCACCGCCGGTACGCAAACGCCCCCGCCCGGGCGAGCGCCGTGTGCAGATTCTGCAGACGCTCGCCGGTATGCTCGAGCATCCGCGTGGTGAAAAGATCACAACCGCAGGCTTGGCTGCACGGCTGGATGTCTCCGAAGCGGCTCTCTATCGTCACTTCGCCAGCAAGGCGCAGATGTTCGAAGGGCTGATCGAATTTATCGAGCAGACCGTCTTCGGCCTCATCAACCAGATCACGCTGCGCGAAGAACACGGTTTGCGCCAGGCGCATGCCATCGCGCACATGCTGCTGTCGTTTGCCGACAAGAATCCAGGCATGACGCGCGTGCTGGTGGGCGATGCGCTGGTCGGCGAAGACGAGCGCCTGCCCGAGCGCATGGCGCAGTGCCTGGATCGCATCGAGGCGTCGCTCAAACAGAGTCTGCGTATCGCGGTCACGCAGGGTGCTTGGCCTGCGGATACCGATATCGCATCGCGCGCCAACCTGCTCGTGTGTGCTGTGCTGGGGCGCTGGCATCGGTATGCGAAGAGCGGCTTCCGGAAGTCTCCGGTCGAAGGTGCAGATGCGCAGTTGCGCGTGCTGTTGGCATGAGCCGGCATCATCGAAAGAAGGCCCCGCAATGCGGGGCTTTTTTATTGCGCGCGTCGTAGGTCAGCCGATGGTACGTACCGCCTCCGCCAACGTATGAAAGCGCGCCGCAATCTGCTCCGTCTCCACATGGCCATAGCCGAGCAGCAGCCCAGGCAGGCGACGCGCATCGTCCTGGTAATACCGTGACAGCGGGCGCGTGACGACGTCATTGGCGAGCGCCAGATCGGCAACGGCCACATCGTTGGTGCCGGCCGGCAAGCCCAGCACGAGATGCAGGCCCGACGCGCCGTCATGCACAGGCAGCGCGTCGCCAAACTCGCGGTTGATGGACGCCAGCAGCGTTTCGCGCCGCTCGGCATACACGCCGCGCATGCGCCGGATGTGCGAGACGAAATGGCCCTCCGCAATGAAGTCCGCCAGCACGGCCTGCGTGAGAATCTGGCCGCCGCGGAACATCTCCGACAGCCCCGTCGCAAACGCATCGGCCAGCGCCGGCGGCACGACCAGATAGCCGATCCGCAAGCTGGGGAACAGCACTTTCGAGAACGTGCCCATGTAAAGCACGCGCCCGCCTTCATCCAGCCCCTGCAATGAGGGCAGCGGACGGCTGCCGTAGCGGAATTCGCTGTCGTAATCGTCTTCAACAATCCACGCATCGGTGGCATGTGCGGTCGCCAGCAGCGCGCGGCGTCGCGCCAGGCTCATCACCGAACCGAGCGGATATTGGTGCGAGGGCGAGACCACCATGAGCCTCGGCGGCTTGCTGCCCTGGCGACCGCGCGTGGGGATGTCAAAGCGCATGCCTTCGTCGTCCACCGGCAGCGGCACGGTGCGCACGCCCGCAGCGGTGAGGACGCTGCGCACGCCCCAGTACCCGGGGTCTTCAATCCATGCGCTGTCGCCTGCGTCGCACAGCAACTGCGCGATGAGCTGGAGCGAAGGATGGATGCCGGCAGTGATGACGATCTGCTCGGGCTCGCAGCGCACGCCGCGTGCGGTACGCAAGTAATCGGCCAGCGCGGTGCGCAACGGCAGGTAGCCCGCGCCTACGGGATACGTCAGCAACGCGGGCGATGGCTTGCGCAGCAGCCGGTTGTGCAATCGCGACCAGATACGTGCCGGAAACATCCGCACTTCCGGCACGCCCGGCATGAAGGCGCCCCATTGGCGCGAGCTGGCGCCTGCATCGCGCACCAGCGCACGGCCGCGCGTGGAAAGCATCGGCGCAGACGGCGTGGCTGCCTCGGCGATCGGCGCGGCCGCTGCTGTGGCGACGGCTGCAGCCGGTGCAGGCGCGGCGTCCAGCCGGTCTGGTGCGGTATCGGCGACGAAGGTGCCGCTGCCAACGCCCGCCGAGACATAGCCTTCCACACCGAGTTGTTCATAAACGTGGATGACCGTGTTGCGTGCGATACCTAGCTCGGACGCCAACTGCCGCGATGACGGCAGGCGGGTGCCCGGCTGCAGTTCGTCGCGCAGGATGCCTTCCTGCAACACGCGGTAGAGGCGGCGATGGTCGGGCTCGCCGCCGGGGTCGGCACGGTCAAAACGGCGCTGCAGGTAGTCGACCAGCATGCTGGCGCGGTGCGTGGGTGAATGGTCGGCCATGGTGCGCGATGGAGCCAAAGTGGTTCCAAAAGAAAATCTTGATTGGGTCTTATTGTACAGAGCCAATGAGGCCACACTGGCCCGCATCGCCTCTTTCTTGACCCAACGCACACGACCGCCATGAACGCCCGAGACCCGCAACAGAATGCCCAATGGAATGCCCGCCGCCTGGCCGCTACGCCGCGCGGCGTCGGCGTGATGACCGATCGCTACGCCGAGCGCGCCGAGAACGCCGTGTTCTGGGACGTCGAAGGCCGCCGCTACATCGACTTCGCGGCCGGCATTGCCGTGGTCAATACGGGCCATCGCCACCCGCGTCTGGTGCAGGCCGTGCGCGAGCAGTTGGATCACTTCACGCACACCGCTTTCCAGATCGTGCCGTACGGTTCGTACGTCGAGTTGGCCGAGCGCCTGAACACGCTCACGCCCGGCACGCACGCCAAGAAGACCGCGTTCTTCACCACCGGCGCCGAGGCTGTCGAAAACGCCATCAAGATCGCACGGGCGCACACGGGCCGCCCGGGTGTGATCGCACTCACGGGCGCGTTCCACGGCCGTACGTTCATGGGCATGTCGCTGACGGGCAAGGTGGTGCCGTACAAGACGGGCTTCGGGCCGTTCCCGGGCAGCATCTACCACGTGCCGGCGCCGGTCGCGCTGCATGGCGTGAGCACGCAGGATGCGCTGGATGCCATCCAGCGTCTGTTCAAGGCGGATATCGATCCGCGCCAGGTGGCGGCCGTCATCTTCGAGCCGGTGCAGGGCGAGGGCGGCTTCTACCAGATGCCCGCCGATTTCGTGCGCGCCATCCGCGCGCTGTGCGACGAGCACGGCATCGTGATGATCGCCGACGAAGTGCAAACCGGCTTTGCCCGCACCGGCAAGCTGTTTGCCATGGAGCACACCGGCGTGCTGCCCGACATTACGACGATGGCCAAGGGCCTGGCCGGCGGCCTGCCGCTGTCCGCCGTCACAGGCCGCGCAGAGATCATGGACGCCCCTGCTCCGGGCGGACTTGGCGGCACCTACGCCGGCAACCCGCTGGCGGTGGCGTCCGCGCATGCGGTGCTCGACATCATTGCCGACGAGAAGCTCTGCGAGCGCTCTGCCGCCCTGGGCGCACGTCTGGTCGACGCACTGAACGCTGCCAAGGCCAAGCAGCCGCGCATTGCCGAAGTGCGTGGCGTGGGCGCGATGGTTGCTGTCGAATTCAACACGCCGGACGGCAAGCCCGACGCCGATTGCACCAAGCTCGTGCAGCAACGGGCGCTCGAAGCCGGCCTGCTCCTCCTGTCGTGCGGCGTATACGGCAACGTGATCCGCTTCCTGTTTCCGCTCACGATTGAAGACGCGGTGTTCGAAGAGGGCCTTGCCATCCTGCAACGCGCACTGGAGGGCTGACACCATGACCCGCACCGATTTGCCAAGCGCACCGGTTACGCCGCCGATCGCGCTGAAAGACCCCGGCCTCTGGCGCACGCAAGCGTTCGTCGCCGGCACCTGGGCCGATGCCGATGACGGTGCCACGCGCGACGTGACCGATCCCGCCACCGGCCGCACCATCGGCACCGTGCCCGGCATGGGCGCCGCCGAAACGCGCCGCGCCATCGAAGCCGCACAGGTTGCGCAACGTGCCTGGCGCAAGGTGAGCGCACGTGATCGCGCCAAGATTCTGCGCAAGCTGGCCGATCTGATGATGGAGCACCAGCAGGACCTTGCGGCCATCCTCACGGCCGAGCAAGGCAAGCCGCTGCCGGAAGCCGCCGGTGAAATCGCCTACGCCGCCTCGTTCATCGAATGGTTTGCGGAAGAAGCGCGCCGCATTTACGGCGACACGATTCCGTCGCCGCAGGGCGATCGCCGCATCGTCGTGCAGAAGGAGCCGATCGGCGTGAGCGCGGCCATCACGCCGTGGAATTTCCCCATCGCGATGATGACGCGCAAGGTCGGCCCGGCGCTGGCGGCGGGCTGCTCGATGGTGGTCAAGCCGGCGCTGGAAACGCCCTACTCGGCCCTGGCGTTTGCTGAGCTGGCGGCGCGTGCCGGCGTGCCGGCAGGCTTGCTGTCCATCGTCACGGGCGATTCGCAGGCGATTGGTGGCGAACTGACCTCCAACCCTGTCGTGCGCAAGCTCAGCTTCACGGGCTCGACAGCCGTGGGTCGTTTGCTGATGCGCCAGTGCGCCGACGACATCAAGAAGCTCTCGCTCGAACTGGGCGGCAATGCGCCGTTCATCGTGTTCGACGATGCCGACGTCGATGCAGCGGTGGAAGGCGCGATGATCGCCAAGTACCGTAACGCGGGCCAGACCTGTGTCTGTGCGAACCGCTTCTATGTGCAGCGCGGCATCTACGACACGTTTGCCGCCAAGCTGGCCGACGCCGTGCGTGCGCTGCGCGTGGGCAACGGTACGGAGCCCGGCGTGCAGCAGGGGCCGCTGATCCACATGCGCGCGATGGACAAGGTGCAACAGCATCTGGACGACGCCGTACGCCAAGGCGCCCGCGTGCTGGTGGGCGGCAAGCCGCATGCGTTGTCTGCACAGGGCGGCGCGTTTTTCGAGCCGACCGTCCTGGTCGACGCAAAGGCCGACATGCTGGTCGCGCATGAAGAAACGTTCGGCCCGCTGGCTGCGCTCATTCCCTTCGACACGGAAGACGAAGCCGTGGCCGCTGCCAACGACACCGAGTTCGGTCTCGCTGCGTATTTCTACACGCGCGATCTGGGCCGCGCGTGGCGCGTTTCGGATGCGCTCGAGTCGGGCATGGTTGGCGTCAATACGGGGCTGATCTCGACGGCCGAAGCGCCGTTTGGCGGCGTCAAGCAATCGGGGCTGGGCCGTGAAGGGTCGAAGTACGGCATCGACGAGTACCTGGAGATCAAGTACATCAACATGGCCGGCCTCTGACCGACGCATGGGCGAGGATCGGGCGCATCACGCTGCGATGATGCGTCCGCCGCCGCTTGCTCTATAATCACGTTCCTCTGGCGCGCCGATTTGACGACTGGCTTGCGGGCGCGCGGGAGTTCAGACATCCACGGATGTGGCGCTGGGCTCTCATTACAAATGCGGCTAAAGAGGTTCGGTCAGAGCGGGGTGGTGAAAGCAAGCGCCCTCCGTGCGCCACATGAGAACCCGATTGGTTGCGTGAACAGCGTTGCCGGTCGGGTTTTTTCTTTGGTGCCATGACAGACATCCAGGCTGACCCCGCGGTCACCGCACCCGATGCGGCGCAGGCCGATACCTCTTCTCCGACGGCACATCAGGGCAAACCGGCCAATGCCATCGGCTTGGTCGTGCCCGAGCGCATGCACTTTGCCGAGCCGCTGCAACTGCGCAACGGCTCGCAGATCAGCGGCTACGACCTGATGGTCGAGACCTACGGCACGCTCAATGCCGACCGTTCCAACGCCGTGCTCATCTGCCACGCGCTCAACGCTTCGCACCACGTGGCGGGCGTGCATGCCGAGGGCGAAGTCGGCTGGTGGGACAACATGGTCGGCCCCGGCAAGCCGGTCGACACGAACCACTTTTTCGTCATCGGGGTGAATAACCTGGGTTCGTGTTTCGGCTCGACCGGCCCCATGAGCCCGCATCCGGAAACGGGCCTGCCCTACGGCGCGCGCTTTCCCGTGGTGACGGTGGAAGACTGGGTGAACGCGCAGGCGCGCGTGGCGGATCGTTTCGGCATCCAGCAGTTTGCAGCGGTGATGGGCGGCAGCCTCGGCGGCATGCAGGCGCTGGCCTGGAGCCTGATGTATCCGGACCGGCTGCGGCATTGCGTGGTGGTGGCGTCCACCCCCAAGCTGTCGGCGCAGAACATCGCCTTCAACGAGGTGGCACGCAGCGCGATCCTGTCCGACCCCGATTTCCACGGCGGCGATTACTACGCGCACAACGTCAAGCCGAAGCGCGGTTTGCGCGTGGCCCGGATGATCGGCCACATCACATATCTGTCGGACGAGGACATGGCGGCGAAATTCGGCCGCGAGCTGAAGGCGGATGACATCCGTTTCTCGTTCGACGTGGAGTTCCAGGTCGAGAGCTACCTGCGCTACCAGGGCGACAAGTTTGCCGAATATTTCGATGCGAACACGTATCTGCTCATCACGCGCGCGCTCGATTACTTCGACCCCGCGCTGGCTTACGGCGGCAATCTGACCAAGGCCGTCGCGCATACCAAGGCGAGCTATCTCGTCGTCAGCTTCATGACCGACTGGCGATTCGCCCCTTCGCGCAGCCGCGAGCTGGTCAAGGCGCTGCTCGACAACAAGCACCGTGTCACTTACGGCGAGATCGACGCGCCTCACGGCCACGACGCCTTCCTTCTGGAGGACGCGCGCTACCACGCGCTGGTCCGCGCCTACTACGAACGCATCGCCCAGGAGATCGGCGCATGACAACGCAAACGCTGAACCCCGCGGCACCCTCCGTCGTGCCGAACATCCTGGCGGACCGGGCCGACTTCCGCGCCATCGCCCGCTGGATCGAGCCGCGCTCCACCGTGCTCGACCTCGGTTGCGCAGACGGCAGCCTGCTGAGCGTGCTGCAGGATGAGCTGGATGTGCTGGCTTACGGCATCGAGATCGACGATGCGGGCGTGCTGGCCTCCACCCAAAAAGGCGTGCACGTGATCCAGCAGAACCTTGAGGGTGGGCTCGCGCTGTTCGAAGACAAGAGCTTCGACACGGTGATCCTGTCGCAGACGCTGCAGACCATCCACAACACGGCGCAGGTGCTGCGCGAGATGCTGCGCGTGGGCCGCGAGTGCATCGTGTCTTTCCCAAACTTTGGTTACTGGCCGCATCGGCTGTCGATCTTCCGCGGGCGCATGCCTGTGTCGGAATCGCTGCCATACGAGTGGTACGACACGCCCAACGTGCGCGTGCTGACCATCCGCGACTTTGAAGCGCTGGCGCCCAAGGTGGGACTGGTGATTCTCGACCGCGTGGTGCTGCACGAAGGCAACGTGGTGCGTTGGGGCGCCAACTGGCGCGGCAGCGTGGCGGTGTACCGGGTGCGCGCCGGCTGATTGCTTCGGCATCGATCGGCTTGACGTGTGCTGGTTTGTGCCCGCCCGCGCGCAGCGCAGTAGCGCGCTACACTGGTTCATCTTCCGATGAGGAGCGTGCGATGAGCAGACAGACCAGGCGCAGAAGTCCGCGCATGCTGCAGGCGGCGTTGGTGGTTGCGATAGGGATGGCGGCGCCTTTTACATGGGCTGCCACGCCGCCGAAAGATGTGCGGGGCGACGCCGATGCCCTCACCCAGATCGCCATCGCCCACTACGAGAAGAACGATTTCGGCCACGCCTTCGACGAATTCGCCGAGGCGGCGCAGCGCGGCAACCGGCTCGCGCAATTCAACTACGCAATGATGCTGATGCGCGGCGAAGGCACCGTCGCGCGGCCTGACGAAGCGGTCAAGTGGCTGCGCCAAGCCGCCGACAACCAGATGACCCACGCACAGTTTGCCTACGGCGAATTGTTCGAACGCGGCGAGCTGGTACCGCGCTCCCTTGAAGAAGCCAACAAGTGGTACGAGCGTGCCGCCGCCGGCGGGCATGTCGAGGCGCAGCGCGCGCTGGCCACCGATTACTTCACCGGGCGCGGTGTGCCACGCGACTACGGGCGCGCATTCACCTGGTACAAGAAGGCAGCCGAGGGGGGCGATGCGCCATCGCAGTACATCGTCGGCAGCTACTACGAGCGCGGCGAGCCCGGCGTCGTGCCGCAGGATATCGAGCAGGCCAAGAAGTGGTACGGCAGGGCGGCCGCCCAAGGCGATGTGGGGGCGCTCGGCAAGCTGCGTGAACTGGTGGAGAAAACCTACCGGGCCAAGCACGGCGATCCGCCCACGGCGGCACGTCAGTCCCTGTAGCGCATGTCAGTAAAAACCGCCGGGCATGGCTGCATGCACCGGCGGTTTTTGCTTTGGAGCCCGATCAGCCGTTCGTCAACAGCAGCGGCCGACGCGCCCCGCGTAGCGCGCGTCCTGGCGTTCGCGGAAGAAGTCTTCGTACGTCATGACGGCCTGGCCCGGATGGGTCTCCTGCATGTGGCGCACGTAGGTGTCGTAGTCCGGCACGCCCACCATCAGGCGCAGCGTCTGGCCCAGGTAGCGGCCGAAGTTTTCGAGTTCTTCGCGCATGCCCGTGCTCATGCGCCCAGCGCTTCGTAGGGCGTTTCGTTGGCGGTCGGGCGGCTCGCGGCGCGCGCCTTGAGCACCGTGCGCACGCCATACCAGGCGATGCTGACCACCACGAGAATGAACAGGCCGCACAGGAACGCGTCGATGCGGTCGTTCAGCACCACCTGCTGCATCTGCGCCATCGACTTGGCCGGGGCCAGAAGCTTGCCTTCGGCGATCGCGCCGGCGTACTTGTTGGCATGCGCCAGGAAGCCGATCTTCGGGTCCGGATCGAACAGCTTCTGCCAGCCGGCGGTGAGCGTGCAGATCAGCAGCCAGGCGGTCGGCAGCAGCGTCACCCACACGTAGCGGTCGCGTTTCATCTTGACCAGCACGCAGGTGCCCAGTGTCAGCGCAATCGCGGCGAGCATCTGGTTGGAGATGCCAAACAGCGGCCACAGCGTATTGATGCCGCCCAGCGGGTCGACCACGCCCTGGTACAGGAAGTAGCCCCACAGCGCGACGGTCGCGGCCGTGGCAATGAGGTTGGCGACGAGCGAATCCGTGCGCTTGAGTGCCGGCACGAAGGTGCCCAGCAGATCCTGCAGCATGAACCGCCCGGCGCGCGTGCCTGCATCCACCGCCGTGAGGATGAACAGCGCCTCGAACAGGATCGCAAAGTGGTACCAGAAGGCCATCATGGCGGGGCCGCCCACCACCTGGTGCAGGATGTGCGCCATGCCCACAGCCAGCGTCGGGGCACCGCCTGCACGGGCGAGGATGGTGTTCTCGCCGACGTCCTTGGCGGTCTGGACGAGCACGTCAGGGGAGATGACGAAGCCCCAGGTGGACAGCGTGTGCGCCACCGTATCGGGCGTCGCGCCCACCAGTGCCGCCGGGCTGTTCATCGCAAAATACACGCCCGGGTCGATGACCGAAGCGGCCACCAGCGCCATGATGGCGACGAACGATTCCATCAGCATCGCGCCGTAGCCGATGAAGCGCGCTTGGCGTTCGTTCTCCAGCAACTTGGGCGTGGTGCCCGATGAGATGAGCGAGTGGAAGCCCGATACCGCGCCGCACGCAATGGTGATGAACAGGAACGGGAACATGTTGCCCGACCACACCGGGCCGCCGCCCGCAGCAAACTGCGTCAGCGAAGGCATCTGCATCTGCGGCGCGACGATCAGGATACCGATCGCCAGCGCGAGGATCGTGCCGATCTTCAGGAATGTCGAGAGGTAGTCGCGCGGCGCCAACAGCAGCCACACCGGCAGCACCGAGGCGACAAAGCCGTAGCCGATCAGCATCCACGTGAGGGCCTTGCCGTCGAACGTGAACAGCGGCGCCAGCGCGGCGTTCTCGTGCACAGCTTGGCCGCCAATGATGGCGAGCATCAGCAGCACGAAGCCGATGATCGAGATTTCGCCGATGCGGCCCGGGCGGATGTAACGCACGTACACGCCCATGAATAGCGCGATGGGAATCGTCGCGGCCACCGTGAACGTGCCCCACGGCGAACCGACCAGCGCCTTCACGACGATCAGCGCCAGCACGGCGAGGATGATGATCATGATGAGGAACGCGCCAAACAGCGCGATCACGCCGGGCACCGTGCCCATCTCGCTCTTCACCAGGTCGCCCAGCGAGCGGCCGTCGCGGCGGCTGGATATGAACAGCACGATGAAATCCTGCACCGCGCCGGCAAACACCACGCCGGCCAGAATCCACAGCATGCCGGGCAGATAACCCATCTGCGCGGCCAGCACAGGGCCGACCAGCGGGCCGGCGCCAGCAATGGCCGCAAAGTGGTGGCCGAACAGCACGTACTTGTTGGTGGGAACGTAGTCGAGCCCGTCGTTATAACGCCAGGCGGGCGTCTTGCGGGTGCCGTCCAGGCCGAGCACCTTGTCGGCAATGAAGCGGCTGTAGTAGCGATACGCGATCAGGTAGATGCATACGGCGGCCACCACCACCCACAGCGCGCTGACGGCCTCGCCGCGCGCTAGCGCAACGGTGGCAAACGCAGACGCGCCAAGAATGGCGATGACCAGCCAGATCAGGTGTTGCCTGACGAAGCTCATGTCGGTCTCCTCGAACCTTGGTCGAAGTGTTGTGCTGAACGCGGGATGTGGGTTCATCCCTGCGGTAAGTCCTGCCCCGTGACAGGGGCGTGTAGTATTTGCCAGCCCTACCCCGCGCCACAAGCGGAGGACTACGCAACGCACGTCCGTAGTTCTACGCAGGGCGCCACACCCGACCGAGACCGCGCCGAAACTCGCAATACAGCAAAGCGCCGCGTTTTTGCCATGAAGCTCCGCCAGAAAATCTTGCTGCTCGCCGTCGCACCGCTGACCATCGCCATGCTGGCGATCATGTTGACCGTGCGCCATCAGTCGATCGCGCTGGCACGGCACGAGCGGCAGCTGGTGGAGTCGGCGTATCTGCAGGCCAAGGAGACCGAGCTGCGCTCTTACGTCAAGCTTGCGCAGAGCGCCATCGCCCCGCTGCTGGCCTCGGGCCATGGCGGTGACCGGGCCGCAGACGAAGCCACGCGCGACGAAGCCATGCGCACCCTCGCCCGTCTCGATTTCGGCACCGACGGCTATTTCTTTCTCTATGACCTGCGCGGCCGCAACCTGATGCACCCGCGCCAGCCCGAACTTGTCGGACGCGACTTGTGGGACCTGACAGATGCCGGTGGTCAGCCGACAATCCAGAAGCTGGTGGCGGCTGCGCAGGCCGGCGGCGGTTTCGTGCGTTACATGTGGGACAAGCCGTCCACGCACCAGAGCGTGCCCAAGCTCGGTTACGTCGAGCCGATCCCACAGTGGGGCTGGATGGTCGGCACCGGCCTGTACCTGGACGACATCGAGCAGACCCTGCGTGAGATTGACCGGCGCGCGCAGACCAACATCGACCAGACACTGGCCTGGGTGGTTGGCATTGCCGCGGTCAGCATCCTGCTGGTGGCCGGCAGCGGTTTGGCGCTGAACGTGAGCGACCACCGCCAGGCTGATGCCAAGCTGCGCCAGCTCGCGCAGCAGGTGGTGAAATCACAGGAAGACGAACGCGCGCGGGTGTCGCGCGAGTTGCACGACGGCATCAGCCAGGTGCTCGTCTCCACCAAGCTGCTGCTGGAAACCGCGCATGGCCATCTCGAAGCGTCAGCGGCATCGCCAGCGTCGATCGAACGGGCGGACAGCATGCTGCGTCGCGCGCTTGACCGGTTGAACGGTGCGCTGGGCGAGGTGCGGCGCGTTTCGCACAACCTGCGTCCGGCGTTGCTCGATGACCTCGGCTTGGCGGCTGCGCTGGAACTCCTCGTGCGCGAAACGCGCGAGGCCCACGAAGACAGCCAGCCGGGATTTGCGATTGCGCTCGAACTTGTCGGGCCGCCCGTGCAGTTGCCGGATGCGTGCAACACCGCGCTGTTCCGCATTGCGCAGGAAGCCGTCTCGAACATCGAGCGCCATGCCACGCAAGCCACGCGCATTGGCGTGCTGCTGGAAAACGATCTCGATGCTGTGCGCTTGTCTGTTCGCGACAACGGCCCCGGTTTCGACGTGGAATCCGTACAGGTGGACCCGCAACACGGTATCGGCCTGCGCAATATGCGCGAACGCATGGCCGCGCTCGGCGGCAGCTGTACCATCGCCTCCGGCTCGCACGGTACGGAGGTGAGCGCCGTGCTGCCGCATGACGTCATCGCTCGACTGGCTTCCGCCCCCTCTTCTCCACTCGTATGAACATGCGATCACCCGCGCCCGTCAAACTGCTCCTCGTCGACGATCACCCGCTCGTGCGCGATGGCGTGCGCGTGCGGCTCGAAGCCGTGCCGCATTTCGAAGTGGTGGGTGAAGCCGGCGACGCCGAAGCCGCCCTGCAGGCCGCGCGTTCCTTGGCCCCCGATCTGGCACTGATGGACATCGGCATGCGCGGCATGAACGGCATCGCGCTGACCGAGAAGTTCGCCGAAGAATTTCCCGAGATTGCCGTGCTCGTCCTCTCGATGCACGACAACCTCGAGTACGTGCGGCAGGTGATCCGCGCCGGCGCGCGTGGCTACGTGCTCAAGGACGCGCCCGCCAGCGAACTGGTCGAAGCCATCGACGCCGTGCTGGCCGGCCGCCCGTTCTACAGCGCACAGCTGGCGATGCGCATGGCCGAGCAGGCCGTCATGCCCACGCCTGTGGAGGCACTCACGCCGCGCGAGCGCGACATTCTCGACGGCATCGCCAAGGGCTATGCCAACAAGCGCATCGCCGACGAGCTGGGCTTGTCCGTGCGCACGGTGGAATCGCACCGCCTGAACCTGAAGCGCAAACTCGGCATCGAGGGCCAGGCGGAACTGGTGAAGTTTGCGGTTGAGCTGGGAAAGGGCCGTTAGACGCCCTTCGCGCTGTCCACGTAATTGCGCACCATCGCTTCGAACGAGGTGTCGCGGCCAAAGCCCAGCGCATCGGCGCGGGCGGTATCGAAGCGTGCTGGCGGGCTTTGCTCAAGGACATGACGGGCAGCACATCCGCCGGCATGTATGCGCTGGCAGGCGTGCTGGTGCTCGGCTGCATTGCCGTGTTGCGCACGCCGCCCCAGCTGGTCAATAAATAAGCAATCGTATTCAGAGGTCTGCCATGCCGCGCTTTGCCGCCAACCTGTCCATGATGTACCAGGAGCACGCGTTCCTCGACCGCTTTGCCGCTGCGGCAAAGGATGGCTTCGAGGGCGTGGAGTTCCTCTTCCCCTACGACTTCGACAAGACAGAGATCCGGGCGCGTCTTGACGACGCTGGGCTCACGCAAGCGCTGTTCAATGCCCCGCCGGGCGATTGGGCGGGCGGCGAGCGCGGCATCGCTTCCTTGCCCGGTCGCGAAGAGGAATTCAAGCTCGGCATTGCAACAGCGCTCGAGTATGCGCAGGTGCTCGGCAACACGCGCCTGCATGTGATGGCCGGCCTGCTGGCCGCCGGTGCAGACCGCGCGCGCCATCACGCGACTTACGTGAGCAACATCGCCTACGCTGCCCGCGAGGCTGCCGGTGCGGGCATCACCATCGTGCTGGAACCCATCAACACGCGCGACATGCCGGGCTTCTTCCTCACGCACCAGGCACAGGCGCATGCGGTGTGCAAGGAAGTCGGCGCGACGAACGTCCAGGTGCAGTTCGACCTGTACCACGCGCAGATCATGGAGGGCGATCTGTCGGTCAAGCTCAAGCAGTACATCGACGGTGTGGGCCACGTGCAGATTGCCGGCGTGCCCGACCGCCACGAACCGGACGAAGGTGAGCTGAACTATCCGCACCTCTTTGCGTTGCTGGATGCGCTTGGCTACAACGGCTGGGTCGGCTGCGAGTATCGGCCCCGTGCCGGCACCAGCGAAGGGCTCGGCTGGCTCAAGCGCTGGCGCGAGAGCCAACGCTGATCGGGCTTCCCCCAAACAAAAACGGCCGGCGCTGCGTGTGCAGTCCGGCCGTTGTCTTTTGGGGCGGCGTCGCTTAGGACTTGCAGGCGCCGATGTAGCGGCCCTGGTAGTGGATGCCGCTCTTCATTGGCCCGAACTGCGGATGCTGGTACTGACCACTGCCGCTGATGTTGTACGACGTCGGCGTCAGCGGCCCGCTGGCTTCCAGCACGCCCCTGCCGCCCTGCGGGTCTTCGCACGACAGCGTGACCTTGAGCGTGCCCAGCGTGTAGTTCCAGCGCGTGAGCTTGCAGCCTTGCTGATCACGGCGGATGGAACGCTCGAACATGGCGCGCACGTCGCTGGCGTCGTTGGCGCTCAGGCAGCCGCGTTCAGGGCGGCTCGGCACTTGGCGGCCTTGCGCGTCAAAGTGCGGCAACGGCTTGCCGTTCAGCGTCGCGCTCGTCGTGCTTTCCCACAAACCTGGCGTGACTTCCTGCGCGTGCGCGCCCAGCGTCAGTCCAGCCAGCAGTACACCGCTGTGCCACAGCTTCATATTGAATTCCTAGATGGTGTGAGATGACGCACCGCCCCATCGCGGCCCGGCACGAGCGGCGATGGGGTCGGCAGTCAGGGATGTGCGATACGCGGCGTATCGATCTGGGCTCAGACGCCCAGGCGCACCGGTTCCTTGGCCAGCGAACGCGACGTCGGCATGTGGCCGTACGACGGCAGTTCGGTCTTGCGGGTCGCGGCTTCGAGCTGCAGGCCGATCGCGTCGGCAGCATGCATGGCTGTTGCGGCGCCGGTGCCGACCACGAGACGATAGCCGCCGCCGCGCACGGTCTGGATCAGGCCATCGCACGGCGTGCCGGCCAGCGCGACACGCAGCTTACGCACGTGCACATCGACCGTGCGCTCACCCACGAAGACATGGTTGCCCCACACGCGGTCCAGCAGCTGCGTGCGCGAATGCACGCGTTGCGGATGCGCGACGAGAAAGTGCAGGAGGCGGAATTCCAGCGGGCTGAGCGGAATGGCGCGGGGGCCGGTTTCGGTTTGCGCAGTCACACCCAGCGTGAGCGGATCAAGGCGCAGGCCGTTGACCTGCAGGATGTCGTCGCCATGCTGGTGCGGCGCGCGGCGGCGCAGCACAGCGCGAATGCGGGCATGCAACTCGCCCGCGTCGCACGGCTTGACGACGTAGTCGTCGGCACCGGCGTCAAGCGCCGCAATCTTGGCGCGCGCATCGCCATGACGGGACAGCACAATGACCGGCAGGCCGCGCGTCTGCATGTTGGCGCGCAACGCCAGCAGCATGTCGATCGACTCGCGCTCGGGCCACGTCCACTCCATCAGGAGCAGCTCCGGCATGGCGGCCAGTATCGCCGCCTGCGCCTGGCCCGGATGGCTGACCCGTTGCACATCGTGTCCACCATCACGCAGGGAAAACGACAGACGCTCCCCCTCTGCCTGGTCGTGTTCGACCAGCAAGATCTGAATACCCACTTTGTAATACCTCCCGTCTAACCAGCCGACACACTCCGGCGAGCAGCCTCGCGGCTGCGCTCTGCTGTCTGCGGTGCGCGTTGTTATGAGTGCCATGCGGGCAATTGCGCCTGTGCTCGCATGTCTTTTCTTGCGGGCGCTGTTGCCTGGCCGTCGGCCTTGCGCGGATCGTCATGCTGCTGTTCCCGTCGACGATCGCCAGCGGAGCCTCCTGGGTGGTGTCCAGGGTGGTCCTGAGAAAGGTCTACAAGCCCCTCGGTGCCAGTCGCAGCGTGCCGGACCATGCAATCGTTTGCACAGTGTGCGGTATCGCTACGCGCAATCCGAGCCAGCGCCCCCCCGAGCGCCGGTGAAGCAGGGAATCCCCACCTCCGTTGGCATAAGGCTTGTTCGCCCTTTCCCGTTTCCTCTAGTCATGAACCCCCCCTCTGGCTCAGAGAGAAGGGATTCCGTTTTGCCGGATTATAAGAATCCCGTAGGCATTCGTCACGCACGAATTTTAAAATTTGGAAATTCATTGAAGGCGCCACGAACTGGAATGCCAAGATTGACATGCACTGTTCATAAAGCTATGCCAGGCAACGTTCTTCGCTGATCCCATGCACTGAATGATTCAGTTGGGGCATAAATGCAGGACAATTATGCTCGCCTCGGCATAATGGTCATTATCATGTGTGCATCACTATTTTTTACAACACAATTCAATTGGCTAAAAATCAATTGAACTGTTTTGTTGGCGGGGGTAATTCGCCCGATTTAAATCTTTAGGATTACTGCTCGTTGTTTAGGCAGCGTCCGCAGTGGGGCGAAAAAAAAGCCCGCAAGCTGCGGGCTTCTTGATGTCGACTGCGAGGCCGCGCTCAGCCACCGAGTCGCTCTTCCAAGCGGGTCTTGGCGTCAGGCAGCGCTTGCGGCAGGCCGTGCGCCAGTTTCGTGAACAGCTCGTCGTGCAATGCCAGCTCTTCCTTCCAGGCCGCTGCATCCAGCGAGATCACCTTGGCGAACTGCTCGGCCGTGAAGTCCAGGCCATCCCAGCTCAGTTCTTCGTAGCGCGGCGACACGCCGAAGACGTGCTCATCGCCCTGCGCCCGGCCTTCGATGCGATCGACCATCCACTTGAGCACGCGCATGTTCTCGCCGAAGCCCGGCCACACGAACTTGCCGTTTTCGTCCTTGCGGAACCAGTTCACGCAGAAGATCTTCGGCAGCGTGGCGCCGCTCTCGGCAAGCTTCTCGCCGAGATTGAGCCAGTGCGCGAAATAGTCGGCCATGTTATAGCCGCAGAACGGCAGCATGGCGAACGGGTCGCGACGCACCACGCCTTGCTGGCCGGCGGCGGCGGCGGTGGTTTCCGAGCCCATCGTCGCGGCCATGTACACGCCTTCCGTCCAGTCGCGCGCTTCGGTCACGAGCGGCACGGTGGTCGAGCGGCGGCCACCGAAGATGAACGCATCAATGGGTACGCCGGCCGGGTTGTCCCACTCCGGATCGATCGACGGGCATTGCGCGGCCGGTGCGGTGAAGCGGGCGTTCGGATGCGCTGCCTTGCGGCCGGTTTCCTTGGCGGTCTCAGGCGTCCAGTCCTGGCCCTGCCAGTCGATCAGGTGCGCCGGCGGCGTGTCGGTCATGCCTTCCCACCAAACGTCGCCGTCGTCCGTGAGCGCCACGTTAGTGAAGATGACGTTCTCTTTGAGCGTGGCCATCGCGTTGAAGTTGGTCTTCTCGCTCGTGCCCGGGGCCACGCCAAAGTAGCCGGCTTCCGGGTTGATGGCGTACAGCCGCGTTTTACCGTTGGCGTCTTGGCGGGGCTTGATCCAGGCGATGTCGTCGCCGATGGTCGTCACCTTCCAGCCGTTCAGGCCTGCAGGCGGAATCAGCATCGCAAAGTTGGTCTTGCCGCAGGCAGACGGGAAGGCGGCCGCCACGTGATAGGTCTTACCTTCCGGCGACGTCACGCCCAGGATCAGCATGTGCTCGGCCAGCCAGCCCTGGTCGCGGCCCATGGTGGAGGCGATCCGCAGCGCAAAGCATTTCTTGCCCAGCAGCGCATTGCCGCCGTAGCCCGAGCCGAACGACCAGATTTCCCGCGTTTCCGGGAAATGCACGATGTACTTGGTCGGGTTGCACGGCCACGGCACGTCCTTTTCGCCGTCGGCGAGCGGCTTGCCGACGGTGTGCACGCACGGCACGAAATCGCCGTCGGTGCCCAGCACGTCGTACACCGCGCGGCCCATGCGGGTCATGATGCGCATATTGACGGCCACGTACGGGCTGTCCGACAGCTCCACGCCGATGTGTGCGATCGGCGAGCCCAGCGGGCCCATCGAGAACGGCACCACGTACAGCGTGCGGCCGCGCATGCTGCCGTCAAACAGGCCGTTCAGCGTCTGGCGCATCTCGGCCGGGGCCGTCCAGTTGTTGGTGGGGCCGGCGTCTTCCTTCTTCTGCGAGCAGATGAAGGTGCGGTCTTCAACGCGCGCCACGTCCGACGGGTCCGACAGCGCCAGGTACGAGTTCTTGCGCTTGGCCGGATTGAGCTGCTTCATCGTGCCGGCGGCCACCATTTCGGCGCACAGGCGGTCGTATTCCTCTTGCGAACCATCGCACCAGACGATGCGCTCCGGCTTGGTGAGCGCCGCCACCTCGCCCACCCACGCGATCAGGCGCGGGTGTTTCACGTAATCGGGCACGTTCAATGCGGGCACGCCCTGCATCACGGGTTGATTCATGACCAAAACTCCAATGGAAGTGAGAAAGAAATCGGTGTCGGATCAGCACGGCGGCCGCGCCCAGCGGCGGGGTGGAAAGCGATCGACGGCGCATCGGAAGCGAGCTGGATCAGCGGTTTCCAGAGGGAGAGATGAGGCAGGCGGAGGGACGGGAGCCGTGCTGATTTCACATTCAGTTACAAAGCGGTGCACTGACGGAAGGTGGGTTTTTCCGGGCAGCGAGGGCCGCGTGCGCTAAAGTGGCGGGACCGAGGTCAACAGACCCTAGAACAAGGACTCGTCACCAGCGGGGCTGCGCAAATTGCGTGCCCGCGGCGGGCAATTCCAAACGTCGACACGGATTGTCGTGCGACGAGGGATGGGAAGAATACCACCGCGAGGGATCGCTGTTTTTTGCTGCGCACCATTGTTCGAAGTGAGATGTCGATGAAGATTGCCGTACTGGACGACTACCAAGACGCTGTTCGCAAGCTGGATTGCTTCAGCCTGCTGCAAGACCACGAAGTCAAAGTGTTCAACAACACCGTCAAGGGTGTGGGGCAATTGGCCGCACGCGTGGCGGATGTTGAAGCCATCGTGCTCATCCGCGAGCGCACGCGCGTGACGCGTCAGTTGCTTGATCGCCTGCCCAAACTCAAGATCATCAGCCAGACGGGCCGCGTATCGCGCGATTCTGGCAGCCATATCGATCTGGACGCCTGTACCGACAAGGGTGTGGTCGTGCTGGAAGGCAAGGGTTCGCCGGTGGCGCCTGCCGAGTTGACGTGGGCGCTGGTGATGGCCGCGCAGCGTCGTATTCCGCAATACGTGGCGAGCCTCAAGCACGGCGCGTGGCAGCAGTCGGGGCTGAAATCCACCACGATGCCGCCCAACTTTGGCATCGGCCGGGTCCTGAAGGGCCAGACGCTGGGCATCTTCGGCTACGGCAAGATCGGCCAGCTCGTGGCCGGTTACGGCCGTGCTTTCGGCATGAATGTGCTGGTGTGGGGTCGCGAGGGCTCGCAGGAACGGGCGCGCGCCGACGGCTTTGCCGTGGCGGAATCGAAAGACGCCCTGTTTGAGCAGTCCGATGTGCTGTCAGTCCACCTGCGCCTGAACGACGAAACGCGCGGCATCGTGACGGTGGCCGACCTCACCCGCATGAAGCCGACCGCCCTCTTCGTCAATACGAGCCGCGCCGAGCTGGTGGAAGAAAACGGCCTCGTGACCTCGCTCAACCGCGGGCGACCGGGGATGGCCGCCATCGACGTGTTCGAAACGGAGCCCATCCTGCAGGGCCACACCCTGCTGCGCATGGAGAACTGCATCTGCACGCCGCACATCGGCTACGTCGAACGCGAAGGTTACGAGCTGTACTTCAGCGTCGCGTTCCAGAACATCCTCGATGTCCTGCAGGGCAACGTCGACAGCGTGGTCAACCCGACGGCGCTGGCGCCGGCGCTGATCCGCGCATAACGCCAGTCGTTTTGCCCGTCGCTTCCGTCAATCAAGCGGCGGCGCGTAGCTGCGGCTGATTGGCGCCCGCGCCGTCGAAGCGGAAGCTGTCCATGGCCAGCGATCCGTACGTCACCGTGTCGACCACGTGCTGGGCCTGCACGCCGCCCGGCGTGGCTTGGCCTGGCTGTCCCATTGCCGCGCCCAGCGCCACGTACAGCGGCATCAGGTGTTCGTCGGTCGGGTGGGCGTGGGCGGCATGCGGGGCTTGCGCGCGGTAATCGCAGAAGCGGGTGAAATCGCCGCTTCGGATGCCGTCGGTCATCGTTTCGATCATCCATTCGCGGAAGGCCGTCACCCACGGCTCGACCGGCACGCCATGCTGCGCCATGCCCGGGCCGCGCATCAGCGCGCGCAGGTTGTGCGTGAAGCTGCCCGAGCCAACGATCAAAACGCCCTCGTCGCGCAGCGGCGCGAGCGTACGCCCCATCGCCATCTGGCAGGCGGGCGACAGGCCGGGCATCAACGACACCTGCACCACCGGGATCCTCGCCTCCGGAAACATCAGCATCAGCGGCACCCATGCGCCGTGATCCAGCGGCTGGCGGGGGTCCAGCACGGTGGAGGCCTGTTCTTCCAGCCCGGGGACGATGTTGCCGTCGATCAGCGTGCGGATGCGTTCAGCCAGGTCGGGCGCGCCCGGCGGCGCGTATTCCAGGGCGTAGAGCTGCGGCGGGAAGCCGCCGAAGTCGTGCCAGGCTTCCTGCTGGGCGCGAGCGGTGACGGCGGGCCGGCGCGTCATCCAATGCGGTGAAACCACGACGATGGCGCGGGGCTTGAGGGCTGTCATCTCTTGCCCGAGCGCCGCCAGCATCTTGCCGACGGGGCCGGGATCGGCCGCCAGCATGGGCGAGCCATGGGACAAATAAAGCACGGGGAGCATGTCAAATTTCCTGAAGAATATGTCTGCCATTCTGCGCCGACGCCGCGCCAGTAACGTGCGTCGATTTGCAGGGCGGGATCAGGAAAATTGAACGAGTGCGCTTACATGCTCAGCAATTCCTCCGCCACGGTCGGGTGCAGCCCCACGGTGGACTGCAGATGCTTGAGCCGCACGCCCATGCGTACGGCCACCGCAAGCGCCTGAATGATCTCCGGCGCCGCGTTGTCGACGATGTGCGCGCCCAGAATGCGGCCGCTGCGCGCGTTGCATACCAGCTTGATCAGCGACTCCATTCCCGAGCCCGCGAAACGCTGCTCCAGCGAGACAAAGCGCCGGACCACCACGTCGATGCGGTCTGCCAGCGCGCGCTTATCGGTGTCCGGCCCGCGTTTGCCCAGTTCAGGCCAGCGCGTGCGCGCGTCGGCCTCGGTCAGGCCCACGCTGGCGATCGCCGGATCGCAGAACACGGCCATGGGCACGCTGTTCATGTCGGGCAGCTTGATGCCTTTGCCGAACAGGCGTTCAGCCACGTAGCGGCCCTGCGCGGCGGCCACGGGCGTCAATTGCAGCGGGCTGCCGCCGCAGACGTCGCCCACGGCATGCACGCCGCGGGCGCGCGTGCGGAAATGGCGATCAACCGCAATGCGCCCATGCGCATCGAGCGTGACTCCAGCGGCGTCCAGGCCCAGGCCAGCGATGTTCGGCGCGCGGCCGATGGCGCTCAACACACGCTCGGCACGCAGCACGCGCGGAACGTCGCTGCCTTCGGTGCTTGCATAGACGGCCACACCGCTGCCGTTCACGGCATCGCGTTCGACGCGGACCACGTCGGCGTTCAAGATCAGCTCCACGCCGCAGCCGGCCAGCGACTGCGCAGCGGCCTCGGCCACTGTGGCATCAAATTCAGGCAGCACGCGGGCATCGCGCGTCAGCACGCTGACCCGCACGCCGAAGCGCGCCAGCGTCGAGGCCATTTCCACCGCGATGACGCCGCCGCCCGCGATGATGAGCGATGCGGGCAGCGTGTCCCAGCCGAATACGTCGTCGGAGGTGCAGGCCAGTTCCGCGCCGGGGACGGGGAGCGGCGTGGGGTGGGCGCCGGTGGCCAGCACGATCTGGCGAGCACGCAGCGTGGTCTTACCGGACTCGGTCTGCAGGCGGACGATGCCGCGGCCGCGCAACGAGGCCATGCCGCTCAGCCATTGCAAGCCGGCATCGGCCAGGTGCGCGTAATGCGCTTCGTGCAGCCGCGCGACTTCGGCGCGTGTGCGGGCGATGGCATCGGCCCAGGCATCCCGGGCGTGCGCCGCCCGCAAGCACCGAACCATCGTCTGCGACCAGGCGGCGCCGTAGCCGAGCAGTTTCTTGGGTACGCACCCGCGGTTGACGCAGGTGCCGCCCACTTGCGCGCGGTCGATCAGCAGCGTGCGCGCGCCCAATTGCGCAGATCGGCGCGCAGCCGCGAGCCCGGCCGAACCGGCGCCGATCACGATCAGGTCAAACGCATGTGCAGGGTTTGCGGCCATGAAGTGTCCGTCGGAGATGCATCGGCCGGACGACCCTGATGGCACGCCGGCGGGCGCGCCATGTGCAGCAAGCAGCGCGCCCGCCCCCTCGCTCTTTTGGAGGTGGTGGTTACGCAGCCACCGCCGTGGCGAACCCGCGTGGAAGTTCGCGCAGGAAGGTTTCGCCGTCATGACGGCCGAGCGCATAGGCGTCGCGCATGGCGCCGGGGCGGGTGTAATCCCAGCTCGAAATGGGGACCTTGCGCGAGGGCTGTACATAAAAGCGGCGCTGCACGCCGTCCGCCACCGGCACGTCCATGCGGAAATACATCGGCCGCGGGTACAGGCGCGTGACCAGCACCAGCGCGTCGCCCGGCGTGGCGTCCAGCGCGTGCACCGGCACATTGTCGACCATGCCGCCGTCGAGCACCGGCCGCCCGTCGCGCCGCAGTACCGGCGTGAACGGCGGGGTGGAGGCCGATTGCAGCAGCAGGTCCGCCAAGTCCTCGGGTGTGGCGCAATCCTGCGCGCGCACGATTTCCGCCGTAAAGCCGAGGCGTTTGCCCAGCGTCGGGTGCAGCGTCTTGCGAACGTGCTTTTCGATGTTGTAGGCGATAAGCCCCGCCGCCACGGCGGAGCGAGCGCCCAACCAGCGCGGAATATGCGCCACGCCGATGCGAATTTCGGGCGCCTGCGCCAGCCGTGCGAAGCGGCCTTCGCCGAACACCGTCAGCAGCGCCGTGCGATACATGCCGTAGTGCGGGAACACGCGCTCGCCGCGCAGCAGGTTGCCCCAATGGGCGTTGCGGGTGTTCTGGCGCAGGGCTTCGCCGTAGTAGTCCATCAGCTCGGCGGAATTCCATGCATGCAGCATGCACGCCGTCGACGCGCCGGCCGAGATGCCGGCAATCACGCGCGGCGCCAGGCCCAGCTCAGGCTGCACGACGTCCCACCAGCCGGCCTGCCACCAGCAGCGGTTGCCGCCGCCGGCAAAGACCATCTGATCGAACACCGGCGCGTTCATGCCGAGGCCCCGGTGTGGGCGGCCGCTGCCGCTGCCGGCTCAAGCCGCAGCGACGGCGCATATTTGAGGGTGTCGATGCAGGCATCCAGCAGACGTTCGCGCTTGGTGGCGAGGCTGGAGGCGTCCGGATAGAAAAGGTAATCGCCCATGATGCCGTTGAACGTGGCGTGGAAATGCGCCACGGCCAGCGGGATGTCGAGGTCGGCCGGCAACTGCCCGCGCCGCGTCGCCTGCTCGATGATGCTCGTCAGATGGGCCATGCCTTCTTCAAACGATTCCTGCTGGCGCTTGAGGATGGGGCTTGTGTCTTCGACGAACTCGCACTTGTTGAACATGATCTCGAAGACCTTGCGCCAGTGCGCGTCTTCCACGAGTTGCCGCAGCAGGAAGTTGCCCACGGTGCGCAATTCGCCCAGCGGATCATCGGCCTCCACGCCCAGTGGGGTGCACATCGTCTCCATCGGCAACTTCACACGCTCGCACATGGCCGCAAACACGTCAGTCTTGTTGCGGAAGTGCCAGTAGATGGCGCCGCGCGTCACGCCCGCAGCCTGGGCGATATCCGACAGGGATGTGCGTGCCACGCCGCGCGCATAGAACACGTCTTCCGCCGCATCCAGAATGCGGTTACGTGTTTCCAGGGCTTCTTCCTTTGTTCGTCTGACCATGATCTTCCAGGGGAACGCGGGGTATCTCGTCCGGCGTTCTTTCGATTGGCTTTTGTGCAATGCACAATTTCAGGCAACGCACCATTGCGCTTCGCACAACGCGGCAGCGCGCCCGTTGGCTGACAATGCCTGTCGCGGCGCGGCATCCGCTGCAAGTTCGCTTGATCGCCGTCATTGCAGCGAACTCAGGAAAGGTGTCAACGAAGTCCCTGTCCGTTGAAGGCGACACTTACATACATACGCGAACGTATCTATAATAGCGCGCACTCCGTCACTTGCCCATCGCCGTATGCGCCACATTCATGCGGGCAGGCAGCCTGGGGCTGACTTCGAGTCAGTCGTCCCCAGGGGTGGAGACCGACTGCCGATCGCGCCTGCTTCTTAGCATTCTGGTCCGGGTTGTTGCGAGTTCGTCGCAAAGGCCATATCGCGTGCCGCCAGATACGGCTAGCATCGGACGTTTTCGTTTTGTGTTTTTTTGGTTCGCTGACGGCTTGCTGGCGTCGCACTCGTTTGCGCGGCGTTACGGCACCCGGCATTCCGCTTATCGCCACATGGGGTCATCTATGACGAACACCCGCCGTTATCACCAACTCGCTGCCGCCGCATTCATGGTGGTGGCACTTGCAGCCTGCGGTAACAAGCAGGCGCAAGGGCCGGGCGGCGCCGGCATGCCTCCGACCGAAGTCGGCGTTGTGACCGTGCAGCCGCACTCCGTTGGCTTGACCAGCGAGTTGCCGGGGCGCCTGGAGGCTACGCGTGTGGCACAGGTGCGGGCTCGGGTCGCGGGCATTGTGCTCAAGCGCACCTACGCGGAAGGCAGTGACGTAAAGGCCGGCCAGCAGTTGTTCCAGATCGATCCGGCGCAGTACCAGGCGTCGCTGGACAGTGCCAAGGCACAGCTGGCGCGTTCGGAGGCCACGCAAACGCAGGCGCAACTGAAGGCCGAGCGCTACAAGCCGCTGGTTGCCACCAACGCCATCAGCAAGCAGGACTACGACGACGCCACCGCCGCCGCCAAGCAAGCCACCGCTGACGTGGCCGCCGCCCGCGCTGCCGTGGAGACCGCCAAGTTGAACGTCGGCTATGCCAGCGTGACTTCGCCCATCTCCGGTCGTGCCGGTCTGGCGCAGGTCACCGAAGGCGCGCTGGTGGGCCAGGGCGAGGCGACGCTGCTGACCACCGTTCAGCAGATCGACCCGATCTACCTGACGTTCACGCAGTCGAGCACCGAAGTGATGCGTCTTCAGCAGGCGCTCAAGGACGGCAAGCTGGCCAAGGCCGGTGGTGACGCGGCCAAGGTGACGCTCGTGACAGAGGACGGCCGTGCCTACGCGCAAACGGGCAAGCTCTATTTCTCGGACCTGACGGTGGACCCCGCCACGGGCACGATCACGCTGCGCGCGATTGTCCCGAACGCCGACCGCACGCTGCTGCCGGGCATGTACGTGCGTGCCCGCCTGGAGCAGGCCGTGGACGAACAGGCCATCACGGTGCCGCAACAAGCGGTGACGCGCAGCCCGGACGGCGCCTCGGTCATGGTGGTTGACGAGAAGGGCGTGGCGGCGGTGCGCCAAGTCCAGGCCGACCGCTCGACCGGCACGGAATGGATCGTCTCCAGCGGCCTGAAGGCGGGCGACAAGGTGATCGTCGACGGCCTGCAGAAAGTCCGTCCGGGCGCGCCGGTCAAAGCCGTGCCGTGGCAGCCGATACCGACAGGCCAGGGCAAGGCCCCGCAAGGCCAAGGTGGCCAGGGTAGCGGCGCGGCTCCGGCACCGGCAGCCAGCGCCCCTGCTGCAAGCACTCCCGCTGCCAGCGCACCGGCAGCCAAGCAGTAAACAAGGAGCCATCGCATGGCAAAGTTTTTTATCGATCGCCCGGTCTTTGCCTGGGTGCTCGCGCTGTTCATCATCCTTGCTGGGGCGATTTCGATCACCCAGCTGCCGATCTCGCAGTACCCGACCATTGCACCGCCGTCCATCATCATCACGGCAACGTATCCGGGCGCAAACGCGAAGACGCTGGACGAATCCGTCACCAGCATCATCGAGCAGGAAATGAACGGTGCGGACGGCCTGCTCTATATGGAGTCGGTCAGCCAGGGCGGTAACGGCCAGGCGCAGATCACCGTGACGTTCAAGGCCGGTACCGATCCGGCGCTGGCGCAGGTGGACGTGCAGAACCGCTTGAAGCGCGTGGAAGCGCGTCTGCCTTCGCAGGTGACGCAGCAGGGTGTGCAGGTCGACAAGGCGCGCTCGAACTTCCTGCTGTTCGCGACGCTCGCATCCACCGACGGCAAGATGGATCCGGTGGCACTGGGCGACTACATCTCGCGCAACGTGCTGAACGAAATCAAGCGCGTGCCGGGTGTGGGTCAGGCAGTTCTGTTCGGTACGGAGCGCGCCATGCGCGTCTGGATCGATCCGGCCAAGCTGGTTGGCTACAAGCTGACCCCGACGGACGTCTACAACGCCATCCGCGCGCAGAACTCGCTGGTCTCGGCCGGTACGATCGGCGATCTGCCGTCCGTCTCCGACCAACCGCTCGCGGCGACGGTCGTGGTGGAAGGTCAGCTCACGACCACCGAGCAGTTCGGCAACATCGTGCTGGTGGCCAAGCCGGACGGTTCGCTGGTCCGCGTGAAGGACGTTGCGCGCCTGGAACTCGGCGGCCAGACCTACTCGACGTCTGCGCGGATCAACGGCCAGCCCATCTCGGCCATTGGCGTGCAGCTCTCGCCCACGGGTAACGCGCTGGGCACCGCCAAGGCCGTGAAGGCCAAGCTGGAAGAACTCTCGAAGTACTTCCCGGCCGGCGTGGAATACAAGGTGCCGTACGACACGTCCAAGTTCGTTCAGATCTCGATCGAGGAAGTGGTCAAGACGCTGTTCGAGGCCATGGTGCTCGTGTTCCTGGTGATGCTGCTGTTCCTGCAGAACATCCGCTACACGCTGGTGCCGTCGATCGTGGTGCCGATCTCGTTGCTGGGCGCGTTTGCCGTCATGAACGCGATGGGCTTCTCGATCAACGTGTTGACGATGTTCGGCCTCGTGCTGGCGATCGGTATTCTCGTTGACGATGCCATCGTGGTGGTTGAAAACGTCGAGCGGATCATGGCCGAAGAAGGCCTGCCCCCGCGCGAAGCGACGCGCAAGGCCATGGGCCAGATCACGGGCGCCATCATCGGTATTACGCTGGTGCTGATGGCCGTGTTCATCCCGATGGCGTTCTTCTCGGGCTCGGTGGGGGCGATCTATCGCCAATTCTCGCTGTCGATGGTGTCGTCGATCTTCTTCTCGGCACTCATGGCGCTGACGCTCACGCCGGCACTGTGCTCGACGCTGCTCAAGCCGATCGAGAAAGGCTCGCACCACGAGAAGAAGGGCTTTTTCGGCTGGTTCAACCGCATGTTCAGCACCACCACGAACCGCTATCAAAGCTTCGTGGAGCGCATGCTGAAGAAGACCTTCCGCTACATGGTGATCTACGTTGCGCTGATTGCCGCGGTGGTGTTCCTGTTCCTGCGCCTGCCGTCTTCGTTCCTGCCGACCGAAGACCAGGGCTACATCGTGACCAACATCCAGCTGCCGCCGGGCGCATCGGCCAACCGCACGCTGGAAGTGATCAAGCAGGTCGAGAACTACTACAAGCAGGAAAAGGCGGTCGAGAACATCGTGGCTGTCCAGGGTTTCAGCTTCTCGGGCAACGGGCCGAACGCCGGTATCGTGTTCACCCCGTTTAAAGACTGGAGCGAGCGCAAGGGCAAGGACCAAACCGCCGATGCCGTGGTCGGCCGGGCCTTCGGTGCGCTGTTCGGTGGCATTCGCGATGCGATCGTCTTTCCGC
Organism: Ralstonia pickettii; assembly: GCF_030582395.1. NCBI lineage: Bacteria > Pseudomonadati > Pseudomonadota > Betaproteobacteria > Burkholderiales > Burkholderiaceae > Ralstonia > Ralstonia pickettii. The sequence goes on from NZ_CP104381.1 coordinate 3,475,628, forward strand.
TGAATCCGCCGCCGATTCCGGAACTGGGTAACGCAACCGGCTTTACGTTCCGTCTGCAGGACCGCGCGGGCCTCGGCCACGACGCGCTGATGGCAGCCCGCAATCAGCTGTTGGGGATGGCGGCGCAAAGCAAGGTCATCACCGGCATGCGCCCGGAAGGTCTGGAAGATTCGCCGCAGTACCAGGTGGATATCGACCGCGAGAAGGCCAATGCGCTGGGTGTCTCGTTCACCGACATCAACGCCGTGCTGTCGACGGCGCTGGGCTCGGCATACGCCAACGACTTCCCGAACTATGGTCGTCAGCAGCGTGTGATCGTGCAGGCGGACAAGATCAACCGCATGCAGCCCGAAGACATCATGAACCTGTACGTGCGCAACGGTCAGGGCAACATGGTCCCGATGTCGACGTTCGCCAAGGGCCATTGGATCGTCGGCCCGGTGCAGCTCGTGCGCTACAACGGCTATCCGGCTGTCCGCCTTTCGGGTGCGGCCGCGCCGGGTGCCAGCTCGGGTGACGCCATGGCCGAGATGGAACGCCTCGCTGCCAGACTGCCGGCCGGTATCGGCTACGAGTGGACGGGCCAGTCGCTGCAGGAAAAGGCCTCGGGCTCGCAGGCGCCGGCGCTGTATGCGCTGTCGCTGCTGGCTGTGTTCCTGGTGCTGGCGGCGCTGTACGAAAGCTGGTCGATCCCGGCGGCGGTGATTCTGGTGGTGCCGCTGGGCGTGCTCGGCGCACTGCTGGGGGTGACGCTGCGCGCGATGCCGGATGACGTGTACTTCAAGGTCGGCCTGATTGCGGTGGTGGGCTTGTCCGCCAAGAACGCAATTCTGATCATCGAGTTTGCGAAGGACTTGCAGGCGCAAGGCAAGGGCCTCATCGAGGCGACGCTGGAAGCCGTACACCTGCGGTTCCGCCCGATCATCATGACGTCGTTCGCGTTCATCCTGGGTGTGCTGCCGCTGGCGATTGCCACGGGCGCCAGCTCCGCCAGCCAACGCGCCATCGGTACCGGCGTGATGGGCGGGATGATCACCGCGACGGTGCTGGCCGTGGTGCTGGTGCCTGTGTTCTTCGTGGTGGTCCGCCGCATCTTCAAGGGCAGCGAGCGTCAACGCCGCCTGGATGCCGCGCACCGTCCGCTGGACGAGGAAATCTGAACATGCAGAAAACGATGACCTTTCGAACCCCCGCGCTGCTGCCGGCGCTCCTGCTGGCTGCCGGCGTGTTGTCCGGCTGCTCGATGGCGCCCACCTATGAGCGCCCGGATGCTCCGATAACGAGCGCGTACCCGCAGGCACCGGCCGGCTATGCCGTGCCGGCAGACTCCGCCAAGCCCGGCGAGAACGCACCCCGTGCGACCGAACTGGGCTGGCGCGAGTTCTTCCCCGATGCACGCCTGCAAAAGCTGATCGGCCTGGCGCTTGAGAACAACCGTGACCTGCGCGTGGCCATGCTCAACGTCGAGGCCGCGCGTGCGCAGTACCGCCTGCAGATCGCCGACCTGCTGCCGCCGGTCAACGCGTCCGCCACGTACACGCGCAGCCATACGCCGCCGTCGATTTCGACCACCGGCGGCGACATCTACAACAAGCAGTACCAGCTTGGCGTGGGTATCAGCAACTATCAGGTGAACCTGTTCAGCGTGGGCGACGTCACGTCGTCTGCGCGTGCAAGTTATCTGGCGACGGACGAAGGCCGGCGTGCGGCGCAGATCAGCCTGATCTCGCAGGTGGCCAAGGCTTACCTGAACGAGCGCGCCTATGCCGAGCAGCTGGACCTGGCCCAGCAGACCCTGAAGGGCCGCGAGGACTACTACAAGCTGGCCAAGCAGCGTTTTGACGTTGGTGCTTCGTCGGCGCTGGATCTGCGCCAGACCGAGACGCTGGTGGAATCGGCCCGCGTGTCAGTGGCTCAGCTCACGCGCCAGTACGCCCAGGCGACCAACGCGCTGGTGCTGCTGGTCGGGGCGCCGTTGCCGGCCGACCTGCCCGCGCCGACCACGGTGTCGTCTGAGAAGATCGTCGCAGACATTCCTCCCGGCGTGCCGTCGGAGCTGCTGGAGCAGCGCCCGGACATCCGCCAGGCCGAGCAGAGGCTGATTGCCGCCAACGCCAACATCGGTGTGGCGCGCGCCGCGTTCTTCCCGAGTATCGGGCTGACGTCCAACGTGGGCACGGCAAGCGGCGCGTTGCATGATCTGTTCAAGAGCGGGACGGGCTTTTGGTCGTTCGTGCCGAACCTGACGCTGCCGATCTTCAACTGGGGCACCAACATCTTCAACCTGGACTTGACCAAGACCAACCAGAAGATCGCGGTTGCCAACTACGAGAAGACGATCCAGACCGCGTTCCGCGAAGTGTCCGACGCCCTCGTGGCGCGCGGCACCCTGGAGGAGCAGGTGGCCGCGCAGAAGCGCTTCCGCGATGCCACGGCTGATCGCCTGACGCTCTCCGATCAGCGTTATCGCAATGGTGTGTCGAGCTTCCTCGATGTGCTCGACGCGCAACGCGATCTGTTCAGCGCCGACCAGACGCTGGTGCAGACGCGCTTGGCTCGCCTGACCAACGCCATCGATCTATACACGGCGCTGGGCGGCGGGTTGCAAGAGCGCAGCACCACCGTGGCCGCACAGCAGGCTCAGCCGACGGCCGCGCCGGGCGTTGCGCCCGCCACGCCGGATATGACGCCGCAGCAATCGAAGTAAGTCCGCGTCTGTTCGCTCCAAAGCCCGCCTTCTTCAGGCGGGCTTTTTTTCGCCTGTGCCCTTAGTGCTGGCGATGTGCTCGAGAAAGTAAAGCAAGGCCACTTCTTCGCGTCGCAGACCCTTGCGCGCGCGGGTCGGGGGCAGTGCTTCCAATTCGCCCGCCAGGAATGCGTCCACCACAGCCGGGTGTACATAGCATTTGCGGCAGACGGCCGGCGTGTTCCCGAGGCGCTGCGCCACGGCAGCAACAGCCTCCACCACCTGCCGGCGCGCCTCGGTAACGTTCGTCAACGTGCGCCCGCGCAGCAGATCCAGCGCCAGCACGCTGCCGGCCCAGGTGCGGTAGTCCTTCGCCGTGAAATCCGCCCCCGTAATCTCTTGTAAGTATGCATTCACATCCGTGGAATCAACTACCCGGCGCTCGCCCGCTTCGTCGATGTACTGGAATAACTCCTGCCCTGGAAGATCGACGCAGCGCCGGATGATGCGGGCCAGGCGCGGATCCGATACCGACACGTCGTGCTCCACGCCGCTTTTGCCACGAAACTGAAAGCGCACCGTATTGCCGTGCACCTCAACGTGGCGGTTGCGCAGTGTCGTGAGCCCATAGGAGCGGTTGTCGCGCGCATAGGCCGCGTTCCCCACGCGCACCAGCGTCACGTCCAGCAGGTAGACCACTGTCGCCAGCATCTTCTCGCGCGCCAGGCCCGGCGCCTCCAGGTGGGCGGTGATCGCCTCACGCACCCGTGGCAGCACCGCCCCGAATGCCAGCAATCGCCCGTATTTGTCGGCATCGCGAAAGGCGCGCCATTCTGCGTGATAGCGATATTGCTTGCGCCCGCGTGCGTCGCGTCCCGTCGCCTGCAGATGCCCGCCCGCATGTGGGCAGATCCAGACGTCGGTATAGGCCGGCGGGATCGCCAGCTTGTTGATACGCGCAATGATGGCCGGGTCGCGGATGCGCTGGCCGCGCGTGTCGAAATAGGCGAATTGCCCGCGTAGCCGGCGCCGGGTGTAGCCCGGGCGTGTGTCGTCCACATAGCGCAGCCGTTCGGGCAGCGCTTCGGCGAGAAGGGTGGCGCTAGTGGCAACCGGTGCGGGCGCAGACTTGGGAACGCGTTCCACGGTAGATGGCTTGGAGAGATGATCGCGTTGAGCAAGCGGCGTTCCTTCCTCGCTGCGCGCGCTGTCTGGCCGCTCATGGCGTAGCATCAAGGCCACGCCTCTGCGCAAAATGGCGGCAAGAAATGGCATTCTCGCCACAATCGGAAGTGCCTTGCATCGGTTAACGGATTCAACTACACTGCACGCCCTCTGGGCGGTATATAATCCGCTGTTTCGCCGTCCACCCGAATACTGAGCAAGGGACCCGATGACCACCATCCGTCTGAAAGAAAACGAGCCGGTCGAAGTTGCGCTGCGCCGCTTCCGCCGTGAAATCGAGCGCACTGGCCTGATCAAGGAACTGCGCGCCCGCACCGCTTACGAAAAGCCGACGACCGAGCGCAAGCGCAAGAAGGCTGCTGCCGTGTCGCGTACGCGTAAGCGCCTGCGTTCGCAAATGCTGCCGAAGAAGCTCTACTAAGATCGCGCGATTGTTTCGGTAGCACCAGCAGGGTGCTGCCGCTGGCGGCGTGAAGTCATCCGACGTCCGTTCCGCCGAGCTTGGTTCGTAGCGCCTTGTGCGTACCGGAAGCCTTTCCGGATGCAACCAACGCTCCACTCTCCGATACAGAAGCTAGAAAGATGCGGTTGATGGCCTGTGCGCCATTGTCCGCCGCTTCGGTGCGGCCTGCGCACCCTTCTCTGTTGCAAACGACTTCCGCCAGCGGTAAATGACCGGCTGGCTGTTGGCGTTTGTTCCGCCGATTCTGTGAGGGAGTACATTAGCGAGCATCTCTTGCTCGCGTTTCCCTGACTACGATGCCTAACGATTCCAACGAGTACTGGTTTCCCGCCAAGCGCTACGGCTGGGGATGGGGTTTCCCTTCGCGTTGGCAGGGCTGGATGGTGCTCGCCATCTATGCCGTATTGCTGGTGGTTGGCATCGTCGGACTGCACCCGGGGCGCACGCAGTTGGGTTTTTCGTTGTACGTCCTGGGCGTGTCAGTGCTGCTGGTGCTGGTTTGCTGGTGGAAGGGCGAGCCGCCGCGCTGGCGCTGGGGGCGTGATTGAGCGGCATGCTTTCCCATCGACCGCGTAGATGCGATGCGACTCGTTTCTCCAGCAAGGCGATGAGTTCGGGCTGCATGAACGCGTAGTTATCGGGAATATCCAGACACACGACGCGCTTGCCGCGTAGCCCCGCACCAAACCGTAGCGACAGGCGTCGCTGGTGGCTGCGTTCCATGACGAAAATCAGCTCAGCCCAGTCGAGTTGGTCGGCATCGAGTTGTACGTCTGCGTCGGGCGCTAAGCCTGCAGAATCGGTCTCCACATTTGGCCATTGGGCGAAGACCGCTTCCGCCGTTGGGCTGCGCAGCCGATTGCGGCTGCAGATGAAAAGCGCACGCATCGCGTTAAGCGGCTGCCTTCAGCGCTGCCGCTATCGACGCCCGATAGCCCTCCGGCAAATTCACCGGCAACGCATCCGGCGCAAACAGCCCGAGGCGCTTGTGCTCGTGACTGACGGTCGGCTCGAACGGGCCGACCAGCGAGCACGCATACGTGGCAATGAACACGTGCTTGCCTGGCACGACTTCAAACAGGTACGTGTCGATCAACGTGCCCACTTCCGCCTGCAGGTTCAGCTCTTCAGCGATTTCTCGGACCAGGCATTCGATGGACGTTTCGCCAAGTTCAATACGCCCGCCGGGCAGTTCCCATTCTTCCCGTTCATTGAGTAGCAGGACGACATCGCCGGTCGGTGCGCGGAGGACGCCTTTGATGGAAACCGAGTAGGCAGACATGGGGCGGTCACTTGCCGATACAGAACCGACTAAAAATCACCCCCAGCAAATCATCGCTGGAAAACGCCCCCGTAATGCTGTTCAGCGCCTCCTGCGCAAGCCGCAGCTCCTCGGCAAACAGATCCAGCGATTGCGCTTGTTGGTCTGCGTGCTCTGCGGCCGTGGCCAGATGATCGCGGGCTGTGCGCAGCGCGGCGAGATGGCGTTCGCGCGCGAGATAAAGCCCCTCGCCGCCGCCCTGCCAGCCGGCAATCTCCAGCAACGCCGCGCGCAGCAGTTCGACACCAAGGCCATCGCGCGCCGAGAGCCACACCTCGGGGGGCTCTGCATCCACGCGGTCCGGTACGGCCACGCCCGAAAGGTCGATCTTGTTGATGACGCGCAGGGTCGGCACGCCGGCGGGCACGTGCTCGGCGATGCGCGCGTCGATCGCAGCGTCTTCGGGCGAAAGGCCGTTGGCGCGATAGTCCGCCGCATCCAGCAGATGCAGCACGACATCGGCGCGGGCGATGGCGGCCCAGGTGCGCTCGATACCGATGCGCTCGACCTCGTCTTCCGTATCGCGTAAGCCTGCCGTGTCGACGATGTTCAGCGGGATGCCTTCAATCTGAATCGTCTGCTGCACCTTGTCGCGCGTGGTGCCGGCAATCGGCGTGACGATGGCAAGTTCCGCGCCGGCCAGCGCATTGAGCAACGACGACTTGCCGACATTCGGCTGCCCCGCCAGCACCACGTGCAGGCCTTCGCGCAGCAGCGCCCCCTGACGAGCCTGCGCGAGCACCCCATCGACGGCCGTGCGAATGCCGGCAAGCTGGCCCCGCGCGTCGGACGCCTCCAGGAAGTCGATCTCCTCTTCTGGAAAATCCAGCGTCGCTTCCACCAGCATGCGCAGATGGATCACGCGCTCAACCAGCGCATGCACCGCCTGCGAAAACGCACCATCGAGCGAGCGCGCCGCCGAACGTGCGGCGGCTTCGGTGCTGGCTTCAATCAGATCGGCGACGGCCTCGGCCTGCGCCAGATCCATCTTGTCGTTGAGGAAGGCGCGGCGCGTGAACTCGCCGGGCTCGGCCACGCGCAGGCCGATCTCGCGGCCGGCGGCCAGGCAGCGTTGCAGCAGCAGTTGCATTACGACCGGGCCGCCGTGGCCCTGCAGCTCCAGCACGTCTTCGCCCGTGTAGGAATGCGGCGCGGGAAACCACAGCGCGATGCCGCGATCGATTGCGTTGCCCTCGGCGTCGAGGAACGGCAGGTAGGTTGCCTGGCGTGGCGTCAGCACACGTCCGCACACGGCTTGCATGACGGCGCGCACATCAGGCCCCGATACGCGCACCACGCCAATGCCGCCTCGCCCCGGCGCGGTGGCAATCGCGGCGATGGGGATGGTGAGGATGGGCGCGCGCGGCGCGGCGGAAGCGTTCGGCAAGGCGGTGGGGTGGTCAGCGGCAGTCATGGGCGATATTGTGCGGCAGCCCAGCCGTTGCGCGCCAGCTTCCAACCAAGGAGATTCGGACGATCGATCACATCGGCGTCGTCGTCAGCGATTTCGAAGCCAGGAGGCGCTTCTATGAACAGGCGCTCGGCGCCGTTGGCCTGGCGAAGGTGCCGGAGTTTCTGGCGGCCGTAACGGACCACGCCGATGTGGCAGGTTTACGCCCGCCCGGCACGGCGGCGTTGTGAAGTTCGGCGGCGATGTCGGGGCAAGGGCCGAACAAGCCGCCGCTGCACGCGGTCTTCTGCGTCGACACGCGTGCCGACGTCGAGGCGTTCTACGCTGCGTCGATAGCCGCGGGCGGCACCGACAATGGCGCACCGGGCGTGCGTGCGCACCATCACCCGAACCACTACGGCGCTTTCGTGTGCGACCCGCATGGCCACAACATCGAGGCTGTTTGCCCCGCACGGCTCGAAGCGGTTGACGCGTTTCGGGCGGCGCAAAAAAGGGCACCCGGAAGGTGCCCTTTTTGCTGAAGCGGATTCGCCTTACTTGGCGGGTGCCGCCTTGTTGTTGGTGCCCAGCATGCGGTTGATCGACCATTGCTGCGCGATCGACAGGCAGTTGTTCACCACCCAGTACAGCACGAGGCCGGCCGGGAAGAAGAAGAACATCACCGAGAACGCGATCGGCATGAACATCATCACCTTGGCCTGCACCGGGTCCGGCGGGGTCGGGTTCAGCTTGGTCTGCACGAACATCGACACGGCCATCAGCACCGGCAGGATGTAGAACGGGTCGGGCGTGGAGAGGTCGTGCACCCAGCCGATCCAGGGCGCACCGCGCATTTCGACCGACGACAGCAGCGCCCAGTACAAAGCCATGAACACCGGAATCTGGATCACGATCGGCAGGCAGCCGCCGAGCGGATTGACCTTCTCGGTGCGGTACAGCGTCATCATTTCCTGGTTCATCTTCTGCGGATCGCCCTTGTGGCGCTCGCGGATGGCCGTCATGCGCGGCTGCAGGTCCTTCATCTTGGCCATCGAGCGGTAGCTCGTGGCCGACAGCGGGAAGAACACCAGCTTGATCAACACCGTGAGTGCAACGATCGACCAGCCCCAGTTGCCCAGCAGTGCGTGAATCTTTTCCAGCAGCCAGAACAGCGGCTTGGCGACGATGGTCAGCCAGCCATAGTCCTTCACCAGGTCCAGGCCCGGGGTGATGGCCTCAAGCATGCGCGCTTGCTGCGGGCCGGCGAACAGGCGCGCCGTGGCCGACACGCTGGCGCCCGGCGCCACGGTGCCCAGCGGCTCCTGGATGCCGATGCGGTAGAAGTTGGTGTCGACGCGGTTGACGTAGTACTCGCGCTTGACGTTGTCTGCCGGAATCCAGGCCGATGCAAAGTAGTGCTGCACCATCGCCACCCAGCCGCTGTCGGTCGGGGCCGGCACCTGTGCCTTGCCCTTGTCGATGTCGGCAAAGGTGATCTTGTGGAACTTGTCGCCGTCGGTGTACACGGCCGGGCCGGTGAACGTGCTGTAGAAGCGCGATTGCTCCACAGCGCCGCCATCGCGGGCCAGTTCCATATATAGCGTCGGGTTGATCGGCGCAGTGCCGTCGTTGGTCACGTCGAAGCGCGTGTCGATCACGTAGCTGCCGCGCTTGAAGACGTACGTCTTGGCCAGCTTGGCGCCGCCCTTGTCGGCCGTCAGCGTGATCGAGACATCGTTGCCCGTGCCCAGGTCACGCGGGCCGGCAGATGCCGTGAACACCGTCGTGTGGTTCGGGAAGTCGCCGCCGATCAGGCCCGAGCGAGCCAGATAGGTACGCTCGACGCTGCGGTCGAACAGCACCATCGGGTTGCCGTCGTGGTCTTTCTGATCGAGCAGTTCGAGCTTGGTGACGATGGCGCCAGCGGTGTCGATCGTGGCCCGCAGCAGGTCGGTCGAGATGACGATCTTCTCCGAAGCCGGTGCCTGTGAAGCCGCGCCCGTGGCCGGGGCGGTCTGCGCTCCGGAGGCTGCCGTCGTGGAGGCGTTGCTCGGCACGTCGCCTGCGGGCGTGCTGCCCGGCGCAGCGGCCGTCGTGGTGGCCGTTTGCGGTGTCGGGAAGAACATCGACTGGTGGCCATTCGCGCGTTGCCAGTTGTCGAACAGCAGGACAACCGCCAGCGAGAAGATCACCCAGAGAATGGTGCGTTTGATATCCATGTCGGATTACGGTCTGGGAAGGTGAAGCCAGCGCCGAATAACGGCTGCGCAGCCCGATCTTGAACCTGCGATGCTCGCCGTACCCTTGTACGGTTGCGCTTCTCGGTCCACCCTCGGACTGCTCGCTACGTTTTCCGGCACTGCCTGGATCGACGGCCGCGCAGGCTGGGAGTCAGCTGCGGTCGCGTCGGTCGATGCGGGATCGGTGGAGCGGGGCACAGCGTCGCCAGCGGCGGGCGGCACAGGATCATACCCGCCTTGTGCGAACGGATGGCAGCGGCATAGACGTTTTGCCGCAAGATAACTGCCGTAACCGGGCCCATGGGCGAGCACGGCATCGCGCGCGTAGTCGGAACAGGTCGGGAGAAAACGGCATTGCGCGCCCACAAACGGGCTGAACGCCACTTTGTAGATGCGCAGCAGAATCAGCAGCACGCGCGTCATGGCGTGCTCCCAACAGTGGGCTGGGACGGTGCGGCCGAAGGAGGGGCTGGCAATGGACGCGCGGCGACCTCGAACAGATGCACCAGCTCTTCGCGGCAGATGCGCTTGAAGGCCGCCACGGTGGGCACGTCTTGGCGCGGAAACTTTGCCTGCAAGCGGATCAGCACGTCGCGCCCGCCGAGCAACGGCTGCCGCAGGCGAAACAACTCGCGGCACTGACGCTTGATGAGGTTGCGCTCGACAGCGCGTTTGGCGAATTTCTTGCCGATCACCACGCCAAGGCGTGCTTGGGCAGCGCCGTTGGCGCGCACATACAGCACGAAGTGACGACTACGCCGGACCGGCCGCAAAGCAAAAACGGATGAAAACTCATCCGTTTTTGTCAGCCTTGCGGCCTTGGGGTAGGCGTGCAGGCCCATCGCCAGCGTGCCGCAAAGCCATGAGCAACGGCCGAAGCCGCCACCCTTGGCGCGGCCGTCTTTAGATGGCCAGGCGCTTACGGCCCTTGGCGCGGCGTGCGTTCAGCACAGCACGGCCACCGCGGGTCTTCATGCGGACACGGAAACCGTGGGTGCGCTTGCGACGGGTAACGGAAGGTTGATAGGTACGCTTCATGATGCACTCTCTTGTTAATGGGTGGTGCGGACATTGCCGCACGCGCCGGGCCTAGGGCTACCGCCGCGGCCTGGTGTCGATTCAGTCAGAGAAATCGCCCACGCAGACTGCCGTGCGCTATGTTGTTCAGGTCTAGGGTGTCACCGGAACATCGGGCACCGAGAGCATCGGGCCTAAGCCGGATCAGTCGCGACGAAGTGTTTTTCGCCCCGCATCTGACACGAACAAGCGTGCGCTCCCCTGCTGCGCATCGCAGAACCCGACATTTAAGCGGCATTTCCCACATCTGTCAAGCGTTGCTGACTGGGGATAACGTGCGTCCGGCGCACATAATCCACCCGGCGGCGAGTTGTCCCCATCGCCTTGTGCGGCTTGAGGTGCTCTGCGAAAAGCCTTGTCGGGACTGGGTTTGCGGCAAGTCAAGAAAATCGGTTGTCCACCGCTACTCACAGCAGGTCCACAGGTTATCCACAGACTTATCCTTTGTGGATAACTTTCGGCCGGGGGTACAATCCCGTTCCAATAACGA